>DAOUCN010000261.1:0-4371 GCA_034431995.1 Chloroflexota bacterium | reverse complement strand
CAGGTACATCATACGGAAGCACTTGTTGCCCAGCACATCCTTGTCCATGGTGTAGCCGCAGACGCGATCGTTGTCGTCGTACTCCTGAGCCAGATCCCAGCGCTTGTCTGCGCGCACACGGATCTTCTCGCCGCAGGCGTTGCAGCGCACGTAGAAATACATGCCATGCTCGTCAACCGGTTCGGTGGCTTTCCCCCCGCCCTTGGGGCCCAGTATGCCGCTCAGCTTGTCCAGAATGCCCACGAGACCGCCTCCTCTCAACCCTCACCCTATCCCTCTGCCACGGGGAGAGGGAATGAAGACGCTCTCTCCCGCGGGCCAGGGGACACAGATGCCCTCTCTCGCAGGGAGAGGGTCGGGGTGAGGGCACTCACCACCCGCCCGAACTTGATCACCGTCTGCACCGGATTGCCGCCAAAGCGATAGCCAAGATACCGGACATCGGGCACATCCACGATCAGCACGTCCGCTAGCTTGCCCGCTTCCAGGCTGCCCACGAGATGGCCCACACCTGTAGCGTGAGCTGCGTTCAGCGTGGCCGCACAGATGGCTTCCGCAGGCGTCAGCCTCAGGTAGCGGCAGGCCAGGGCTACCATGAACACCATGGACTCGCAGTAGCACGTCCCTGGATTGAGGTCCGTCCCCAGGGCCAGAGCCATGCCCACCCCGACCATGGTGGGGGCGTCGGCGTAGTGGCTGCTCCCCAAGCCAAAGGTCGTGCCCGGCAGCAACACCCCAATGACGCCAGCCGCCGCCATGCGCTCCATGTCTACGCGCGTTGTAGCCGCCAGGTGCTCTGCCGATGCCGCGCCCACCTCCGCCGCCAGACCCGCTGCGCCGAGAGAGGCAAACTCGTCGGCGTGGATCTTCAGGCCGAAACCATGGTTCTTGGCCGCCGTCAGCACCCGCCTGGACTGCTCCAGGCCAAAGGCTCCCTGGTCACAGAAGACATCACAGAAGAGCGCTGCCGGGAAAGGGATCGGCCCGCCGTTGCCCCCCGCCGCCTGCTCTGCCTGCCCCCAGCGCTGTACCTCCGGCAGCATCTCGTTGACTATGACTGCGACGTAGCCGTCGGCGTCGCCAGTGAACTCCGGCGGCACCGCATGGGCAGCGAGGAACGTCGGCACCACCGTGACGGGATGTTGGCGCTCCAGGGACGCGACGACGGCCAGCATCTTCATCTCATTGGCCAGATCAAGACCATAGCCGGTCTTGGCCTCCACTGTCGTGGTGCCACAGGCCAGCATCCTGTCCAGCCGTGCCCGCGCCTCGGCCAGGAGTCGCTCAGCGCTTGCCTGGCGCGTGGCCCGCACGGTGCTCAGGATGCCGCCTCCCCTAGCCAGGATGTCTAGGTAGGTCGCTCCCCTTAGCCGCTCCTCGAACTCGTCCACCCGGTCCCCGGCAAAGACCAGGTGGGTGTGGGCGTCCACGAACCCGGGCATGACCACGCGGCCCGTCGCGTCAATCACCTGCGTCTGTGGGCCAGCCAGGCCACGCACCTCGCGACTCGGTCCCACAGCCACGATGCGCTCTCCCGCGATGGCCACGGCCCCATCGGCGATCACGCCGATGTCTGCCATGTCCTTTCCCCGTCGCGGGCCCGGCCCGGCGACGGTGACGACCTGGGCAGCGTGCTCGATGAGCAGGTCAACCATGAGCCAGCAGTCAGATGCCAGTAGTCAGAGGTCAGATCACAGAGACTGACGCTGCGCGCCCGAGTGCTGGCCGCTAGCCGCTGATCTCTGACCGTCCCTTGTCAAAAAACAGGCAAGACGGTATAATGACAGCACACTTCCATCATATCATAGACGTAGCAGGAGCGCAAGCGTGTCTGTTGACTTCTTCAGTCTACTGTGGGTCTTGTTCATCATCATGACCATCATCCCTGTCCTCCAGCAGCGGATGATCGAAGGCCGCCGCTTGGCACTCATGCGGGCCATCGAGAAGAAGCGGGGGTCGCGCCTCATCACCCTCATCCACCGCCAGGAGGCAATGGCCATCCTCGGTATCCCCATCGCCCGCTACGTGGACATCGAAGACTCCGAGGCTCTCCTGCGTGCCATTCACCTCACGCCGGAAGACATGCCTATTGACATCATTCTGCACACGCCGGGCGGTCTCGTCCTTGCCGCCGAGCAGATCGCCCATGCCCTCGTTCGCCACAAGGGCAAGGTCACCGTATTCGTGCCTCACTACGCCATGTCCGGCGGTACCCTCATCGCCATGGCCGCCGACGAGATCGTCCTGGACGAGAACGCTGTCCTGGGCCCGGTAGACCCGCAACTGGGCGAATTCCCCGCCACTTCCATTCTGGCGGCGGTGGCCCGCAAAGATGTGAACGAGACAGATGACCGTACCCTCATCCTGGCCGATGTCGCTCGCAAGGCGATCACGCAGGTCCATACGACCGTGAAATCCATTCTCATGGCCAACGGCATGAGTGAGGACAGGGCCAAAGAGCTGGCCGATGTCATGAGCTGTGGCCGCTGGACCCACGACTACCCCATCAGTCTGGAAGAGGCGTCGTCCCTGGGGCTACCAGTGCGGGGCGCATTGCCAGCCGAGGTCTACGAACTCATGAACCTGTACCCACAGCCGGCGCAACGGCGACCGTCGGTCCAGTATATCCCCATCCCCTATCGTCGGGAGATCGAGCCTCCGAAGTGAACCGAGGCCACCAAATCGCGAGGAGAAACAATGCCATCACAGCAGACGCGCGTTGTCGTCACCGGCATAGGTGCCGTCACTCCCCTGGCGCTATCAGCAGAACAGACCTGGCAAGGGCTGCTCGCCGGCCGCTCCGGCGTGGACTATGTCACATCCCTCAACCCTGAGGTCCTGATGCGCTTCCCCACCCGCATCGCCGGCGAAGTCAAAGGTTTCGATCCCCGCGCCTTCATGGAGTTCCGCGATGCCAAGCGCATGGGACGCTTCTCCCAGTTCGCCGTCGCGGCCGCCTCCCAGGCATTGAAAGACAGCGGCCTCAAGATCACCGCGGAGAACTGTGAGCGGGTGGGCGTCCTCCTGGGTGTCGGCATGGGGGGGCTGGGGGACCACGAGACGGCCGTCCGCACCCTCGTCGAACGTGGGCCTACGAGCGTGTCCCCGTTCTATGTCGTCACTGCGCCGGCCAACATGGCCGCCTTCTGGGTCGCCTATGTCAACGGCATCAAGGGCTACAACATGACCGTGGTGACCGCCTGCGCGGCAGGCACTCAAGGCATCGGCGAGGCGGCGGAGGTCATTCGTCGTGGCTCTGCGGAGGCCATTGTCGCCGGTGGCGTTGAGGCAGGCGTCTGCGAACTGGCGCTGGCCGCCTTCTCCGCCAACAGAGGCTACACCCAGCGCAACGACCCGCCCCAGAAAGCCAGCCGCCCCTTCGACAAGACGCGCGATGGCTTTGTCGGTGGCGAAGGCTGCGGCATCCTCATCCTGGAGAGCCTGACCCACGCTCGCCAGCGGGGCGCACGCATCTATGCCGAAATCCTGGGCTACGGCGCGTCCAACGACGCCTACCACCTGATCGCTCCCGATCCAGACGGCAACGGCGCGGCCCGCGCCATGCGTTGGGCCTTGCAAGACGCGGGCCTCAAGCCCACCGACATAGACTACATCAATGCCCATGCCACCAGCACGCCCCTGGGCGACGTCGCCGAGGTTAGGGCAATCAAGAGCGTCTTCGGCGACCATGCCTACCGCATCCCTGTCAACTCGACCAAGTCTATGTTGGGGCATCTCATGGGCGCAGCAGGCGCCGTGGAGGCCATCGTCACTATTCTCACGATTCGGGATGGCATGATTCATCCCACCATCAACTACGAGACGCCCGATCCCGAATGTGACCTGGACTGCGTACCCAACGCAGCCCGTAAGGCTACCGTGAACATCGCCATGTCCAACTCATTCGGCCTGGGCGGCATGAATGCAGTTGTCATCATCGGCAGGTACACGGAATGAAAGCGTGGACAGTTCTCGTTTACCTTGCTGGCGACAACGGCCGCTATCTGTCCAGCCTGGAAGGCGAGGGCTACGCCGACCTGGCTGAGATGAAGGAGGTCGGCTCTGGCGACGCTATGAACGTGGTCGCCCAGTTCGACACCATGACCGACGGCGTCAGCCGCCGCTATCACCTGACGAAAGGCCCTGACCTGCGCACCGACATAGTACAAGACCTGGGCCCCACCAATAGCGGTGACCGCCAGGTGCTCATAGACTTCATCACCTGGGGCGTGACCAGCTTTCCCGCCGAGCGCTATGCCCTCATTCTCTGGAACCATGGTAGCGGCTGGAAAGACGACGATGTGTACGACCCCTATCGCGCCCTCCGCCGCCGCGCCGAAGTTCTGCAGCCCCTCCCGCCGAGCATCTCCG
>DAOUCN010000260.1:0-10490 GCA_034431995.1 Chloroflexota bacterium | reverse complement strand
CTCGGCGGCCGAGGCGGCATCGGGCGCATAGCCGTCGGCGCCAATCTCGTCGGCATAGCGCTGGGTCAGGGGTGCGCCGCCCACCATGACCTTGACCTTCTTGCGCAGACCAGCCTCGGCGATGGCCTGAATTGTGCCCTTCATGTTGACCATGGTTGTAGTCAGCAGGGCGGACATGGCTACGATGTCGGGCTTGTGTTCCTTTACCGCCGCCACGAACTTGTCGGGCGCGCAGTCCACACCCAGGTCAATGACCTGAAAGCCAGAACCTTCCATCATCATCCCGACAAGATTCTTGCCGATGTCATGCAGGTCTCCCTTGACCGTCCCTAGGGTGACAACACCTCGGGGCTTGACCTTGCTAGCGGCCAGCAGGGGCTTGAGGACGTCCATCGCTGCGTGCATGGCTCGCGCTGCCAGGAGCACCTCGGGCACATAGAACTCGTTGGCCTTGAAGCGCCGCCCCACCTCGTTCATGCCCACAATAAGGGCATTGTTGAGGATGTCACCAGGAGCGACTCCCTCCGCGATGGCATCGCTGACCATCTGCTTGACTTCTTTCGCCCGTCCGTCAATGAGATTCTGCGCAATTGCGGCAAAGTCCGCCATGAGAAGACCTCCTTGTTAGTATTGTGTGCGCCATGTTCATCGGGGCTGGTCATAGTGTACCATACTGCGGGCAGCCAATCAAGAGCATTGACATGGTCGGCGTGCATGCATGTTGGGGCTCCGTTCCTGAAGTTAGATACAATCAACCTGAGATATCCAGAGCGATGCGAAGAGCTACGTTGAGTGCTTCGATCTTTCGGGGGCCAAGTTCGCCGACGAAATTGGTGAGGGCCGACTTGGGGAGACTGACCAGCTCGTCGCAGTGGATACTACTGTCGTGCTTCAAGCCCTCGTCTATCCCAACGAGTACTTGAGTGGACAGACCATCGTGGACGGAATAGACGGGGGCACAGATGACGGTGGAAAAGCGCGAGTCTATCAGCACTTGGCGACTGACGACCACAAAGACGCGTGATTTCTTGGGGTCTCGTGAGGAGGGATGGATGACCCGATAGAGCTCGCCGCGTTTCACCAGACCACCTGATACGCAAGAACGTCTAGTGCCTCTTCGTTAAGGCGGTCAGCATGCTGGTTGATGATCTCCAAGTCGTTCCCGTCTCGCTCTTCGCGCATCAGTTGAGCGATGTAGCTACGCAGAGCGAGTTCGATGAACTCAGACCGGCTCCCGTGTTGACCTGATAGCCTATCCACGTCCATGACAACGTCTTCAGACAGGGTGATTGAAGTCTTGGTTTTCATGCCATCACTATACTACTTTCGGGGTGGTGTGTCAAACGCGCCAAGCACGAGAGTGTTGACAGGACTGCTCTCATGCAGTCACCAGTGGCAGTTCGACCTCTTCTGCTCGTCAGGCCGCATACGCCAGTGCCTCACGGATGTCTTCTTCCTCCAAGTAGGGATATGCTTTGAGAATCTCGGCGATGGAATAGCCTGAGGCCACCAGGCCAACCACGGTTCCGACGGTGACGCGCAGCCCGCGAAGACAGGGCTTGCCACCGATCACATTCGGATCAAAGGTTATGCGCGTGAGATTCTTCATGGTCTACTCTCCTGTACCTGCATAGCTCATGGGAGTCCTCCGTAATCCACTGCACCATGTCCTAGGCAGGTTGGACAAATCGTAACACCAGACCCGTCGCAATCGTATGTTTGACCTCGCGCTCTCGCTCTACAGCCTACACCCTTGCAGCGTGGGCACGTGACTTTCTTTTGCCCCTGACAAGTCGGGCATATACCCGTGGTGACGTTTTTCAGATTCAGGTCGATGTAGAAGGCCAGTTCCAGAGCTTTCTCGAAGTCAATCCTACCACCAGCCTCGCTCTTGAGAGTCTGTGACATTCTCTTCAGCGTATCTGCGCCTGAGGCATAAGAGAGCCGACTCATCAGATGCCCTGCGGCGGTTTGAGCTGCTTTGTCCAATACTGCGTACGCATATTCGTCAACTTGCCCGGCAACGCGCATTTCTTTCAGGGTCTGGCGAATAATGTCAGTTGTCATAGTCATTTTGGGTTCTCCTCTTCTGTTTGTTGGAATGTCGTAACCTGACAAGGACCGCGGTCTGTTCCGGCAACGCTTTCGGCGACACCGCAACCATTTCCGCCAACGTCGCCCGGGTTTCCGCTGTGTCAGGTAGCAACCACGGCCTTCGCTCAGGATTCCCCCGGTAGCCCGGAATCCGCTTCACTCCCGCCACGCTGTCAGCAGGCGTCTACCCACCCGCGGTGGAAGTATACAGCCCATGGCCCTACGCGTCAAGGAGACGCGTTCCTTCAGGTAAAATGTTACCATGTGGTATACTGTCTCCAAATGAAAATGTTACCGAGGAGACTATGCCACCCCACAAGATTATGTCTATCGACGAACGACGCAAGTACCTGAGGATCCAGGCTCTTCGCTACGCCAACGCGGATAGGGCTGAGCGGGCGCAGCTTCTCAACGAGATGGAAGCTGTCACGCAGATGCATCGCAAGTCGCTCATCCGCCTTTTGGCCGGTGATCTTGCCCGCCACCCTCGTCAGAAGCAGCGGGGAGCAAGGTACGGATCGGAGGTGGACGACGCCTTGCGCATCATCCTGGAAAGCTACGACCACCCATGTCCAGAGCGTCTCACGCCCAACCTGGTCGCCATGGCGCAGCAGTTGGCCCGGCACGGCGAGATAACCGTCACGCCGCAGTTGCTCGGCAAACTGGCCGCCATCAGCACCAGCAGTGTGTACCGCATTGTGAAGCGTCTGCGTCAGGATGAGCCACGTCTGCGCCCGCGGTCCACTTCCAACCCCGCCCTGACCAAAGATATACCGATGACCGTCATCCCGTGGGATACCACCGACCCGGGGCACTTCGAGGTCGACCTTGTGCATCATTGTGGCGCAACAAGCGCAGGCCAGTATAGTCATACCTTGCAGTTGGTTGATGTCGCGACAGGGTGGACTGAGCGAGTTGCGCTGCTGGGTCGAAGCTATGATCGCCTCCAGAAGGCTTTTGGTCGCGTTCAACAGCAGTTGCCCTTCACCATCCTGGAACTCCACCCCGACAACGGCAGCGAGTTCTTCAACGCCTACCTGCTGAAGTTCTGGCGGAGCAAGATGCCCGCCGCGATGCTAAGCCGCAGTCGCCCATACCACAAGAACGACAACCGCTTTGTCGAGCAACGCAATCAGAGCCATGTCCGGGCCTACCTGGGCGATCAGCGGTTTGACACCATCGCGCAGACACTGGCTCTCAACCGGCTCTATGAGCAGCTCTGGGTCTACGACAACCTATTCCAGCCGGCGATGCGCCTCATCGGGAAGGACAGTGTCGTGGCAGCAGACGGACAGAGAACTATTCGGCGGCGCTACGATACACCGAAGCCCCCATTGGACCGGTTATCTGCCACGGCAGCCATCACCCCCGAGCGCCGTGAGCAACTGGAGCGCCTCCGCGACGGGATCAATCCCCGCCGCTTGCGGCACGAGATCTACGCGTTGATCGATCGCATCATGGATATGCCCTGCGCAGACGCGGCTGATACCGAGTCTATCAACACCACACCATCATTATGACAAGGAGGCTGGGGCTTGGTAACACTATCATCTGACGGAATGGCTCCGCCCAGTAACATTCTCATTTGATTGACAGCGGCGAGAGCACATGGCTCCTTCCAACTCTATCCCAACCGCCTCACAGCCTGACGCACACCGCCTCTGCCACCTGGCTCGTGCTCGCCTTGCCCCCCAGGTCTGGCGTGAGCACGCGGCCCTCAGCCGTCACTCTCTCAACAGCCTCGCGGACGCGACGAGCGGCGTTGGTTTCGCCCAGGAAATCCAGCATCATCGCCCCCGCCCAGATGGTGGCGATCGGATTGGCGATGCCCCTGCCGGCAATGTCGGGCGCAGAACCGTGCACGGGCTCGAACATAGAGGGGTAGCGCCTGTCAGGATTGATATTAGCGCTGGCGGGCATGCCCAAACTGCCCATCAGGGCGCCGCCGATGTCGGACAGGAAATCGCCGAAGAAGTTCGAGGCCACCACCACATCCAGGGTCTCCGGATGCGTAATGAAGCGGGCGGCCAGGGCGTCCACGTGCCACTTCTCGGTGGTCACATCGGGATAGTCGGCTGCCACCTGGCTGAAGATCTCGTCCCAGAAGACCATAACGTGCTGCATGGCGTTGGATTTCGTCGCGCTGGTCACCTTCCTGCGTCGTGTGCGGGCCAGCCCGAAGGAATAGCGCATGACCCGTTCTACGCCCTGGCGGGTGAAGATCGTCGTCTGTACGGCCACCTCGTGGGGCGTGCCTACATGGACGCGCCCGCCAGCGCCGGAGTATTCGCCCTCGGTGTTCTCTCGCACGCACACGAAGTCAATGTCCTTGGCCGTCTTGTCGCGCAGGCGGCCGACGATGCCAGGCAGCAGGCGCACCGGCCGCAGGTTCACGTACTGCTCGAAGGTCTTGCGAATGGGCAGGATAAGACCCCACAGGGACACATGGTCGGGCACCGACGCGGGCAGGCCCACCGCGCCGAAGTAGATGGCGTCGTACCCGCGCAGGATGTCCAGACCATCGGCTGGCATCATCTTGCCGTGCTCAAGATAGTACTGGCAGCCCCAGGGAAATGATGCCCACTGCAGGCGAAAGCCGCCGTCCTGCCGCGCCGCTGTCTCCAGCACCTGCACGCCCGCCGGCATGACCTCCTGGCCGATGCCATCGCCCGGGATGACGGCAATGCGATAGCTACGCATCTATCCTCCTGTACAGATGAAACTCGCCGATGTCTGTTTCCAGACGGTATCGCTGACGAATGATGTCCTGGAACTCCGGGAAGTCGGCCACCAGGGTGGACGAGTCCGCCGGCTGCAAGGGGTTCACGTCGTTGGTGACCAGGACGATGTAGACAGGCGGGCGTTCCTTCAGGTCGCGCAGGAAGGTACGTCGGGCCTCGACGCGAAAAGCGCTCTCCGGCCGGTCAAAGCTAAGGGGGTAGTTGAAGATGTAGCGGGTGGGGGAGCGGCGCTCGGCCAGGAAGTTGACGAGGGCCTGGAAGCCCCAGACGAGGACATAGTCGTCGGCATTGGTGTGAGCCTGGAGATAGCGGGCCGTGTCCTGTGTCTCTGAGAACGAATAGATATCTCGCCCCTGGATGTTATGGCCGAACTGGGCCAGGTAGGCGTCGCTGGGCGTGCGGCCCAGGAGGAAGGAGAGGTCGCGTGTCCACTTCGACGCGTGATCGGTGGCCAGGGCGGCGATATAGATGATAGCGATGAGGCCATAGACCAGGATTCCAACCGCAGAGGGCGCAGAGAACGCAAAGGGCAACTTCTGCCTTTGCGCCCTCTGCGATCTCTGCGGTTGGGAAATGGCGCCTGGCGGCCCAGCCACGGGTGTGCTTTCGACGCGCCGCGCGCCCCAGAACATGGCAAGCTCGCGCGCCGCATACTCCACCGCTATCGCTGCGAACAGGGCCAGGGGCGGTAGCACCGGCGACCAATGATAGCTGAAGAACTTGCCCTGGGTCCAGATGCCCGCGGCCGAGGCCACCAGCCAGACAAGGAGTAGGGGCGCAGCATGTGGCGAGGAGCCGTCCCTCCGCGCACATGCCAGTGCGATCCCTGCCAGCGCCAGAGGGGCCAGGATGTTCATTGCAGCGAGGAAGTCCAGCGTCCCGCTGACGATGCCAGCCAGGGTTGGATTGCCGCCGATGCGGGCGTGGTATGTGTTGAACACGACGACACTCTGCACGAAATCGTCCAGAGCACCATTAGCAGCAAAGTACATAACCAGGGGAACAAACGAGACGACGAAGCCCAGGCCCATGCTGGCGGCCAGGGAGACGACGCGAGCCGCACCCTTGCGCCATGACATCAGCACCAGGGCCAAGAACAGACCGGCGACGAGAGGAGCGCCCGTCGGTTTCAGATAGAGGGTGAACCCGCAGAAAAGGCCGCACAGGAACATGTAGGGGCGAACCTTGTGTTCGCCCCGGCCAGGGGCGAGCCTTGCGTTCGCCCCTACGCGGTGGCGCAGGAAGCAATACACCGCCACCGTCCCCGTCAGGCCCATGTAGACCTCGGCCTGGCCGCGGTCCCACCATTCAAAAAGCAACGTCGCGCCGAGACCATAGAACAGGGCAGCAAGCAGACCTGCCCGCTGCCCGCAGGTGAGACAACCCACGGCGTAGAGAGCGAGGGCAGCGAGGGTGATGGCGAAGGCTTCCAGGAGATGCACGCTCGGCATGCCCCGGCCGAAGAGGGCGAAGGCCAGGGCGTAAATGGCATACAGCCCCGGCGGCTTATGGTCCCAGGCGTCGAGGTAGGGCACGCCGCCGTGGAGGAGTGTATCGCCGATGTAGGCAAAGATGCCCTGGTCACGGCCAAAAGGCTCGCCGATAACCAACAGGTGAACAAGGAACGTCAGCACAAGGATGGCCAGCAGCCGCCACGTTGCCGTGGCCAGGTGCAGGCGCACGTTATGTACTCCCAGACTTGGGCCGGCCAAAGAGGGTGGCGAGAACGTCCGCCGCCTCGGGATCCACAATGGCCAGCACCTCGTCTCCCACTTCAAACACCGTCTTGCCATGGGCGATCATAACCTGGCCATGCCGGATGACAGCGGCAATCACCGAATTGGGGGGTAGCGCAAGGTCACGAATGGCTTTGCCCACGGCGATGGCCCCCTCGGGGATCTTCTCTTCGACCAGGGAATAGCGACCCCGACGCAGCTTGAGCAGGGTCATCATGTCACCCAAGGACATCTCTTCCTCAAGCAGACTGGACAGGATCTCCGCCTGATTGAGGGCCACATCTACATGGAACCTCTTGTCGAAGAGCCAGGCATTGCGCGGGTTGTTGATGCGGCCAATAGTGCGCGGCACCTGGTAGCGGGTACGGGCAAAGAAACACAGAGCGAGATTGTCATGGTCGTTGGCAGTGCAGGCGACGACGACCTGGGCTTCGTGGATACCTGCCTGCTCGAGGACACGCGGGTCGGTGTATTGACCGGAGAAGATCGCCTCGGTGGGCAACTGGCGGTGGAGGCGGGACAGAATGTCAGCCCGGGGCTCGACCAGGCGCACGTCGTGCCCCTGGGCCAACAACAGGGTAGCCAACTGAGCCCCAGTGCGACCACCGCCGGCAATAAGGACAATCATGCTATTCCTCCCCCGCCTCCCGCAGACGTTGGCGCAACACCTCGATGCCCTCCAGGGTGGCACTCACCAGCACCACGTCACACTCCTCAAGGGCCATGCCTGGATCGGGTAGGCATGCCCGGCCAGCGCGCGTCAAGGCCACGGGGACACACCCGGGCGGCAGCAGCTCGCGCAGAGGAAGGCCATGCAGGGGCTTGTGGATCATGAATTCGTAGATCTCCACCTCGCCGTTGCCAGCCGAGAAGACCGTGCGTACTTCCTTGTGGTAGAGCAGCTCTTCCAGGCGCTGCGCCCCCCAGGTGGAAGAACTCACAACCTGCAGGCCGAAGGCCTCGTGCAGGGGGAGGGCGCGGGGATCATAGTTGCGCACGACCACATGGGGAACGTCATAGACGGCCCGTGCCAGATGCGCCACCACGGCATTGAGGGCATCGGAATTGGTGACGGCGGCGAGACCGTCCGCCTCCTCAATGCCGGCACGCCGTAGCACATCCTGGTTGAGGGCTTCGCCTTCCACGATGCGGCCACGGAAATCGGGCGGTAGGTTGTCGAAAGCGGCTGGCACATTGTCAATGACGGCCACATCGTGGTCTTTCTTGAACAGCCGATAGGCGAGATCCGAACGCACGCGCCCACATCCCACAACTATGACTTTCATGTTATTCCACCTGACAACGTACATCCGTAATGAGGATGCCTGGCTTGTGGAGCAAGACCTGGCGCAGCACGTCTGCCGTGCGCATGTGCAGCAAGCCGTGACGCGCGTGACGGGGCACGAACTGCGGCACTACGACGGTAATGATCTCATTCGGCTGCCTATCCTCAGCGATGTGTTCGACATAGTCCAGAAGCGGTTCCAGCAGCAGACGGTAGGGCGAATCCAGGATCACCAGGCGCACGCCGTTGCCCCAGGTATCCCACTTGTGCTGCACCTTCTCAGCTTCCACAGGATCAATGGAGACATGCACAGCCGTGATGTCGTCCGACAGGGAACGGGCATAGCGCAAGGCTTCCAGCGTGCCGCGATGCACCCCGCCAATGAGCAGGATGACCCGATGGCGGGCGATGCGCGCCGGCGCGCCATACTCCTCCAGGGAGAGCTGGGCGGCAAGAGCGCGGTAGTGGCGATGGATGCCCGAGAAAAGCGCCACCAGTGCAGGGATAACAAAGATGATGATCCAGGCGCCATCGCGGAACTTGGTGCTGGCGAAAACGAGCGTCACCACAGCCGTACACACTGCCCCGAAACCGTTGATCACCATCTTCAGTGTCCAGCCTGACTCATAGCGCAGGGTCGACCCGCGCTCGCGCTTCTCCTGCCCCGGTAGAAGCTGGCCGATCTTTGACCAGCGGCGGGCCATGCCTGCCTGTGACAGGGTGAAGGACAGGAACACGCCGATGGCGTAGAGAGGAATGAGCCGGGTCATGCTGGCATTGAAAATGACGATCAAGAGCGAGGCCATCAGAGCCAGGAGCATAATGCCACTGGAATACACGAGCCGGCTACCGCGATAGGTGAGCTGGCGAGGCAAGAAGCCGTCGGCAGCCAATACGGCGCTGAGGCGGGGAAAACCGGCAAAGGACGTATTGGCGGCCATGATCAGAATCAATGCCGTCGCCGCGATTGCCGCCAGGTAGGGAATGCCCTGTCCACCAAAAGCCGTGCGCGCGAGTTGGGAGATCACCGTCTCGGTCTCAGCGGGGATAGCACCGATCTTGCCCGCCAGGAAGGTGATGCCCAGGAACAAAGAGCCGAGAATGGCCCCCATCCAAAGCAGAGTTATGCCGGCGTTGCGCCCGCGCGGCTCCTTGAAGGCGGTGATGCCGTTGGAAATAGCTTCCACCCCGGTCAGGGCGGTGGTCCCGCTGGAGAAGGCATGGAGAATCAGAAAGAGGGACACTGCCTGGGCCCCGTGGGCGACGTCCATGGGTGGTGGGTCCACAACACTACCGAGCGAACCGAGGATGTAGCGGAGGAATGCGACAACGACAGTCAGGTACATCATCACAATGAAGGAATAGCTGGGGATGGCAAAGACGACCCCCGACTCCCGCACCCCCCGCAGATTGACCAGCATGATGAAGAGGATTATGGCAACAGCGAGGTAGACCCTGTACGCGAAAAGGGCTGGAAAGGCAGACGTGATCTGGGCCACGCCAGAGGAGATGGAGACCGCCACGGTCAGGATGTAGTCCGTCAGCAGGGCAGCGCCGGCTGTCTGGGCAGGCAATTCGCCCAAGTTGTCCCGGGCCACGATGTACGCTCCACCGCCGTCCTGATAGGCGTAGACGATCTGTTCATAGGAGAGCACAACGATGGCCAGTAAGACAACGATGGCCAGGGAGATCGGGAAAGCAAACACAAAGGCTGCCGTGCCCGCAGCCGCCAGAATGACCAAGATCTCCTGGGTGGCGTAGGCGGTGGACGAAAGGGCGTCCGAGGCAAAGACTGCCAGGCCAACAAACTTGCCGATCGTCTCCTGCGGTGCATCTGCCGTAGCCAGCGGCCGGCCGATCAGCCACGACCGCCATGTGGGACGCGGGGGCCCCTCCGCCCGCCGGCGCAGCACCGTTGTCCCGTTGTCTTGCTCGACAAGGTTCATACCAACTGGTCAACTCCCCACCCGAGCCCCCAAGGCAACGCCACCAATAACACGCAACAACGGATAAACGGGTTGTCCGTTTATCCGTTGCTCAGCACAGCGACGTATCTGTGGCGACAGCAACAATTGTACCGCCTTTGAGGACGCTTGTCAATAGCACCTGAAGAATCTAGCGCAGTCTCGTGCCGCACTCGCCGCAGAAGCGCATGGTGGCCCTGTTCTGGTGGCCGCACGACGGGCATGTGATGAACGTCAGCGCAGCACCACAGTTGCCGCAGAACTTCTCCGCACCAACAGGCTTGCCGCACTGAGGGCAGACCTTTGGCTTCTGACCGAGGCCACTGCTGAAGACCTTGGACGAGCGCATCTGCTCCTGCATCTGCTCAATGCTAACCTGCGCTCGACTTGCCTCCGTCTCGCTCGCCAGCTCGGGGGCGCAGTCCACGCATAACCCCGCTTGCTCGTTCCAGCAGTTCGCACAGACGTAATGGGCGCAGCGGGGGCAGCGCTTGAACAGAGGTTGCACCTCGGCCATGGCCGCTGTGAAAGCGGCATCGTGCTCTTTCTCCCACGCTGCCTGCCGGGCCCGGTCGGTTACGTCGCGGGCGGCGCCGAAGATGCCCCCCAGCAAATCACCAGCCACATCGAAAGCACTGGACGCCGTGCCAGAGACGGAGCGCTTGAAAGT
>DAOUCN010000259.1:0-25796 GCA_034431995.1 Chloroflexota bacterium | reverse complement strand
CCTTGGGATCGCCCAGGAAGGCGCGGGGCTCGCCGCCAAGCGCAGCAACCACCTGGTTGACCAGACCGCCCTGAGTGCTCAGCATGGCCATGACCAGACCGGCCACGATGACCATGGACAGAAAGTGCGGCATGTAGGAGATTGTCTGCACCGTGCGCTTGAACCAGGTGACCCGCACTTCGTTGATCAGCAGTGCCAGAATGATGGGGGCAGGAAAGGTGAAGGCCATCTTCATGCCGCTGATGATCAGAGTGTTCGCCATGACGTTCTTGAAGAAATAGGACTTGAAGAAGATCTCGAAATGCTTGAAGCCGACGAAGGGCTGATGGATGATGCCTTCCAGACCGGAGAACGGCGTAATGTCCTTGAAGGCAATCACGATGCCGAGCATGGGCACGTAATGGAAGACCAGAAAGTACAGTAGCCCGGGCAGCATCAGGAGGTAGTAGAAGTAGTTCATTCTGATGCCCCGCGCCAGCCGTTTGAGGCTGAAGGGCTCTTGCGTGCGTTGGAAAGACAGATCAACCTGTGGTACTTCGACGCCGCTGAATGACATCGTTCCCATCCTTCTTGCCCGTCAAGGCACGGCGAGCTCTACCTTGCGCACTGAGGAGAAGCCGCGTCCCAGCGGACGCTGCACGTCCCGCAGCGTCCGCTGGGACAAGCATGTCGAGCTGGTTGGCCGCGGTTGTACCTGCCGCAGGCCGGGCTACAGACTACTTCTTGTACTTCTTGTATTCGGCGGTGTAGGCCTTGATCCACTCCTGGAGGCCTGCCGCCTCGAGTTGCTTCAGGAAGGCGTCCCATTCGGTGAGCGGACGCACACCAGTGATGAACTTGACCGTCTCTTCATCAACAAGACGCTCGAAATCGGCCAGGCCGGGGAAAGCCTTGCGGATGCCGCCAACATCGAACGGGACGCCCACATCGGGCGGCATCTTGCCTGTCGACAGGTTCCAGTTCCAGTCTCGCAGCCACTCGTAGTGGCGTCGCCACTGGGCATCATTTGGTCCGAAGCTCTGCTCCGTCACGGGGCCAGGCGTGCAACAGAACTCACCGGCATAGATGCGTGCGCCCGGCGTCTCGGGCGTGATCAGTCGGTTGATGTAGAACCTCTTGCCGAACTTGGCGTTTTCGGCGTCATCCCACTTCCAGTCCTTGCCCGGAATGCCGTAGTAGGAGATCAGGAAATTGGTCGTGTCCTGCACCTGCCAGTTGATGAGACGGATAGCAGCCTCTGGATCCTTGCATTTCTTGGTCACCATGATAGCCGCGGTGCCGCCCAGGTTGAAGGTGTTCATGAGACCCTTAGGGCCCATGAGGCCCTTGGGGTTAAAGTCGAAGTACATGCCGGGCACGGCGCTGAGGATCTGCTGGATGAGGATGGTAACGCGGGAGTACCAGCCTACGAACATGCCGACCTTGCCCGTCTTGGCCACTTCCGGTACATCGAAGCTGCCGAAGGCTTCTTTGAACAACCAGCCCTTCTTATACCACTCGTTCATCTTGGTTGCCCAGTCCTTGTAGCCGGGCTGCAGGACAGGGGGTTTCAGCATGCCGTCTTTGGGATCCAGCCAACGGGACTCGCCATACTCGGTGAACCCGCCCACGGTGCCCTTGCGCAGGTCCGTCAAGCTGTTGGTGAGGATGATGCAGTCGGTATACTTCTTGCGGAAGGTCTCGAAGGTTTTCTCTGCCTCTTCCAGGGTGCTAGGGATGGGCAGGTTGAACTCCTTCAGCCAGTCGGTGCGCCACCAGGTAACGTGCTGGTTCTGGGCCACGCCCTGCCGCGGCACGCCCCAGATGTTGCCGGCAGTGTCGGTCATGTACGGCCAGATATTGCCCGTGGAATGCTGCGAGTACAGACGCTTGATATCGGGCCCCGCTGCATCCAGATACTTGTTGATGGGCTGGACGGCGTCTATGTACACGTCCCAGCCGCCGGAGAAAATATCCAGATCATCAGTCTTGGAGCCAAGTGTCAGGTTCAGCTTCTCCTGGGCCGCCGTGCCCGAAGGTGGGATGTAGGCCGCGCACTCGACGTTGCACTTGCTCTTGATGTAGTCGCGCACTTCCGCCAGCCGTTCAGGATCACTTCCTGATGTCCGCGTCAACGTGATCATGTTTGACCACAGGGTGATCTTGGAGGCTGGCTTGGCCACGGGCGGCGCAGTCGTGGCCGTAGCCGCTGGCGCGGCTGCCGCCTTGGTGGCGGTGGGCGGCACTTTCGTGGGCGTGGGGGTGGGGGTAGCTCCACAGGCCGAGAGCACGGCTGCTCCACCAACGGCAAGGCCGACTCTCAGGAAATCACGCCGATTGATGGTGCTACTCATGGTACCCTCCTTCTGCTTTATGTGATTCACGACAGGCCACAAGACGTTGTCCATGTCGGCCGACGGCTCGAGCTGTCGGCGTATCTGTACTCGATTAACCACCTCCTTCCAAACAGCTATGGCCCCACGCGGGTGGTCGGCGGATAGGAGGAAGGTTGGAGATACGTTGCGCGCTAGGGCTGTGTTATGGTACACTGAGGATGCGGATCCCGATGGCCGCTGTGCCTATCATCATAGCACGTCGGCAGCCACAGACAAGACGATTTTGACCAGAAAAGTGACACAGCCATGACATCTTTGGAGGAGACAGCTCATGCCGGGCGCTGAGGTCTCGCCGTTCTTTGTCCGCGCCGTGAAGAATGCACTACACAATCTCTACGACCCCGATGTCTTGCGCAAAAGCCCCCTCATCGGGCTGCTGGACCTCGATCCGGCCCAGGGAGCGGCGCCGCTGCGACAGGCCCTCATTGCGGCCATCGAGAGCCTGAAGCCTGACCCGTCTGTCGCCCGCGACGCCCGGCCCTGGCGCGTCTACTGGATCCTCTTCTACCTCTATGTTTCCCAATTCTCCCGCCCCATGGTGGCCACCAATTTGGCCCTCAGCGTGCGCCAGGTGATCCGCGAGGAGATGCACGCCGTCGAGGTCATAGCCGATTACCTGTGGAGCCGTTATCAAGTGGCCGCCAAGATGGAGACGGCATCGCCGCCAGGGGAGGATGGCGATGGGCGCGCCGCTGTGGCCACAGGCCCCAGCCGCGAGGATGAGCTGCTGTGGCTGGAGAAGTCGCTGCCTCTGGAGACGGTGACCATCGCCGATGTGATCGCCCGCACCGTGGAGACAATGCAGCCACTCCTGGCGCGGCAGGGAGTGCGGGTGCAGACGGTGCTTGCCGACGGCCTGCCAGACGTGCTGCTGCCCTCGGCTATACTCTACCAGGCGATGCTCAATTGCCTGACGGCGGCCGCCTGCGCCGCTGCAGGCGGCGACGTGACCATCCGCGCCGAGGCCGGCGGGCGCGGTCTACGGGTGAGCATGGAAGTCGTGGCCGCCAACGGCGCGCCGACGCCTTTGGGCGAAAGCGAGGGCCTGGACATGGCCCGCCAACTCCTGCACATGCTCAACGGCACGCTGGAGGTGCAGAATCGGCCACCCTTTGGGCTGACCCTCTCGCTGCCCGTTGTAGAACACGTGCCTGTCTTGGTCGTGGATGACAATGCCGACGCCTTGCAGCTCTTCCAGCGCTACTTGGCCGGCAGCCGCTATACCGTCGTGGCCACCCGCGATCCGCTGGAGGCGCTGCGTCTGGCCGCAGTCAAGAAACCCCGTGCCATTCTCCTCGATGTGATGCTGCCGGGAATGGATGGCTGGCAGGTCTTGCAGCGCCTGCTCCATTCTCCTGCCACCCAAAAGACGCCGATCATCGTCTGTAGCATCCT
The DNA here is from genome assembly GCA_034431995.1 of Chloroflexota bacterium. GTDB lineage: Bacteria > Chloroflexota > DTOL01 > DTOL01 > DAOUCN01 > DAOUCN01. The sequence goes on along the minus strand of DAOUCN010000259.1, from coordinate 22,026 downwards.
GCCGGAAGAGCAGTTGGCCCTGGCCATGGGCGCTGCCCGCTATCTGCGCAAGCCGGTCAGCCAGGCGGCGCTGCTGGCTGCTCTTGATCAGGAGACAGGCGCGCCGGGGTCAGGATCGTCTGCATCGCCTGGATGATGGCGACGATGTGCGCCGCCGACAAGCCGCCGGTCTGGGTGACGGCCACGGCGCTGCTCACCACCGGCTGGCCGAGGGGATCGCGCGCCGAAATCACCACCACCGGGATGCCCGCCAGCTCGGGATCACTCTGACAGGTATGTAGCACCTGAAAGCCGTCCATCTCCGGCATGACGAGATCGAGCAGGACGACGGAGGGTTTCTGCTCCCGCATGATGCGCAGGGCTTCAGAGCCGTTATCCGCCGTCACGACGCGATAACCCTTGTCGGATGCCTGCAACATGCGCATGAAAAGAACCAGCGCCTCTTCCTCATCGTCCACCACCAGCACCGTTCCCCGGGGCGGGCAAAGGGCATCGAGCAGGGCCAGCAGGCGGTCCTGGGCCACCGGCTTCACCAAGTACTCACTGGCGCCGACGGCCTGGGCGGCGGCTGTTGCCTCGGGTATGGCGCAGACAAAGACCGGCAAGGACACCGGAAAGGCGTGCCCGGCGGACAGTTGTTCCAGCGCCTGGGGTACAGAGGAGTTATTGACAATGACGGCATTGGCAGGCAGGCGGGCAGTCTCCGCTACGGCGTCTGCGAGTGAGGGTACAGGCACGATCTCCGTGTTGTCCAGATAGCGGGCCAGCAGGCGACGCAGCATATCCCCCTTCTCGACCAGGACGACGCGCGGCGTGACCGTAGGCGGCGCCGCCAGAGAGGCACGGGTGCGCTGGCGGTAATCCCACCCCGGTATCAACCAGCGGCCGGCGTCGGCAGGCTGGGGGAGACCAGGCGCGATGGGCAGGCGAAAGCGGACGGTGCAACCATGGCCCGGCTCGCTCTCCACCCACATGTTGCCCCCGTGCAACTCCACGAAGTGCTTGCTGATGCTCAAGCCCAAGCCGGTGCCGCCATAGCGGCGGCGGATGGAACCGTCGAGCTGCTCGAAGGGCTGGAACAGGCGGTCAATCTGCTTGGGGTCAACGCCCGGCCCTGTATCGGCCACCGATACCAGCAAGCAGTCGCGATCCTGCTGCACAGAGATGTGCACCCCGCCCTTCTCGGTGAAGCGGGCGGCGTTGCTGAGCAGGTTCAGGAGCACCTGGCGGATGCGCGTCGGATCGCACAGAAGGAGAGGCAGGTCGGGAGGGACGTCGGCCGTCAGGTAGAGTCCTTTGGTGGCAAACAGGCCTCCCACTGTGGCCATGGCCGTCTCCACGATTTCGGCCATGCTGGCGCGCTCTTTGGTAATGGCCATGCGTCCGGCTTCCACCTGGCTCAGGTCCAGAATGTCGTTGATGAGGTCGGAGAGATGGCGGGCATTACGCAGAATGATCTCCACGTCGGCGGCCACCTGCGCCGGCATGCGGCGGCCATAGCTGCCAGGCGAAGACAGCATCAGCTCGGCAAAGCCGATGATCATGTTGAGCGGCGTGCGCAGCTCATGACTGACATTGGCGACGAAGCGTTCTTTGCTCAGGCGCGCCTCCTCGGCCACCAGGCGCATGCGTCGGGCATACTCGTTGAGTTGAGCAAGCTGCCGATTGGCGTCTGCCAGGTCGTCCAAGGTCTGCTTCAGGCGCACCTGCTTGTCCTGCATCTCTTCGACGAGCCGATGCGCCCGCTCGTAGCTGAACCATGACCAGGCGACTGCCGTCAGCATGGGCCGCTGCATCAGGGTAATGACGCCCACCGTGGCCCACACCTGGATGAGGGTGAGAATGCGGGTGGCCACATCGGCCGGCAGCAGGCTATGGGGGAGCAACAGCAGCGCCGACGCCAGGATGGCCAGGCGACCGCCGGCGCCCGCGCTGATCAGAAGCGCAGCCAGCGCCACACAGATGGACACCAGAGGCAGGGCGGACATAAGACCTGCGCAGCCGACAAGCAGCAGAATGATGCCGAAGGTGCCGAGCACCAAAGCCCAGGCAGCATTTGTATACGAGCGGGTAGCAACAATGCCGGCGCCGACGGCCAGCAGGCACAACAGTGTAGACAACTGGAGTACCTGGGTCAGCACGGTTGACGCCTCGGCAATGACGATCAGGGGCATGGCAGCAGCGAAGACGCCAACGATGACCATGACGATGGCTTCTCGCTGCATGTCAGTGATAGTTGCTTTCATGCCGGCTGTGGCCGACGGTGGTAGGCGTGTCTGCAGATCCTGCATGGGTTTCTCCTTCTGTGCGCTCTTGCCAGGAGACTGCCATAGGTCAAGGCTGCTGCTGTGCTCTTGCCCGCAGTGCTGATTATAGGGGCGCGCGGCGGCTGCGTCAAGGTGAGGACGTAGGGGGCGTGCCAGCGCTGCCTGGCCCCAGCCCGACGATCAATTGTCGGGCTACGGGAGTAAACCCTCGACAAGTCGGGGTGGCGTAGCCAGCTGGTCGGTGAAGGCGAAAGCCCTGGCGAGGCCACAGTGTGATCGTCTCGTGCACAGGATAGGTGTCCAGGCCGGGGTGAACCGCCCGCGGACGGTCAAGCCCTAGCCTGTGCAGCGCCACATGCATGGACCGGGGTGTCTCGGGCGCTTTGCTGAATCTGGCTCCCAAGCCATAGCCATGTCCTGCCACCACATCTCGGAATGTCAATCCGAGATGTCAGGCCGGCATGTCCGGCAAGTGCGCGGAATTGGGCAGAGCGGGGGCAAGGATCGGCTGGGGGACGTGGATCCGGAGCGCAGCGGAGTCCCCCGCTGAGGAGCGCGGGACCCTGCCGCGCCCTGTAGCGGCAGAACTACGACGACTGCTGTTCATGCACAGCCCGTTTCCGGCCATGTGTGCTGCGACGCCGGACATGATAGCACACATTTGGAGGGGCTGCCAATGCCTTTTGCGCAGCACCGAGATATGCCCCGATCGGGTGGTAACTGGAAGGCAGTATGCATCACGTCCTTGCTCAGGGCCGCCACAGTGTGGCTTCGATGTAGCGTTCGCCATCGGCCCGGTCGTTGAAGTAATAGATGGTCACGATCGTGCCATCCGGGCGCTGCACTGTGCGTGGGTAGCCCAGGTCGTGGTTGCCCCCGCCATCGCGCAGGACGATCTCCTCGCTCCACGTCAGGCCACCATCGCTGCTCAAGCGAGCGCGCACGCCGAATGGAGGCTTGCGGTAGCCGTAGGTGAGGCACAATCTGCCGTCCTGCAGCAGGGTCAGCGTCGGCGGGTTGCCTCCGCGGCCCGTGTCCGGCGCGGGGCGACAGACATATGTCCATGATGCACCGTCGTCATCGGATGCATAGAGGTCAATCCAGTGGCGTGCCTCGGCAAACCCTAGCGTGCCCTCCTTACAGCGCTGCGCGACCAGGATACGCCCGCCCGGCAAGCGCGCGCTGGCCGGCATGATGGCATATCCCTCAGGCTCGGGCCCGATCCAGGAGAGGAACTCAATGTTCTTGCCCCCTCCAGTCATACGAGCACAGAACACGCGCCCCTCCTGGCTGTTAGGCTTGGTCGCGGTCAGAAAGAGCAGACATTCGCTGTTGCTCAGTACCAGGTAGTCGGTGCGGGCTTCGATGCCCGGCTGGCCGAACGTTGGCAGGCTGAACGGCCCGTCCCACGTATGGCAGCGATCACGTGACGTGTAGAACCAGGCCACTGTCCCCGCCCCCAGGCCGCTGCGTGCACACATCAAAGCGAAATCGGGGTGCGTAAAGTCTATGCCGCCGGGGCAGGGCGACGGGGTGTTCTCGCCCCCAAGCGCTGGCCCAACGCGCAGTTCAGGTATCATGTGCTCATCGGCCGACATCCCCCGGTTGCCGGGCGTACGGCATGGAGTTGGCGCTGCCTGCCAGGTGTCGCCACCGTCGCGGCTGCGCCCCTGCATTGGCATGAACGGGCGTGTGACGTCGCGGGCGTGAAACCCGCCCGCCGGGTTGATGTAGCCCACCGTGAAGCCAACGACAATCTCGTTTCCCCACGACCAGATGCCGTAGTTGGCCGGCCAGCCAGCAAAACGGCCAGGCTCTCTGTACACTATGACCTGCCTTACCGACGTTGCACGCACATCATTCCTCCAGACTCAGAGTCGTTCCTCATCTTCTGTAAACCTTGCTCTCACGCGGCCTTGAAGGGCCGCCATCTCTCCTGGTGGACGGGCATCCCGACGCGTAACCACACGTGGGATTCAGGCGCACCCGCTGGCAACGACAGGCGATGGCTCTCCGGTCCGTCCCCAATAGTCGGTGGCGCGCACCTGGTAGAAGCGTGGCTCTCCGCGGTCAAACACGTCAAGATAGGCTGTGCAGATTAGGTCTGCGTCGTTGACCCGTCTGAAGGGACCATCTGCCGTTTTGGCTGCCAGCACTTCGTAGGTTCTGATGCCGCGCGACGCCAGTCCCTGCCAGCACACCAGCACCTCTCTCCCGCCCGTTAACCCGTCATAGGGCTCACACCATACACGCTCGATGGCTCCAGGAGCTTCTGGTGGGCGCTCGGTAAGCAGAACCAGGCTGACAGACGGCAGTGGCAGGTCAAACACCACGTCCATCTGGCCACCTGAGATAGTGACTAACTCCGGCTCGCCTGCCGTCAGTTCCTGGTTGCGCCGCATGGAGGCGTAGAGCTCAGGCGATGGCAGGTCAGGCGCACCCGCCGCCTCCCACAACGTGTATGGATCCCCGTGTTCGGCGTCAATGCGGTAGTGTACGACGGCTGCCTCGGCAAACGGTAGGTTGCGCAAACGCAGCGTCACCTGTTCGGAGCCAGAGGACATGATCTGGTCGCGGCTGTGGTAGACCAGCACCGCCACCTGCTCGTTGCCCCGGCGCGTGGCGATCACGCCCACATCGGAGTCAGGATCTCCCACACGGTCCCCTGCGCAGCGTTGGTCTCCGAGCAGTGCAAGCATTGCCATCATGTTGAGAATCGGCTTCTTGATCAACTCGAAGGGCGGGAAGTCCTGCCGCCCGGCCAGGTCGCCCAGTTTGGGCTTGTGGTGCAACTGCCCGTCATCGAAGACGACGGGCGCGCCGAAGCGCGCCAGCAGGGTGCGGTTGCCCCACCGCCCCAGGAAACCGTTATCGTTACTGAGAAGGGCATAGTCCACACCCAGTCCGTCGGCCAAACCAAGGAGGTGCTGGTTAATGATCTTGCAGGCGATGGCGGCGTAGTACGGCCTAGCGTGCCAGGTGTGGACATCGCCCCAGCCTACCTGGGGATCGCACTCGTTGTTCATGAACGGGAGGCTAGCCAAGCGAGGGTGGTTGGCCCGAATGTATCGGATGACCTCGGCCTCGCGCCGCCACAACTCGCCGGTGCGTGGGTTGAGGTCTTCCTTGTTGGCGCGCACGCCCTTCTCGTGGATGGAGATGAAATCGAGGCGAACGCCTCTGTGCCCTGTGAAGTAGTTCGTGCCCGTGTCGCAGTGCGCCAGGAAGCCTCTGAACAGGTCAGATAGCGTGCGACAGGTGCCTGGCCCGCCCAGGACGAGCGCCGGGTCGGCCAAGCGCAGTCCTTCCAAGCAGGCGTCGTAGTAGTTGCAGAAGGAACGGATGTCTGCTGGCCACTGCGGCCACCAGGGGGCATCAGGCTCGTTCCAGCTCTCGAAATACCAACTGTTCACTGTGTCGCGTCCATACCGTGCAATGAGGTGAAGCGCCGTGTCGCGCACGAGATCGCGCCACCGGCGTAACTGACTGTCATCGTTGAAATCGGTGAACTGACTGCCCGGATTGCCCATTAGCTCGAAGAAGGGCTTGAGGTTGTTCTTGACTAGGACATCGAGCGCTGCGTCAAGCAGAGTCCAATCGTACCGGGGCTGCTCTCCGGCGACTGGGGACACCTGCACGAGTTCCAGCAGGTAGTGGATGCGCACTTGGGTGATGCCGCCGTAAGGAATGGAGCCGACATAGGCAATGCACTGACGCATGTCTGGCGTCAGCAACAGCTCAGCGGGAGAGAAGCCGGTGCTTTGCCAGAAATGCTTCAGGGGGCGGCCGTCGCCCGTGCAATCAACTGTAAACTGCACCCATCCTCCAGTGGCAGGCCTGACAGGTCGCGAAGACCTGTCAGGCCTGCAAACAGATGGCTACTTCGAGCGGGCCTCGGCCTCGTTGTAGATCTTCTCCAGTTCCTCTGCGCCGGCCTTCTTGGCCTTGTCCACTTCCTTGGCGTAGTCGGCCATGCTCATCTGGCCCAAGATCGTCTTCTCGATGGCCGGATTCATGATGGCATTGATGTCGGTGTAGAGCTTCTTCAGCCGGTCGCTTTCCGTCGCCGTGAAGGCAGGGGCCAGAGCAGGCATGTGCAGGACGCCATCCGCCACCTCTTTGTCGGTGAGGGCATACCACTCGTTAGCTTCTCCCGGCTGATCCCAGAGATACTCGACCGCGCTGTCCGTCAGCATGCTGAAGTCGAGCAGGCCGGTGCCGGTCTCCGACTGAAATGCCCGGTAGGGGTCGGTCTTCTTGGCGTAGGCGTCGAAGATCTCTTTTGGCAGCTCTTTGCCATCCTTGGGGACAGCCTTCTCCAGGCCGGCGACGGTGTAGTTATCAACGCGTGCCGCTCGGGGCTTCTTCAACCTGTAGTGCTTGCCCTCAACGCCCCAGTTGGTCAGGTCGAGGCCTTCAGGGGTGATCATGTAGTCGAACAGCTGCACGATGCGGTCGGCGTGCTTGGTGTTGCCGCCGATGACGTACCTACCCCACAGGCTGCGGTAGTCGTACATGCGGCGGGTCTTCTTGCCTTTGAGGACGGGAAGGACCGTCCAGCCTGCGTTGGGATCCTTCTGCCTGAGGGCAAGGTTCCAACGTGTGCAGAAGGATAGGTTCTCGAAGCAGTAGAGTCCGGCATCGCTGCTGTTCTTCTGGTGCCACTGGTCGGCGGTTGTGATGGCGTAGTCGGGGTCCAAAACCTTCTCTTTGTACGCCCTGGCAAACCAGTCAACGATGTAGTTGAACTCCTCATGGATGGGCCCGTACAGCCACTTGCCCCCCTCTACATCCTTGTCGAAGTAGACAGGCTGATCGGTCGGATACGCCCAGCCGCTACCCATGGGATAGGCAGTGCAGTACAGGAGCCGCACCGTGCCGCTCCTGTTCGTGTAGACAGCCGAGTTGGGATACGCCTTCTTCATCTCCTTGAGCACGGTGAGTAGCTCTTCGAAGTCGGTGGGCGCCTTCAGTCCCAACTTCTTGAGCGCATCCTTTCGGATGAGCGGCATGGTGGCGATGTTGTAGCGGTTGAAGTACTGGTGCGGGACGTAGTAGAGCTGGCCGTTCACCGCTAGCTTCATAACGCCCAGTTTTCGGTTGTCGTCGAGGTAGCGCTTCAGATTAGGGCCATTCTTCTCGATCAGTGGCATGAGTGGCAGCAGGACGCCCGGGGTGCCGACGTAGTCCCGGATGGTGGCAACGCCAGCAACCTCCATGATGTCGGGCACTTGCTTTGACGCCAGCCATACTTTCTGCTTGGCGGCATAGTCGGCCTCCGGCACAACCCCCTGGAAGTTGACCTTGACGCCGGTGATCTCAGCGAGGGCCACATGTGCCGGTGCGTTCTGGACGATGGGTTGGGCGGGATGCTCGCCCCTCGCGAACATGACCTCGATCATAGTCTTGGGCACGGCTGTCGGGACTGGCGTCGCCGTGGGCGGCGCTTTGGTGGCGGTCGGCGGCACAAGCGTAGCCGTTGGCGGTACAGTTGTGGGTGGCGCGGGTGCTTTGGTCGCCGTTGGCGGCACCTTCGTTGGCGTCGCCGTCGGCGTGGCGCCACAGGCCGTGAGTGCTACCCCTGCGATCGCCAGCACCGATGACCGCAGGAACTGTCTGCGCGATAGCGTGCTTTTCATCGTACCCTCCTTTGCGATTCAAGTGATCGGATTCTGTGGCCTACCTACAACACGGCCCCGTTGTGCGTTTTGTTCTTCGTGGCCATCACCTCCTCTCGCACCTACGCCAAGACCTACCGCGTCGTGCTATCTCCTCCTGCCCTAGGCCGCATAGGGCAACCACACCTGATAGGTGACGTCCTTTGCGCAGTCCCGGAAGGAGACAATTCCGCTGCGGTAGTTCTTGGCATCTCGATTGCCAGCATCGAAAAAAGGTACCAGCTCAAGTGACTCGACGACGCGGGGACCCTCCAGCGAGACCACCTCATCGTAGCGCTCCTGCTGTCGCCAAATGCCATCTTGCGTATGCGGTCGGGCCACGAGGGTGGGGACCACCAGATGCGCGTGGCCCGTTTTCTCGTCGCGGACGACCGCTACGTTCTTTGCCGGCTGGCCTGCATCCAGCAAGAGTACGGCATCGTCCAACAGGCGTCCCCTGGGCAGCAAGCCGGCGTCCGCCGCGTAGACCAGCGGTCCCCGAGTTAGGGCAACGCGCCCCACATTGCCCAGCCTGTCCGCGGCCACGCGCACAGGCATGTCCAGCCTCATCTCCACCGTATCGCCGGCTTGCCACTCGCGGCTGATGGAGATGTACCCTCGCTGGTCTGGCTGCGGCGCGGCCGTCGTCCCCTTGACAGCAATCTCCCATCGGCGACACCACCCTGGCAGGCGCAGCCGCAGCGCGAATGTGGCCCTGTGCTGTGGGGTCAGCGTCAGGCGGATGGCGCCGTCGAAGGGATACTGGCTGACTGACTGGACGCCGACAGTGCCACCAGATGACAGCGTCAGGGCGGCCTCTGCCGGTTCGTAGAAGTTGACGATGAGGCAATCCTTGTCCACTGCAAAGAGGTGTTGCGGCATGTGGGCCAGAGCGCGCACGCCGCGACTGGGGCAGCACTCTGGATCAGTGTGCCAACAATAGCGCTTGTGATCTCGCAGGCCCACGTAGTAGGCCCAGCCCCGACCATCGGGCGACTGCGCGCTGAGCAGGTGATTGTAGAGCGTCTGCTCGGCCATATCGAAGAAGCGCGCCTCGCCCGTCAGCCTGCCGAGGCTCAGGTTAAGATAGAGCCAAGCCATGCTCACGCATGTCTCGCCGATGCGAAAAACGCCGTCGTTGCGCAAGGAATAATCGGCCATGAAGTGCTCGCCAGTGCTGGCTGAACCGGTGATGTAGAGATGGTGCTGTACGATGTCGTCCCAAGCGATCAACACCGGCTTCAGGTAGCGCTCCTCGCCGGTAGCGCGGAACAGCTCAACCATGCCGGCGAAGCAGATGAGCATCTCGGCGCCCTTGGCGTTGGCCGTGCCGGCGACGCCGCGTCCGGCCAAGAGCGAGCTGACGATGCGCGGGCCATCCGGCTGCTCCCAATCCTCATCCACCAGCCAGCGCCCAAAGGCGAGGTAGCGGTCATCGCCGGTTTCCCAGTACAGCCAGATGAGCGGCTCCAGGATGGATGACGAGGCCATGCCGCCGTGTGGCCCCGTCGGGTGCAGATAGCGCTTGCCAGGGCCAAAGTCTACAAGCAGCCGATCGGCGATGCGTACCGCGGCCCGCCGTGCCTTCTCCTCTGCTGAGCGCTTGTAGTAACTCAGCAGACCAATGATGCTGTGCGCCTGTACCCAGACATCCCACGACTTCCAGCGGTCCATCTCATCATAGGTGCCAAGGTAGCCGTCATCTTGCTGGGTAGAGAGCCAGTCGCCCACCATTGCCTGCACCTTTGTCCACAATTCGGCGTCTCCCGTGTTCCAAGCCGTGAGGACGGCTGCATCCAGCCAGGTGCCGATGTACTCGCCCTGCCAGTCGCCGTGGATCTCCGGGCGCGGCCGGTCGGGGTGATCCATGCCCACAGGGCAGTGCTCGTGAAACGGCCACAACAGGTGGTCTTCCTCCTGATGGCGCAGCCGATTCAGGCGGCTGGCCTCAAAGCGTTGGCCCACCAGGCCGCTCATGCGCACGGCATCGGGCGGCGGACGACCAATTGCATCAGGATGAGTGAACCTCATGGCAGCATAACCTTCGGCGGTTTCTATTCCTTGATGGCGCCGATCATGACGCCTTTGACGAAGTACTTCTGAACGAAGGGATAGACAACCAGGATGGGCAGAGTGGACACCATGATGGTGGCGTACCTGAGGGTTTGCTCAATGACCACAAACCCCGAGCCGCCTACCAATTCGTTGGTCTGGTCGAAGCGGCCCAGGATGACCACGTTACGCAGGTACAACTGAATGGGCAGCTTGGTCGCCGAGTTGAGAAAGATGAGGGCATTGAAGAAATCGTTCCAATGGGCGACCGCATAGAAGAGAAGCAGGGTGGCGAAGATGGGCATGGACAGCGGCAAGACAATGCGCCATAGAATGTGCAGCTCGCTGGCCCCGTCAATCAGCGACGCCTCATAGATGGACTCGTGAATGCTCATGAAGAACGTGCGCATGATGAACATGTTCCAGGGATTGATGGCCACCGGCAGCACGATGGCCCAGATCGTATCAATCAGCTTCAGTTGTAACACCAGCAGGTAGAGAGGGATAAGACCGCCAGAGAAGAACATGGTCAGGGTCACCATCCAGGTGAAGAACGTGCGTCCCGAAAAGCGCGGCCTGGCCAGTGGATAGGCGCACAGCGCCGTCATGATCAGGTTGATCGTCGTGCCCACGCTGGTGTACATGACGGAGTTCAGGAGAGCACGCGGCACCTTGGGATCCTTGAGCACGAGTTTGTACGTATCAAAGGTGAGGCCGACTGGCCACAGCTTGACCTCGCCGCGCAGGACAGCATTGCCGTCACTCAACGAGACGATGAGGATATGATAGAACGGATACAGGGTGACGAAGATCACCAGCAGCATCAACACGGTCAGAATGGCGTCAAACAAGCGTGAGCCGAAGCTCTTATCCTGGATAGCCATCGTTGTCTCTCCTACCAGAGCCCGGCTTGGCCGAGTTTCTTGGCCGCCCAGTTGGAGCCGACGATGAAGAACAACCCGACCAACGCCTGGAAGAGGCCGACCGCAGTGGCAAAGCTGAAGTCAGCGCCCAGAATGCCCCTCCGGTAGATGTACGTGCCCAGAATGTCTGCAGTCTCGTATGTGGCGGGCGTGTAGAGCAGTAGCACCTTCTGGAAATCAATGGTGAGCAACTGGCCCACGCGCAGCAGAAACATGATGGTCACCGTGGGCATGATGCCGGGAATTGTGATGTGCCGCAGACGTTGCCAGCGGTTGGCGCCATCAACGAGCGCCGCTTCGTAGAGCTCCGGGCTGATCGCCGTCAGCGCCGCCAAGTAGATGACCGAGGTCCAGCCGGCGTCTTGCCAGATACCGGAGATGAGCCAGATGGGCCGGAAGTACTGGGGCATTTGCAGCCAGGGGCGCGGCTCGCCACCGAGCGCCTTGACGATCTGGTTGACGATACCGCCGGACGACAGAAAGCTGACAACCATTGCACACGCCACAACTAACGAGACGAAGTGGGGCAGGTAGGACGACGTCTGGACAAGACGCTTGAACCGCTCATGGCGGATCTCATTGAGCAGGAGGGCAAGGACGATCGGCGCTGGGAAGCCAAAAGCCAAGTGCCAGATACGCAGCATCACCGTGTTGTAGATCAACTTGTACGAATAGGAATTGCGAAAGAACTCCTCGAAGTACGTGAAGCCGACCCACGGGCTGCCCAAGATACCCTTGCCGATGTCGAACCTCTTGAAGGCGAGCGTTACGCCATACATGGGTATGTACGAGAAGACGATGAAGTAGACGGCAGGCAAGAGCATCATCAGATACAGATACCTATCCCTTGCCAAGATGCGCCAGATGTGTCTAAGCATGGCCGGCAGAGCCGGAGCTCCGCGAGCCGTCGAGACTGCTATTGCCATTGCGGTGCCTCCACAAGGACAGACGGACCGAGCGCATCGGCCGCACGCGACGGGCGAGGGGCCACATACCCCATGCGACGTGATGTTTCCTGCGCCGTATACGTGACATGCGCCGCCATATCGTTCAACTGCTCGTGCACGGGCGACGGATTTGCGCTCGATACGCTCAGCGAGCCAATTACCTGACCGAGTTCGTTGAGCACAGGAGCGCCGATGCAGCAGGTATGCGCTTCATACTCCTCGTTTTCCACGGAATAGCCGCGTGTGCGCGTCAGGGCCAGATCAGCCAGCAGGCTTTCGATGTCGCTGTCGGGCGCCCTACACACTGAGTTGATCATCACCGTTCGCTCAACAAGCTTCGGGTCGCGCCGCAGTCGGGGCGGGCGGCGGCAGCCGCCGCCGCCAGGCGGCTGAACGTCTCTGCTGTCAGAGTGAGGTGCAGCACCTGGGCCACCACCTGTGTCCAGCCATGAAGGAAGTAGACCCAGCCGTCCTCTACTGTAAGACCACGCGACGCAGCTTGAGCCCGAGCCTGGCGCAGGAAGTCCAATTCTCCCCGGTAGTTGAACTCCCAGGCAATCCCGTGCAGGGGCAACAACCCCTGGTCGGTGATCGGCGAGCCTGGCGTGTCCTTGCCCATGCCCGTGGCATTGATCACGATGCTGCTTGCTGGCATGCGGCCCATGATCTGGTCGTTGATCCGCGCATCCTGATTCTGGATGAGAACGACCTCGATGTCTGTGCCATAGCTGGTGACCAACGCCCTTATCGCGTCGAGCCGAGGCTGGCTGCGGTTGACGATTGTCACCCGTCGAGGACGGTCGGCCGCGTCCTTTCTCGTCATCAAGTGAAACAGCGTTGCCACGGACGAGCCGCCTGCACCGAAGATGAGCACCTCCCCACCGGTGCGGCCGAAGTATCCCTTGCCAATGATAGCATCCAGGCTGAGCCCCACGGTGATGGGATCCTTGGCGTATCCCTCCAGCAGACCATTCAGCTTTGAGATACACGAGACTTCACCCGTGAGCTGGGCGTAGGGGTCAACATAGTCGAACATGTCCTTGGCTGCCTGATAGAGATCAATCTTGTGCGTTGTGACCAGAGCGCCCAGCGAGTTCGGATCGTACTTGATTTGGGCCACTGCCCGACGGTAGACCTGCGGATGATCATGGATTCGGCAATTGACGCCCTTTATGATAACTTCCGGCCGGCCAAGCTCCTGCATCCACAGTGGGAACACCTTCATAATGGAAGACTTCTCCGTCGTCACACCGATGAAGTAGAAAGTCGGCACGTCGTTCTTCGCGACAGGAAAGGGCTGATCCATACTCGTTGGCATCCCTTCAGGTTGTGTTTGCTTCCCATTGGGGGCGATCACACCACGCGATACATGGGTTCTTGCCCCTGCAGAACCCTCAGGCAGTCATCCATGGCCATGCGCCCCATGGTATTCGTGGCGTCGTCGGCATGGGCGCCTGCATGGGGCGTGACAAGCACCTGCTTCATCCTCAACAGCGGGTGGTCGGCAGGCGGCGGTTCCTGCAAGAGGACATCCAGCGCAGCACCCTTGAGATGCCCTCTCTCCAGGCTGCGCAGCAGAGCGCCCTCGTCAATCAACTCGCCGCGTGCCGTGTTAACCAGGTAGGCACCCGGCTTCATCTGCGCCAAGAACGCATCGTCCACGATGCCACGGGTCTGCGGCGTTAGAGGCAGATGCAGCGACACCATATCTGCCTGTGCCAGGAGGTCTGGTAGCTTGACCAACTCCACCCCCAAGGTGCGGGCGATCTCGGCACTGACGTATGGATCATGGGCCAGCAGTCTACACTCAAAGCTGCGCAGCCGCCTGGCTACCTGCCGTCCGATCGCCCCCAAGCCAAGCAGGCCCACAGTTTTGCCACGCAGGGAGACTCCCGCCGCACTCGGCCATCTGCCCTGCCGCGTGGCTGCTACCAGATCGGGAATGTGTCGTCCCAGAGCGAGCATAAGTCCAATGGTGAGTTCGGCCACGGCGACCGAGTTGGCGCCAGGCGTGTTGGTAACGACGATGCCGCGACTCCGTACCGCCTCCAGGTCAATGTGGTCCATGCCCGCGCCGTAGCGAGCGATGACGCGTAAACGGTCGGCAGCTTCGAGCGCGTGCTTGTCAATGATGTCCAGCCCGGCAATGTAACCGTCGCAGCCCGGCAGGAGATCCCGCACCTCGGCGGACGTGAGCGGGCGAGCCAAGGGATTGTAGATCACCCTGCCAACCGCCGCCTCAAGCTCCGTCTTCAACCGCGGGTCGTCTTGGCCATAGGACCGTGGCGTGACAAGGACGCAGCAGGAGTTTAGGTCCATGATCTATCGCCCTCCCACCGCACGCCAGCGCGGATTGTCTACCAGGCACGGGTGGCCCTCGCGCTCGACGACGAGCTTGCGAAAGCCGCGGCTCTCGATGGTGGCGTAGTCGTGACCGGCGTGTCCCGGGTAGACGAAGAACGTGATGAGAGCCTGGGTTGAGCTTGTGTTGACGGAACGATGCGCCCAGCGTGGCGGCACGAAAAGCACCGTTCCCGGACGCAGTTCCTTGGCGGCCCAATCGCCTTCCGGTGTCTCCAGGATCATCATACCCTGCCCGTCTAGGCACTGGTAGATCTCCGCGGTGTCAAGCACGGCGTGGTAATGTCCTTTGGTCATGAAGTACTCATCACCTACCGTGCCAGGGTGAACAATGGATATCCCGCACTGCAGCTCTCCCGCCAGTTCGGGACGTTTGATCGTATATACTTCGTACACAACTGGGTCTTCCCCAGGCAGCAGCCGGTCGCACGTGGTGTGATCGGCATACTGCGCCCGCATGTCCGACAGCGTACAGACGACGTGACTGTCATGGCGGCTGGGAAGCCATCCCGGTTGCGACAGGCTGAACGTAAACGGTTCGTTGTCAAGCACCTCGATGTCTCCTGCTACGGTTCGATCATGACCTTGAGTGACGTCCTGTCCTTGGCCACGGCAAACGCTTGGTCGGCGCAGTGCAACGGGAAACGGGCGCTGACCAGGCGGGTGAGATCAACGCGGCCAGCGTTGACGAGCGTCGCCGCCCGCCAACAGTCATTGGTACTGCAGGCGGTCGTGCCGGTCACCAGCAGTTCTTTGTAGTGAACCACATTGGAATCGAATTGAATGGTCGGCCGGTCCTTGGGTAGGCCACCAAAGAAGTTGATACGTCCCCCAATAGCGGCCAGACGTAAGGCCTCTTCTTGCGCCTGATGCGCCGCTGTTGCCACAATCACGACGTCTGCCCCCTGACCACCGCTTTCGGCGGCGACCACGGCGGCGAGGTCTTCCTCTGCCGGGTTTACCACGCGGTCGGCGCCTATCTGCATCACAAAGGCAAGCCGGTCCGGGCGCAGGTCGCTGACTATCACTCGTCCTGAGCCACGCAGGCGGGCCAGCATCACATGCATGGCGCCAATCGGCCCGGCGCCGACCACGAGCGTCACGTCGCCAGGCTGAATGCGCAGCACATCCTGGCCGTGCAGTACACAGGCAAAGGGCTCAATCAGCGCCCCACCGGCAGGGTCAGCGCCGGAGTCAAGGGGTATCAGGTTGCCCTGCCCAATGGCCGCCGCAGGTATCCGCACGTACTCGGCGAAAGCGCCGTCCATGGTGACGCCGAAAGCTTGATAATCAGGGCAACGGTTGTTATAGCCGCTCACACACTGGCGGCAGCGGCCACACCCGATGTTGGGCGCCACGAACACGCGCTATCCCACAGCAATGCCTTTGACGTCGGGGCCGATGTCCACAATGTCGCCGACGAACTCGTGACCCGGCGTGCGCGCCGTGCCCGGTGGGTACCTGCTGTGCACGCCGTCATAGATACGCAGGTCGGTGCCGCAGATGCCGGCGCTGACGACCTTGAGCAACGCATCACCGGGCCCGATGGTTGGGATGTCCCGTTCCTCCAGGCGCATGTCGTTGGGGCCGCGATAGACAAGCGCCAGCATGGGCCTATGGCACCTCTCTCAAGGATACAGGCCGCTCTTCGAGAAACGACTTGGTCGCTGCTAGCACTGCCGCCACAGCCCAGCGGCCATCCTCGCCGCCTACTCTCGGCTGTGCGCCGGTCTGGATGCAGTGCACGAAGTGTTCCATCTCCCGCAAATAGCCCCAGGCAAAGCGCTCCGGCCAGGCGCGGTAGATGGGCGTTGTCAGTCCTTGATTGCGGTCGGTGCACACGACCACGGCCTGCCCCTGCATCTCGCCAATCTGCATAATGCCCTTCTCGCCCACGATCTCGACCCGGGCGTCGTAGCCGTACTCGCAGGGGCAGACGCCGGAGATGCTACCCAGTGCCCCGCTCTCAAAGCGCACGCTGACGAGGGCGGTGTCGTAGAAGTTCGGCGTCTCGACGCCGCGCGCCGCGCCCTTGAAGTTGGCAACCTCAGCGTAGACGCGCTCAATGTTGGTACCCATCAGCCAGCGGATGCAGTCCCAGTCATGACTGTTCACCTCGGCCAACATGCCGTTGGACGCCTTGAGATCCCGCGCCCAGGGCGGGGGCAGACCTGGGCCATGTGTCAGCGACTTGATGAGCATCGGTTGACCGATCTCGCCGCTCTGGATGCGCTGAAAGGCAGCGACAAACTCGGGGTCGAAGCGTCGCATGAAGCCAAGCTGCAGAAGGACGCCATTCTGGGCAGCCGCTGCGATGATGGCGTCACACTCCTCGAGCGTCAGCGCCATTGGTTTCTCCAGGAAAATGTGCTTGCCTGCCACCGCCGCAGCCACGGCCAGGCGGCGATGCGTGAACGTAGGCGCTGTGATCACCACAGCGTCGAACCGACCCCAGTCAAGAGCCGTTTCCAGCGACTCGAAGTGGAACTCGACCGAATACTCGGCGCAGGCGGCGCTCAAGACATCGGCCGCCGGCTCCACGATGCTCACCAGCCTGGCGGCGGGGATGTGTCTGGTCAGAGAATTGGCGTGTACCTTGCCGGCCCGGCCAGCGCCCACAAGACAGACACGAACTGGACTGCCCATATCACTCACCGTCATGCTAACCAGCCTGGGCCTGAAAGGCTGCGGCGAGGGTCTGCTGCCATGCGACATACCGGTTGGCAAGGCTCTGGTACAGGCGCTTGGTCTGCGGCTGCGGCAGAGTCGGCTCGCCGTGTGCTTGTGTGGTCGTCGCTGCTGTCTGCGCCAGGTCATTGAACAGGCCCACAGCTTTGCCGGCAATGATGGCGCTTCCCCAGGTAGCGAACTCCGTGCGTTGCAGGCGCTGGTACGGCACGCCCAGAATGTCGGCCTTGATCTGGTTCCATAGAACGCTTCTTGCCCCGCCGCCGATGGCGCGCGCCTCGACGAGGCTTAGGTCGGGCGCCAACTCGCGCAGAATCCGTAGATAGGAAGCGTATTCGAAGGCGATGCCTTCCAGAATAGCGCGGAAGAAGTGCGCCTGAGTATGCCCCCACGAGAATCCGACCCATGCCCCCCGCATCTGCGGCGCAGCGGGGCAGACCCGTCCGCCGAGATGGGGGGAGAACATCAACCCCTCGGCGCCCGGGGGGACGGTCGCCGCCGCTTCCATCATCTCATTGTACAGGTCGTCAGATGGCATGGGCGTGCCCCGTCGTGCATTGTAGAACTGGTCGCGGAACCAGCGCAACGCGGTGCCGCCGCCAGCGATATAGGCGAGGGGATGCCACAGATGGGGAATGACGGAGTGCATGACGAGGAGTGTGCGATGCTTCTCGTCGGCGACAAAGCGATCGGTGCACCCGGCCAGTACGGCGGCGGTCCCCGCAGTGTCGAGTAACATGCCGCTTTGCACGATACCGGCGCCCAAAGCGCCTGCCGCCGTGTCCCCACAGCCAGCAGCGATGGGCGTTCCGGCCGCTAGGCCGAAGTCCTCGGCTGCCGCCGGTGTCACTTCGCCAATCACCTCCCACGGGGCGACGATACGCGGCAGCTTATCGTGTGCCACTCCCAACGACTCGCACAACTCGTCCGACCACGTGCCAACCCGTGCGTCGCTGAGTGCGGAGAAGTGAATGAAGGTGTAGTCAATGAATGCCTCGTCAGCGCGTAGGCCGGCCATAGTACCGGCGACATAGGCTGCGGGCATCACGAACTTGCTCACCCGGGCGTACTGCTCGGGTCGCTCGTGTTGCCACCACAGTATCTTGGGACCGTGGTCGCACGTGGGCGGGCAGCCGGTCAAGCGGGTGACGAGGTCACCATAATGCTGCTCGATGTACTCGATGTAGGGCTGGCATCGCATGTCCAGCCAGGAGTCGAACCGGGTGGCAGGTTTATAGTTCTCATCAATAGAGCCAACACCTGCCATCTGGCTATCAAAGGCGATGGCAGCGATGTTGCGAGGATCAATGCCGCTTTGGATGATGCACGTCTGTACCGCCTTGGCCGCCGAGCGATAGAAGTCGTCGTTCTCCTGTTCGACGATACCAGGCTCTGGGTAGTAGAGTGGCACTTCGACGTTTGCCTCGGCCACAAGGGTGCCATCAGGTCGGTAGATGGCTGCCTTGGTGGCACTCGTGCCCAGATCAACACCGATGAGATATTCGCTGCTCATTGGCGGCCTACTTCAAGACGCCGCGCACGAAGGATAGGGCCTTGCGCGCTTCGGCGTCGAGCTCAAGGGAACCTTTCAGGTCTCTGAAGACGCGGATGTCGCGCCCCACTTGCCCGCCAGGCATGAGGAACGGCTCCATGACGACATAGCCCTGATAGCCAATCTCCCTCAGCGCAGCGGCAAGCTCGGTCCATGGGATGTGGCCGTAGCCTGGGGGCATCCGGTTGTTCTCGCCGATGTGCAGGTGTCCCAAGCGGTTTCCGGCCTTGCGGACGGCCGTGCCAATGAAATCCTCTTCGATGTTCATGTGGAACGTATCGAGGAGGATCTTGGCGTTTGGGCTGCCGACTGCGTTCACGTAAGCTAGCGCCTCCTCGCAGGTGTTCAGGAGGAATTGCTCGAAGCGGTTGACGACCTCCATGTTGAAGACGACGTTGTTATCCTCGGCAGCCTTGATTGCCTGGCGCATGCTGGCAATGCTGCGCTCCAGGAAGGGCCGCTTGTCCGTCTGTCCTTCGGGCATGGCGGCGGGCCAGGCGCCGTAGATGATGCCCGAGAGATTGCCTCCGCCCATCTCGCCAATGGCTGCGGCCATGCGCTGCAGAAAGGCGACGCCTCTCTTGCGGCAGGCATCATCCTCTGAGGCAGGGTCGTGGGTGCTGGTCAGGCCAATGCAGTGGGAAAGGATGATGTTCTTGTCGTCTGCATGGCTCTTCAAGGAACGACGCTCGCCAGGGGTGAGGTTGGCGATTGTGCCCGCGTTGACCTCCAGGATGTCGAAGCCGAGCGCGGCAACCTTATCAATGAAGGGGTGGAAATCCGCGTCCCAGTCGTGGGTCCAGTAGGCGTAGTAGATACCGACCTTGTTCATTGGCCTGATCTCCTTCATCGTCCCCCGCGCTCTCTGGTTATCTTCTCCATATATCCGCTCTTGCGGAATGCCTCCAGTGGGTGCGGATCGCGTCCCAATGCGGTGCGCACATCCTCCAGCAGGGGACGGACGTCGGTGTTGTAGGCGTCTTTCAGACATTCCTCGGCCTGGATCACTTGTCCTGCAGCCTGGGCCTTGGCCAGGGCGTGATAGTCCACCATCAGGGCCTTGGCGTAGGCGGTTTGCAGTGCGAGCACTGATTGGATGCAGCCTTCGATCTGTGGCTTGATGCACTGATTCTCGTCAATCATCATGACCACGTCGTGCACGCTGTCTGCAAGCGCCGGCTCCATCTCGGCAGACACAAGCTCACAGAACACGAGGAACAACTGGTAGGGATTGATGGCGCCGACTGTCAGGTCATCGTCGGCGTACTTGTGGTCGTTGAAGTGGAAGCCCCCCAGCTTCTTCTCGCTCAGCAGGATCGCCACGATCTGCTCGATGTTGGCGCCCAGCGCGTGATGGCCCATGTCCACTAGCACTTGCGCCTTTGGCCCCAGCTTCGTGGTCAGCGCATAGGCCGTACCCCAATCGGCGATGTCCATGCTGTAGAAAGCTGGCTCGAACAACTTGTACTCGACAATCATCTTTACGCCGTCAGGCAGCGCGGCGTAGACCTGAGCCAGGGCATGCTCCAGCCTCTGCTTTCTGACGCGGAAACTGTCCTGCCCGGGGAAGCTGGTGCCGTCGGCAAACCACAGGCTCAGCACCTTTGACCCAACGGCCTCGCAGATCTCAATGCCCTCCAGCAGCTTGGCGAGGGATTTCCGCCGTATGCGTTCGTCGGGGTTGCAGACAGTGCCCAGTACGTAGTCATTATCGGCGAAGAGGTGGGGGTTGACAGCGCCGATCTTCAGTCCCAACGACTCAGCGTATGTTCGAACGGCCTTCCAGTCATCGGCAGCGTCCCAGGCCGTGTGCAGATCAATATAGGGGCAGATGCCGGTGTATTTCTGCACCTGGGCGGCGTCCTGCAGTTTTTCCTCCAGGTTGCGGGGCGACCAGGGCCGTCGCCACACGTGGAAGCGGGTTCCAGAATCGGCATAGCCCCATGATGGTGTGCCGATCGTCTGCGCCATGAGTCTGCTTCGGACTCGCGCCATGTCTGTGCCCATCGTGTTCCCTCCGAATAGACGACATGCCAGTCGAACCATGGTCGCTCTGGTGCAGTTGAAACCGCCTCAACAACGACGCAAAGTCGCCCTTCGGCGACTGAAACAGGCTGCGAAGGCAGGCTTCGTGTCGTCGCAGCAGCGACTCGCAGTCGCCCCGGACTTTTTGCACCCCTGTCATCTGGAGCGCTAGTCAACTGGCCACGGGCTCCACGACCAGATTGCTGGGTGGCAGGTGGGGCGCTGCCGCAGTAGCGTCTCTTGGCTCCCCGTGCTCGCGTACACGAATCAGCTCTACCTCGAAACGTGAGCGGTCTCCGCGATGCAGAGCGTGATAGAACTCGATGGGGGTGCCGTCCTCCAGGTAGCTGATGCTGTCCAGGTGCAGCAACGGCGCTCCGCTCTCGACGCCGAGCAGACGCGCTTCGGTGTCGCTTGCAGCAACGGCCTCGATCGTACGGCGGCCTCGTGCGATGACCAGTCCGTACTTGTCTTCCAGCAGGGCGTAGAGCGATTGATGTGTTAGATCTTCGCGCAGCAGTTGTGGACAGCGATCGTATGGCAGGTAAGTTGTGACGAAGACGAGAGGCACGCCATCAACAAAGCGGAGGCGGTCGAGTTGGAGTACAGGGGCGCCTGGTTCCAGGGCGAGTCGGGCGGCGACGTCATGACTGGCGGGAAGGACAACTTGTTTGAGGACCTGGGTTACCACTTTGTGGCCGCGGCTCGACATGTCCTGGTAGAAACCAGTCAGCTTCTGGATAAGGCCCTCGGTGATCTTCGGCTCGGCCACAAACGTGCCCTTTCCCTTGCGCCGTATGAGCAGCCCCTCGGAGGTCAACTCGCCGAGGGCTTGTCGCACGACGGTACGGGACACAGCAAAGAGCTGGCACAGGTCTGGCTCGGCAGGGAGTCGGTCGCCCGGCTTCAGGTCGCCGTGCTTGATGCGCTCCCGTAACGTTTGTTCCATCTGCAAGTAGTAGGGAATGGGGCTTGAGTGGTCAACCGGTTGATTCAGCGGTGTGGCTTCGATGACACTTTCCACAGGACCCCCCTTGTGGCTCCATCCTGCCCTGGAGCAGGAGCTCGGCACTCGATAGTAGCCGGGCTATATGATATGTTGTAATGACAAAGTCTGTCATGCTGTCATTACATAGCGATTATACCACGACACGCCAGCGGTTGTCAAGGGGTTTCTTGAGGAAAGACGGACTGTTACGACTGGCGCCGTGCTGTTTGTGCGTGGACTTGAGCGATCTAGCAAGGTCCAGCAGATCCGTGACCGCGCACATCGTGATCTTTGTGTAGCGGATAGGCGCGCAGCCGGGGGCAGCCACCCGCAGATTGTCGAGCGCCAGAGTACCCAGCGCGACGGGCAGGCAAGGGGTGCCCTGGGGCGCTCCGCAGAGTCTGGCTCCCAATCCGTTGCCGGGTCGTGCCATGAAATCTCGGAATGTCAATCCGAGGGTTCATGGAGTGGCGGCGGGCGGGCTGCTGATACGAGAATGCACATCTGTCATCGCAACGCGGCGTCTCCTCTTGTCTGCCGGTTGTGGAATACGCCCGGTTCCGACG
>DAOUCN010000258.1:0-12674 GCA_034431995.1 Chloroflexota bacterium | reverse complement strand
CAGGGTCTTTTCGTTCTCGCTGTCATCCTGAGGAGCGCCCTTCAGCGACGAAGGATCTCGCTCGGCACGACTGAGATTCTTCGCTCGTTGGGGAGCACTCGCTCAGAATGACAACACAATGAAAAGGCCCTGCCTCGCCGCAGGGCCTGTGCAAGGTGAGGCAGGCTGTAGCGACCGGCGTATTCAGATTTGCTGGCGCGCGCCCTGCCGTCGCCGAGACCATATCAGGTAGGCAAACGGAGGCAGGTAGATGACCGTCGCAGCGATGGCCTCGATCTGAGGCATGTCCAGAACAAAGGGGTCTCGATACCACAGGAAATCGAAGACCAGGTACTTCGCCAATGCGCTGAAGGTGAAGATGATGGTGGTATTGGCTGCGCGCCTGGAGGGCAGCATCGCCGCCAGGGGCACTATCCACATCACGTACCAGGGCTGAAACCATAGACAGGCAACAAGCAAATAGGCCAGCAACACGTTGTAACTCCCCGCGGCCACGTCCTGCCACCGCGACCCTGTCTTCCAGGCCTGATAGGCAGTGCACAGGAGGAGCACAACTGCCGCCGCGCCACGGGCGATCTTCTCCGCCCGCTCCTTGCCCAACCAGCCCCTCGTGCCGTACACAAGCAGGGCAGGCAGCGACGACGTGAAGAGGTCTTGGCGCTGCACCGGGGCGAGAACCACCGTGCGCGCTTGCGACAGCTCATCCACAAACGGACCAAATGTCGCTATGCCCAGAACCAAAAGCAAGACGGCGCATGTCACAATGAAGATCAGGCGCGAGCGGGCGCTCTTCTCGGCCTTCCAGCCAGCGACAAGCCATATCGCCGTCAGCGGCGCCGTGACGAACTTCGTCAAAATCGATGCTGCCAGACCGCCAACGGCACTCGCTCGCTGCCCCCGTGCGAACGCCCACACCCCCAGAACGACGAAGAACACCACTAGGGCGTCATTGTGCCCGTTCACCGCCGACTCAAGGACGACCAACGGGTTCCACGCCACCAGCAGCATACCTGCATTCGCACGCTGCGGCGCATGCCGACGCAGCACAGCATATACAAGAATAGACGCAGCCAGGTATGCGACCACGGCCAGCGCCTTGAACAGATACAGGTTAAGCAGCACGTCTGCCTGCGCAATCCTATTCAGGCTACAGCTCACAAGCGCCCAGATTGGCCCGTAGGTGAATGGCAGCCATGTCCAGGCAACGTAGGTGTAGAGGGAATCAGAAGCGAATTGCCAGGGGGCCGCCAGGTACGGATTGGCGTGGTAGGCGACCATCTCACGGCCATAGAAGATGTAGTCAAAGATGTCAAGTCCACCAATTGGATAGACAAAGATCAGGGTGACGCCGAAAGCGATGGTGTACAGGAAGACCAGTGCTGCAGCCGCCGAGCCACGTTCTTTTTGCACCACGCCATAGGCCAGGGCGTAGAGCATGAAGAGCACAGCCAGCACCACTGACGCTGTGACCAGGGGCTCGTGCCCAGTCAGCTTACCCAGGTCAAGGCGTGGGATCAGCCCGTAGCGTGCCAGGGGGAAAGAGCGCACAAAGCAGATAAGATAGACCGCCTCGATAGCCAGGCCGAGCAGAGCAAGGCGGCCCAAGCGCAGGCGGCGTTCGCTAGTCATTGCTGTGTCGTGCGGGTCCGCCGCTCCTCGCTTTCAGCGGCAAAGATGCCACACAGAACGTCTCACTGCGGGAGGCAACGTGGGTGACAGTCGGTACCATTCGGGTCATGAGCCGACAAGCATCCATCCGTGACGCACCCGTCGCTGCTAGGGCCGGCGCGCAGCTACGACATGATTGCGCAGCGTGCCGATGCCAGAGATCTCGACCTCCACGACGTCGCCCGGCTCCAGAGGCCCAACACCGGCAGGCGTCCCGGTCAGCACCACATCCCCCGGCACGAGGGTCATCACCTGAGAGATGAAACTGACCAGATAGTCCACGCCAAAGAGCAGTTGGCTGAGGCTTGCATTCTGCCTCACCTGACCGTTGACACGGGTCTGGAGCGTCGCGTGAGCGAGGTCTAGGCTCGTGGCGATGCAGGGTCCCAAGGGAAGGAAGGTATCAAAGGATTTGCCCCGTGCCCACTGACCGTCTCGGCGCTGGATGTCTCTGGCGGTGATGTCGTTGGCGCAGGTGTAGCCCAGGATGTACTGGCGTGCCTGAGCGGCGTCAACCTCACGGCAGCGCCTGCCGATGACGACAGCTAGCTCGCCCTCGTGGTCAACCCGCTGTGAGATGGAGGGATACACGACGGCATCGAGATGACCGATGACGGCCGTGGGTGCTTTCAGGAACAGAATGGGTTCCGCTGGCGGATCGGTGCTCTGCTCCCGCGCGTGATCGAGATAGTTGCGGCCAACGGCGGCGATCTTGGACGGAGTACAGGGCGCCAGGAGACGGGCCTCCTCCAGAGTGCACATCCGGGCCCCCACCTGCCACGAGCCGAACACATCGCCCTGGACAACGTACACTGCACGGTCTATGATCACGCCGTGAACCGGCCCCTGCGCAGACTCCACCCGCACGAGACGCATGGGCTCACCCCGCCGCGTCACTACGTCAGATGCGTGGCAATGTAATCTACTGCCTGCTCCACCGTCTGTATCTGCTGCGCGTCCGCATCGGACACTTCGCCGCCGAATTCCTCTTCGATGGCCATAATCAGCTCGACCAAATCCAGGGAATCCGCTTTGAGGTCCTCGCGGAACTTGGACTTGATCGTCACCTGGGACGGATCAACTCCTAGCTGGTCTACGATGATCTTCTGTAGTTTCTGGAAGATCTCATTGCGGTCCATGCCGTCCTCCTCATGTATTTGTGAGTGGCGTATGCTCCCGTGAGCGCGTGGGGACCGAAGCAATGGCTCCCTCATCCCCGGCTGGACGCCGCCATGCCCTCACAGGCGGGGTCCTGCGGCTTTGATCTCTGGGGGGCAGCTCTCTTCGTACTTCCTGAAGTTCACCGCGAAGCGCGACGCGAGCTGGCGGTAGCGGAGCATGTACGCCTCGCCGCTTGGCCAGGAGTCCGCTGGGTTCAACACCGACGAAGGCACTCCTTCGCAGTTCTTGGGCACCTCAAAGCCAAACACGGGATCGGTCTGGTACTCCACATGCTGCAACTTGCCTTCCAGTGCCGCGTTCAAGAGAGCGCGTGTGTAGCCGATGCTGATGCGCTTGCCGATGCCATACGGGCCTCCTACCCAGCCGGTGTTCACCAGCCAGCAGCGCACATCATAGCGCAGGATCTTCCGCTTTAGCAAGTCGGCATAGCGGTGCGGATGCAGAACCATGAACGGAGCACCGAAGCATGTGCTGAAGGTGGTCTCGGGCTCCTTGCCCAGACCGACTTCGGTGCCCGCGATCTTGGAGGTGTAGCCAGAGATGAACTGATAGATCGCCTGCTCTGGTGTCAATCGAGCAATGGGCGGCATGACACCTGAGGCATCACAGGTAAGGAGAACGATGTTCTTGGGGTGACCGGCGCGCTTGCTCGGCAGAGCGTTGTCAATGAATTCGAGGGGATACGACGCCCGCGTGTTCTCGGTTATGGAGTCGTCATCCAGGTCAATGCGCCGCGTCGCCGGATCATGAACCACGTTCTCAAGAACTGTGCCAAAACGCTGGGTGCAGGCGTGGATCTGCGGCTCGGCGGTGGCCGACAGCCCAATCACCTTGGCGTAGCACCCCGCCTCGAAGTTGAAAACTCCCTCATCGCTCCAGCCGTGCTCGTCGTCCCCAATCAGCCGCCGCCTCGGGTCCGCTGATAGGGTCGTCTTGCCCGTACCCGACAGGCCGAAGAAGAGAGCCACGTCTCCATCTGACCCGACGTTGGCCGAGCAGTGCATCGGCATGACACCCTGCAACGGCAGCAAATAATTGAGGAGGGTGAAGACCGACTTCTTGATCTCGCCTGCGTATGCGCTGTAGACGATGATGCCCAACTTGCGCTCAAAGCTGAGGAAGATCCCTGTCTCCGACCGCGTGCCATCAATCTGAGGCAGAGCCTTGAAAGACGGCACACAGAGGAGTGTGAAATCGGGAACATGCCTCCGATAGTCATCGGCCGTCCGAGGCGCAATGAACATGTTGCGGGCAAACAGACTATGCCACGCCAGGTCTGTGATGATGCGAATGGGCATCTGATACTGGGGATCAGCGCAGACGTAGCAGTCCTGCACAAAGACATCCCTGCCCTGCAGATAGCCCTGGATGCGCTCGAACAAGTTGTTGAACCGGTCAGGACTGAAGGGCCGATTGTACTCCCCCCACCATATGTTGTCGTCCGACCCCGCCTCTCGCACAATGAACTTGTCGTTGGCAGACCTGGCGGTATGCTTGCCGGTGTTGACAACCAATGGCCCGGCGAAGGCCGTCCTTCCCTCATTCCTGAACACCACCTCCTCGTAGAGCGCCTCCGTTGGCAGATTCCAGTACACCATGTTGAGATTCGTCAGCCCAAGGTTCTCCAGTCCGTATTCGGCTTTGAATGTGGCGGCTTCACGCTGGGCGGGGGACACGATGCCTAAGTTGTTGTTCACAGCCAATCCCTCACCATCCTTCTGTCGCCAATGTAGATCTCGCTGGGCGAAGTGGGATCCAGTGCCCATCTGATGCGCTCGATGCCCTCGGTCACGTCCTTAACTGAGCCGGCATAGCTGATGCGCAAGTGACCCTCCATCCCGAATTCCCTGCCCGGCACCGTCACCACCAGTGCCTTCTTGAGCAACATCTCAGACAGAGCAACTGAATCATTGCTGTAGGCGCGGAAATCGGGTAGGCAGTAAAACGTGCCGTCCGGCTTGGTCACCCTGACGCCGCTCAGGGAGTGCAATTCCTGCATGGTCACATTCCGGTTGTTCTCAATCGTGAGGCGCAGCGATTCAACCAAGCTCTGCAAGCCAGTCAGGGCGCCCTCCGCAGCTACCTGCGACACCGTGGCGGTTCCCGAGGTGGTCTGCGCCTGCACATTCGTCATCACCTCAACAAGCCTGCGGCTGGCGATAGCCCAGCCGATGCGGAAGCCCGTCATGCCATACAGCTTCGACACGCCGTTGATAATAATCACCTTCGTGGATTCGATGTCCTTGTTCGTGTAGCGATAGGCAGATGGCGCCGATTTCCCATCAAAGACAAGCTTATGGTAGATGTCATCCATAATGAGGTAGATGTTCTTCCTCTCGCAGAACTCCACCACTTGTGCGATAAAGTCCTCGCTGTAGAGCACGCCCGAGGGGTTGTTAGGGCTGTTGACGATCATGGCCTTGGTGTACGGGCTGACTGCCCGCTCGATTTCCTCGAAGCGCGGCCGGAAGCTGCCATCTTCCGGCGTCACGACGACGGGCACTGCGTACACCATCTTCACCATCTCTGGATAGCTGACCCAGTAGGGGGCCAGGATGACCACTTCGTCTTGTGGATTGAGCAACGTATACAGGAGATTGAAGATGGCCTGCTTCGCCCCGCAACTGACGATGATGTTCTCGGGCGCTACCAGCCGATGGTAGTTCTCCTCGGTATACCGAATGATGGCCTTCTTCAGCGACGGGATGCCATCTGTAGGCGTATACTTGATCTCTCCAGCGGTCAGGATCGCGGCAGAACTGAGAATCGCCGTGATCGGCGCCTTGTTCTTTGGTTCGCCGATCCCCAGGTGAATGACCGGTTCGCCCCTCTCCCTGAGGATCCGCGCCTCTTCATTGAGCCTCAGTGTGGGAGACTCAGCAATGGACCTGGCAAGCTGACTGATGCTCATGCCTGCAGGACCTCCTTGTTCCTCGTGAAGTGTACACTGGAGCCACGCGGGCTGGTGCGCTGGGAGGCTGGAGGATCCCAGCGGCACCTCGGCCATGTCCCGCCTTGACATCCATCCATCACAATGCTAGCATTGCAGGTGCACGCTGTCATGCTCGCCATCTGTGAGATACAACACCAAGAGCGGCAAAACGATGCACCCCCAAGCCTATTCATAGTTGTCTGGTGATTCGTTGCACCTGGCATGTTCCACCTGCCACCGCCGCAGCAAGAGACCCGCCATGCTGGCGATCACACCCATCACCGGGATGCCGAAGAACGCACCCCAGACGCCGCCGATGCGAAACCCGATCAGGATGCCCAACAACACCAGCAGCGGATGCAGGCCCATCTGCCGGCTCAGAATGCGGGGCATCAGCACATTGATGATGATGGCCTGAATCGCAACCAGGACGATCAACAGAGCGAGGAACGTCCCCGGCCATTGGGGTACTGCAACCGCCAGCGGCGGAACTAAGGAGAGCACAGGCCCCAGCACAGGCACCAGCATGAGCACACCGCTGAGGACGGTCGCCAGCAGCACATAGTCCAGCCCGAGCACCATCATCGCCGCTGCGACCACCAGGCCGAACAGGACTGCCTGGATGATCTGTCCACGCAAGAAGCCGCCGAAGTTGTCTGCCACACTGGCAACGAAGTAGCTCGCTTCATCACGATACGGCACAGGCACCATACTCAGCCCCCCGGCAACGAGTCTGCGCCCATCCAGCAACATATAGAAACTAATGACAGCCAGCAGGATGAGGTCTATCGCCAGAGTCACCATACCGGTTGCCACGTTGAGGGTGCCTTGAATGGTGAGGGCCACGCCCCTCTCGATTTGGCGCAGCCAATCACCAGGCTCATAGGCAGCCGCCAGTTCGTGCACCGGCAGCCCAAGCCGGCCCAATGCGTCTGCTATTTGCGCCTGGGTCGGCAGCGCGGCAGCAAGCGTTGGTAGGTCTTCGCTCAGCCGGGTAACCTGGTAGACAAGAGCTGGCCCCAGCAAGCCCACGGCAAGCCCGACGCCTACGAGCATCGCCGCATAGATCGAGAAAACGGCAAGCCCTCTTCTCACCTGGGCCTTCTCCATCAGGCCCACCGCCGGATCGAGAATGAAGGCTATCAAGGCGCCCAGGGCAAAGAGCAGCACTACGTCACCGAAGACCCGCAGTGCCGCTACGACCTGGCTTGCCAGCCAGGCCACCGCAACCACAACAAGCAGAATCGTCAGGCCGGGCGACCACCGGCTGTGGTTTACGTCATGTCCTGCCATGGGCCCCACCACGTGACCGGGGAGCAGACGGCTCCAGGGCCACTGGACATCGTCCAGGGCACCTGGATGGCTACCAGGCGTGCAATAGCTTCGACCGTCCACATTCGAAGCACAAGGAGCAACAGATGTCCTTTGATGCCCTGACCATGGCTGCTGTCGCTGACGAGCTGCGGGAGACGATTGTCGGAGGCCGCGTGCAGGGTGTCTTCCTACCGGCGCCCCTGGCCATCGGCCTGGAGGTCTATGCTCATCGTACCGTGCGCTACCTCTTCGCCTCAGCCCATCCGCAGCATGCCCGTGTCCACCTGACGCCAGGCAAGCTGACACGGGGAACCGAGCAGGTTACGCCTTTGCTGCTCCTGATGCGCAAGTACGTGCGCGACGGGCGCCTGGTCGCCATCGAGCAACCATGCCTGGAACGCACCCTTACGCTCATTATAACGAAAGCCGCTCCCGTTGACAAGGGCGACAGCCAGCCGTTCTCGACAACCAGGCTCATCATCGAGGTCATGGGGCGCTACAGCAACATCGTACTGGTAGACGACGATGGCATGGTCATGGAAGCGGTGAAGCACATCACGCCCGATGTCAATCGCTACCGCGTCGTCTTGCCGCGCCATGCCTACGTTCCACCTCCGCCCCAAAGCAAAGAGGACCCCGGTGGCTGTAGTCCCGCGGCGCTTGGTAAGGTGCTCTATGCCAGCGCCCAAGAGCGCGGCTGGCAGGTATTGGTGCGCTCCTACATGGGCGTTAGCCCGCTCCTGGCTCGAGAAGCCGTTTTCCGAGCCGCCGGTAGCGCAGAGGCGATCGCCGCTGACATCCCCCATGAGCCGCTGGCGGCGGCTCTGGGCGAGCTCCTGTCTGGCTTGCACAGCCACCGCTGGCTGCCATGTTTCGCCGCTACGGAAAACGAAGTCCTTGCCTTCGCCCCCTATGTGCTGACGCAATTCGGCAAGCGCGCTCGTGCAACGGACAGCATCAGCAGCGCGATTCACACCTACTATGCAGCAGAAACCGTGGCCAGCGACTACCAAGGTCTGAAACGCGAGCTCCAGAAGAAGCTGGAAGAGCTGCGAGCACGCATTCAGCGACGCAAGGAGTCGCTGGATGCGCAGCAGGCCGCCGCGGCTCAGGCGAACGACCTGCGTACAAAGGGCCAGCTCATCCTCGCCCATGCCTCGCTCGTGACACCCGGCCAGAGCGAGCTGCTGGTTGAGGCGCAGCCTACACAAGAGCCTATCCGCATCATCCTCGACCCACGCCTGTCGGCCGTCGAGAACGCCCAGAGCTACTTCCGTCGCTACCAACAGGCTCGCGATGCATTGCGCTCTCTGCCCCCGCTGCTGGAGGAGGCATCCCTCCAACTGGCCTACCTCGACCAGCTTGCCCTGGACCTAGAGGTGGCGTCCACTGCGCCTGAACTGGCAGAGGTGCGGCAGGAAGTGGAGGAAGCAGCCGGTCGGCACCGCCAAACAGAGTCCCAAAGGACACGTCCATCGCCGCCTCGCGGCAGGCTCCCTCCCTTGCGCTACACGTCATCGGATGGGTTTCAGATCGTCGTTGGCCGCAATGCCCGTCAGAACGATTATGTCACGTTCGATCTCGCCTCCCCTGCCGACGTTTGGCTGCACGCCCGCGACGTGCCAGGCAGCCATGTCATCATCCGCGCGGCAGGCCGTGGCCTGACGCCGCAGGCCCTCCAGGAAGCGGCGCAACTAGCAGCCTATCACTCGGCGGCGCGGCAGGCAAGCACCGTGCTCGTGGACTACACCCTCCGCCGCTTTGTGCGCCGTGCCCGCAGCGGCGCAGCGGGCCAGGTCACTTATGTCAAGGAACAGACCGTTTCCGTCCGGCCCGGTCAGCCCTGCCAGCCCCAACTGGATCGGTGAGCACCGCGCATGTGGAGGACGGGAGCTTTGTCATGCCAAGCTTGCGCCGCCTCGGCAGCTTTGGCGGCTAGTCCTCCTCCGGTATCTCATCCAGCTTGTGCGGCTCGACCTGGTCTCCTGGCTCGAGCCTGTCCTTGCTCAGCACAGGCGGAGCGATCGCTGGCACTTCGGCTGGCGGTTCATGCAGGTACTGCACCTGGGCCTGGGTCTTCAGTGGCAGCCCCCAGATCTTGATGAATCCCAGGGCCGCAGAGTGATCGAACTGGTCGGCCCGATCGTATGTCGCCAGACCCAGGCTGTAGAGAGAACGCGGCGACTTCCGTCCCACCGCGGTGCATGTGCCCCGATGCAGCCGCACCCGCACGGTGCCCGTCACGTGGCGTTGAGAGCTGGCTACGTAGGCCGCCAAGTCCTGATGCAGGGACGTAAACCAGAGGCCCTCATAGATCAACTCGCCGTAGCGGACGGATACCAGCTCCTTGAACCGCGCCGCCTCTTTCGTCAGTGTCATCTCTTCCAGGGCCTTGTGGGCCGTATGGAGGATCGTCGCAGCCGGGGCCTCGTACACCTCCCGTGACTTGATGCCGACCAGCCGGTTCTCGATGTGGTCTATCCGTCCGACCCCGTACTCCCCGCCCAGTTTGGTCAGGTATTCGATCATCTCGACGCCGCCCATGCGCGTCCCATTGATTGCCAGCGGGATGCCCTTCTCAAACTCGATCTCAAGATAACACGCCTCTGCTGGCGTCTCATGCGGCGGTTTCGTCCAGGCAAAGACCTCCTCCGGCGGCTCTTGCCACGGGTCTTCCAGAATACCACATTCGATGCTGCGGCCCCACAGGTTCAAGTCAACGCTATAGGGGCCTCCTGTGCTGACCGACACAGGGATGCCGTGCTTGTGGGCGTACTCAATCTCTTCATCGCGCGTCATCCGCCATTCCCGCACGGGTGCAATGACCTTGAGCTCAGGAGCCAGAGCAGCAATAGAGACATCAAAGCGCACCTGGTCGTTGCCTTTGCCGGTACAACCGTGGGCCACGTGGGTCGCTCCCTCCTCGCGCGCTACATCTACGAGCAGCTTGGCGATGAGCGGGCGGGCCAGGGCAGTGGCCAGGGGATAGACGCCCTCGTAGAGAGCGCCGGCCTGCAGCGCCGGCCAGATGAAATAGCGTACGAAAGGCTCCTTGGCGTCTACCACCAGGGCCTTGACGGCCCCGATCTTGAGTGCTTTCGCCTGGATCGCCTTCAGGTCACGCTCGTTGCCCACGTCCACCGTGAGGGCGATCACGTCTAGCCCGTACTTCTCCGGTATCCACCGGATGGACACGGAGGTATCCAGCCCGCCTGAGTAGGCCAGTACGACCTTTTCTGCCATCGTGAGATCTCCTTGCAACGAAGGGCCTATCCCGCAAGAGTGGCCTCGAGTCTGGTGACGGCCTCATCTGCTTCCGGTTTCGTCAGAATCAAAGGCGGCACCAATCGCAGTGTATGGGGGCCCGTCGCGTTGACGATCAGTCCTTTGTCCAGGGCCTTAAGCGCGACATCCTTTGCCGTGTCTTCGGCGAGGTCAATGCCGATCATCAGACCCAGTCCCCGCACTTCGCTGATCACTGGACGCCGCGCCTTGAGACCCTCAATACCGTGACGCAGATGTGCCCCGATCTCCTCGGCTTTCTCCCACAGCCGGTTATCAATCACATAGCGCAGCACTGCGAACCCTACCGCAGTGGCCAGGGGATTGCCGCCGAAGGTGGACGCATGGTCGCCCGGCTGAAAAACACAGGCGTGCTCCTTGGCCATCAGAACGCCGATGGGCACTCCTCCTGCCGTGCCTTTGGCCAGGGTGAAGATGTCCGGTTCAACGCCGTAGTACTCGTGGGCGAAGAGCTTGCCCGTGCGGCCGATGCCCGTCTGGATCTCATCGAAGATGAGGAGGAGCTTCTGTTCATCGCACCACTGGCGGACGAGCTGCAGATAGTGCTTGCGTGCCGGGTGGACGCCACTCTCCCCCTGCACCGGCTCCAGCAGCACAGCCACCGTCTTGTTGGACGTCGCGGCACGCAGGGCGCCAATGTCATTGTACGGGACCTGCGTGAACCCATCGGGCATCGGCTCAAAGGGGGCTTGATACTTGTGCTGGCCCGTCGCAGCCACCGTGGCCAGGGTGCGCCCATGGAAGGAACCTTTGGTGCTGATGACCTCATAGGCTCCGTTTCTGTTGATCTTGCCCCACTTGCGCGCAAGTTTGATGGCTCCCTCGTTGGCCTCCGCACCGCTGTTGGCGAAGAAGGCGCGGTCTGCGCACGAGTTCTCAACCAGCAGCTTGGCCAGTTGGATCTGCGGGATAGTATAGTACAGATTACTCGTGTGGACGAGCACCTTCGCCTGCTCTGCGAGAGCCTCGGCTACGACGGGATGGGCATGCCCCAGCACGTTGACGGCGATCCCGGCCACCATGTCTAGGTACTGCTTGCCAGCGGTGTCCCACACCCAGCATCCCTGACCCCGCGCCAGCACCACCGGCATGCGGGCATAGGTGGTCATCAGATACTTCTTCTCAAGCTCCACCCAATCTTCCATGTGTCCTCTCCTTGTGCGCAGTCGCTGTTCTACCGCTGCATGCTCTTGACCAGCACGTCAATATTCGCCGACGGCTCCAGGGCGTCTTCGTCCGTCCGTGTGATCATAGTACCCACCCCGCCGCGCGTGAAGAGCTCGCGCACAAGGGCGTGCGCAACGCGCCCGTCAATGATGTGCGCACGACGCACGCCATCCAGGGCACGCAGACAGGCCCTCACCTTGGGGATCATGCCGCCAGATATTACACCCGCCGCGATCAGCTCCTCCGTACGCGCACGCGAACAATAGGAAATCAGCCTGCCGTCCTTGTCCTTGACGCCGGCAACATCAGTCAGCATGATGAGCTTCTCAGCGGCCAGGGCCGCGGCGATCTCTCCAGCCGCTGTATCGGCGTTGAGGTTGAGCGCCTGGTCCCCCTGGCCGCTGCCAACGGGAGCGATCACCACGACGTACCCCTGTCCCAGGAGGGCATGGATCAGTCCGAGGTTGACCGTCGTGACCTCGCCCACCAGCCCCAGCTCGGGACTCAGGGGGCGGGCTTCAATGGTGCGCCCGTCCAAGCCACTGATGCCGACCGCGCGCACGCCGAGGGCATTGAGGCTGGACACAAGCTCCGTGTTGACCTTGCCAACCAGGATCATGCGCACGATCTCCATCGTCTCCTCGTCGGTCACGCGCAGGCCGCGTACGAAGCGCGCCTCCTTGCCGATGCGGGCGAGCCACTGGGTGATGGCGTTGCCACCGCCATGCACAATGATCGGCTCGATGTTCAGGTTCTTGAGCAGGACAATGTCCTGCAGTGTTGTGTCTTCGCTGCCCAGGGTGCTGCCGCCGATCTTGATGACAACGATCTTGCCAGCAAAGTAGTTGATGTACGGCAGAGCCTCGAGCAGGGCTTCCGATAGGGTGTTCGCGTCGTTCATTTCAGTTCCTTGCCCATAATCATCACGCTTCCCGTCATGTCTTCCCAGCCACGATGCTGGTAGAAGGCGACAGCTCGCCGGTTGTCACGATGGACAACCAAATAGCACTTGCGGCAACCTCTCGCCGTCAACAGACTCTCCACGTGCGTCAGCAGACGATGCCCCAGCCCCCGGCGACGATACGCCGGCGCGACAGCCAGATGATAG
>DAOUCN010000257.1:0-6252 GCA_034431995.1 Chloroflexota bacterium | reverse complement strand
ATGACCGGCAGGCCAGACATCTCCATGAGCACCCTCAAGACAGCCCACTTAATGCGCCATCTCAACCTGTCATCCCTCTTGGCTCGCGTTCTTGAGGACGGCCTGTGGCTGCTGATTCGGAGGCGCCGAACAGGCCGAGCCTCCGGACGCCGAAGGCCAGGTTCTGCTTGTTGTGTTTTGGAATCAGTCCTCGGATGTGTTCCTCTGTCTGCGTAGCCTCTGGTCCCCCCGGTCTTGCTCCTGACTGTGTGACGCAGTTCGGTGTCTGCGGCTCAGTATACTGCAAACAGGTTCGTGAATCAACCGAGTGGGCGGCAGGTATGGCAACCTGGCCCACGACCTACGGTCGGCGGACATAGTCGTTCTCCCGGAACCAGGTGACGGCGCGGGCGAACGCTATATCCAAGGGCGTCTGTGGCAAGCCGAGCTGGATGATGGCCTTGCTGCAATCGCAAACGAGGGCCTGCGGTTTGTGGCTGCTGGCCGCCGCTCTCGCCGCGCGCAGACGGGCCAAGGGATTCCAGACGTTTGCTGGCCGAGGTGCCCGCATCCGCGCTGCCTTCTCCACAAGGCGCAGAAAGTCCTCCAACATCAGGTTGGCGTTGCCCAGGATGTAGCGCTCGCCGGTGCGCCCCCGTTGCGCGGCCAGAATGTGCCCCCGGGCCACGTCCTCTACGGCCACGTGATTGATGCCGCCCTGCAGATAGGAGGGTAGGCGACCGTGCAGCACGTCCAGAATGCGCTGGCCCGACGATGACGGCTTGCTGTCCCGGGGGCCCACAGGAGCACACGGATTGACGACGACCACAGGCAGCCCCTGACGCGCCTCGGTCAGGGCGACACTCTCGGCCAGGTACTTGGACCGCGCATAGTGGCTGCTGGTCTCCCACAGATTGAAGGGCGTGTCCTCTGTCGGCAGGGCGCCATCCTCGCTGCGGCCAATGGTACCGATGGTGCTGCAGTGGACAACCCGCTCGGCGCCACAGAGACGCGCGGCCTTGAGGACGTTCTCCGTGCCCTGGACGTTGATCTCGTACATGGCGCGGGCGTCGGCCTCCCGCGTGCTGTAGAAAGCAGCGAGGTGAAACACCCAAGAGCAGCCCGCCGTTGCCGCGGTCAGACTGTCCAGATCGCGCACGTCACCGTTGGCGATGCCCACGTTCAGTCCTGCCAGATTGCGCACGTCGGCGTTTGGGCGCACCAACGCCTGTACCTCAATCCCGTCGGCCAGAAGCTCGCGCACCAGAGCAGCGCCAACGAAACCGGTCGCACCCGTGACCAAAGCCCTCATCGGCCCATCCTCCTGGCCAACCAGCGGCGGGCCCGCCCTGATACGGAGTCATGGACCGGGCTGTTGGCGCCAAGTGCATCCAGCATCATCCTCGCCTGGCGCTCTCCTCGTTCCTGCTCTTCCGCCACGTCGGTTGCGTAAGGCATGCGCAGCCCGAGATAGCGATGGAAGGGCTTGACGTGAACCGTGGCCGGCCGCATATCGTGCAGAAAGCGCAGGGTCTCCGCCACGTCGTCGTCGTCCTGTCCGGCCAGACCGGTCATGACGAAGAGGTGACAGGCGATGCCCAGAGAGCGGCAGGCCGCAACCACGTCGGATACATGCTGCAGGTAGAACTGTGCACTGCCATCGAGCGGGATACGGTGCAGGGCGCGCAGTACTGCCTCGCTGGTCGTCTCCACCCCCAGCTTAATGGCGGTGCAGCCCGCTCTCCGCATGACGTGCAGCAATGGGGCATCGAAGTGCTCGGGCCGTGACTCACACTCCCATGCCAGCGCGACCTTGCGGCTGAGCAAACCCTGACAGATGGCCTCCACTCGCGAGCGCGAGTGGGCGAAGACCGGATCGCGGAGGATCACCCGGCGGGGGTGCAACGTTGTGGCAAGCCAGGCCAGCTCGTCGGTCACGCGGTCAGGGCTGCGGGCGCGCGCATAAGCACCTTGACCAAGAACATACGGGCAGAAGGCACACACATCGTCGCAGCCGCGGCTGGCCTGGACAGTCACGAAGCCGTAGCGGTGCAGCGGCACCAGATCCCAAGCCGGGTAGGGAAGGCGGTCCAGATCCAGGAGCCGCCCGTCCTGGTCCGTGCCGGCAAGGCCGAGATCTGTGGCGCCGATGCGCCGACGCAGGCGGCTTCCTCGACTGAGATCACAGATGGCCTGCCAAACCGGCGTCAGCAGGGCCTCGGCCTCCCCAAGGAGAACGTGATCCGCCTCGGTTCTCTCCAGGACGTGGCGTTCGATGGACGCCATGCTCGGGCCAATGGCTGCCAGGCGTGCCCTGGGCAGAGCAGCCCGCAGTTGGCCAACAAAGGCGATGTCCCAGTCCAGCGAGATCTGACTGAGTAGGACGGCAACCAGGGGGGCCGCCATCTTCTCGGCGCGGTCAAGGGTCTCCTCCACCGTGAGTCGCTCTCCTGCAGCGTCGAGCATCTGCGGGGCTGCCCCTGCCAGGCGCAGGGCGGCGGCAGCATAGGCAAGAACCTGGGGCGGATAGAGGAAGCCGTTGCCCGGCGCGCTCCACGCGCCGAGACCGCCCGCGCCCTCGCGATTGGCAGTGGCAGTAGGCGGGCTGGGCGGATTCACCAGCAGGACATCAGGGTCTGATTCGATAAATGATCGTGCGCCGGGTATCATCTTGAAAACTCATCACATGTACAAGCTCTGGCAGCTGTTTCTCTTCGTCTAGAAGAACTGCCAGTTGAGGGCGCAGAGTGGTGATCTCACTGCGGTCGGTCACGTAGTAATCAACGCCGTGGTAGCGGGCATAGCTGATGACTTGCTCATACTGTGCGTTTGGCGAGGGAACCCAGGGACGCCTGGCATAGAGGGCGATCGCCAGGTCGCGGGACATGACGACCGCGCTGTCTTCGGTGTTTGTTGCCATCCATTGCCCCGCTGCTTTGTGCGTCCAGTCAAGGCTACGTTGGCCGCTTGTGACGACTGATGGGATCGTCAATAGGAAGACGGCCAAGACTGCCAGCATAGGCACGGACAGGAACACCAGGCGCCCGCGCGCCGTCTCCGCTTGCTGCGATGCCGCACGAGGCCGTAGATTGCTCCACGTTGCCGCGAGCCAGGCGCCGATCTCCTCAAGGCCGTGGGCGACCCAGATCAGTAGGATGGGAAAGGCTGGGGAGTAGAATCGGATTTCCACATGGAAGGGCAGGAAGGCCAGCACCGGAAGGGCTGCGGTGGCCAGGAAGGCCTCCCGTCGCAGCCGAGTCCCATCCCATCCGACGCTGATCAGCCCCAGGAGCAGCGGGATGGTCAGGAAGGTGGGAAAGATGGTGCGGGCGAAGAGCTGTCCAAAGAGAATGCGGGTGTTGGCTGCCGAGCGGTGAGCAAATGCAGCGGGGTCCGAACGTAGGTCAGCCAGGACGCTGTACCTGAAGCGGTCAGGCGAATACCACACGATCTCGTTGCCTGTGTCGTCGAGACTGGCGATGAGGCGATCATAGGCGGCCGGGTCGCGGTTGAGCACAGCCTGACCCATAGCGTAGGTGAGGCCCAGCTTGCCTGTGACGAGGAGGCGTCCGCTTTTGGCATAAAGAAAGCCGAGGTACGGCGCGCTCAGCATAGCAAAGGCAAGTATGAAGACAACGAGTCGCCCCAGAGTGTGTTGATTCCACAGCCGCCGTTGGACAAGCCGCACGAGCACGTAGAAGCCAAGCAGCACGGCGAAGGTTATAGACGCCTCCGGCCGCGTGAGGTAGGCAAGGGACAACAGCGCGCCGCAGGCTGCAAAGCCCAGGGCGCGATCGTCCTCCACAGCGACCAGGGCAGCATAGAACGCCGAGATAACAAGCAGGATATACAGAGGCTCGGTCATCGTGCCCCAGTAGAGGACGCCAGCCGATAGAGGAGGGTAGACAGAGAGGAGGCAGGCGCTGATCAGTGCGGTCGCCGTGCCATAGACGCGTCGAGCGATGCCGTAGGCGGGCAGGATCATGAGTGTGCCGGCGATCACATATACGGCATTGCTGGCTATCTCTGGGTCTTTGACGACCAGATAGATCACGCCAGACACGATGGGGAAGAGGGGTGTATAGTGCAGCTCGGGCGCCACGCCAGTCGTGTAGCCTTTGCCTGAGAACAGATTGATGCCCAAGGTCAGATAGTCTGGCTCATCCCAGCGGATCACGCGATCCAGGCGTGCCAGGGCAACCCGCACCGCCAGGGCGGCCAGCAGGATAGCCAACAGGAGGACGGCATTGGGGCGCCGCAGCACTTCCCGGAGGCGCGTCATGGGGTCACCCCCATGACAACTTGAGGCACCGTCAGCGGGCTGCGCACGTCAATGGGGAAGCCCAACACGACATAAGATAGCAAGGCTACGGCTACACATAATCGCAAGGCCAACGTACAGTGACTGCCCAGAAATGTCGAGGGCCTACCGATGGCGTGATGAGAATCACCCCCCGTGTTCACAGATATGAGCCATGCAACCAGGACAGCGAGCAGCAGCGGGGCCAGCATCAGCAGGCTGGCGGCGCTGCGCAGGCCAAAGCGCAGATAGGCCGTCGTGATCACGACCTCCCTCCGCATCAGAGCCGGCAGCCAGAAGTCCATCAGGGGATTCCCCACCGAGACGGGTGCCTGGGGATTGCACACGGTAGCCACAAGCATAATGGCCACACTGACGGGCGCCAGCACTGCAAATGGCAGTCGCCAGCGCGCCACGGCCAGGCCCACGCTCGAGGCGAGGAAGGGCAATGCCAGAATCACGAAGCGTGGCCCAGGGCCGCCCCCTCCCGTGGGAACAAAGTACCCGGCGGATGCCACCACGAAGGCGAGCGCGATACAGAGGAAGAGCCAAGACTCTGGCCGCGTGTCCGGCCGCCGATGCATCGTCCACAGGCCAGGCAGCGCAAGCAGCAGCACCGGCGACAGGGTGAAGAGGCCGCGCGGGCCAAAGGTGATCTGCCAGAGACCAGATGCTGTGGGCAGGCCAGCCCCCAGGAGACCCTGGCGCATCTGGCCCGCCACAGGCGTTGCCACCGAGTACCAGTACGACAACTGGAATGGCCCGCCAAAGGCAACCGAGTTGTACGCGAGCAAGACCAGCGTGGGAGGGAGCATCCCGGCCAGGTAGAAGATGACGCGCTTCCTATGCGGGAGCATGACCAAGGCATAGAGGCCGAGCAGAGCCGCTATTAAGGCAGCCGGGTACTCTACGAGGAAGGCAAGGCCGGCCGAGAGGCCTGCCAGGAAGAGCAAGGAGGGTAGAGGGCCACCGACGAGCGTTGTTTCCCCGCGAGGCGCGGACCGTGCCGACCAAAGGCAGTAGAAGGCAGCGAAGGCAAAGAAGGCCGCGGTCATGTGGCCAAAGAACATGGTGGCAAAGGGCAGGGCCAGGGTACCCAGGGCGAAGACGCCTGCCACGGCGAGAGACCACTGCTCGTGTCCTGTTACCTTCCGCAGCCAACGCAGGAGAAGCAGCACGAGCAGTGCCGAGGGCAGGGCAGTGGCAAGGGCGTTCACCACGTGCATGGGGTAGCCAAGCCAGACGCCTGGCTGCTCCACAGGCTGAAGGAGGCACAGGAGTAGATAGGCTGGCAGCCCGAGGAGCGACAGGCCGGGCGCCTTGTCGCTGTAGTAGTGGCCGGCGTAGAAGCTCTTGTCTATCGTGTTCTCGTGGTAGGCGTCAATACTCACGCTGGCCTGCTGCGCCAATGCCAGGATGAGGTCGAAGCGGCTATTCTGATTGACGTTTGGGTACTGGACAAAGAACGAGTACACCGTCACAACCATCAGGAACAGCAGGCCCTCAATCTTGCTCATGGGCGGCCTCCCAAGTGAAACGCCTCTTCTATGTGCGGCGCCATCGCTGTGGCGGATGGTGCTTCCAGGGTGCGTGGAATATCGAAGGGGCGACGCATGTCAATGGGGAAGGCCACTACGAGATGGGCAACGATCATAGCGATGACGAAGAAGGTCAATGCCACCGATTGCCGCTGCGGTTGTTGGCGCAGGCGCCAGAGGGCTGCCCATGCAGCCGTCGCGATGGCGACGACTGCCGCCAGGAGAACAAGACTCAGGCGGCGGCTGATGCCGAAGCGGATTGCCGGTAGAGTATAGACCAGAGTGCTCTTGTCCAGAAAACCGGGTATCCACTGCTGGAGGAGCGGGTTGCCAACCTCCGGCGCCACCTGGGGGTTAGCTGCCGTCGCTAGGAACATGATGACGCAACTGCACAGGGCGAGGAGAGCGAAGGGCCAGCGCCAGCGGGGCAGGCAG
>DAOUCN010000256.1:0-3885 GCA_034431995.1 Chloroflexota bacterium | reverse complement strand
CCGTGACGGCGCAACGGCTGATGCAGTCACTGGAAGCGTTCATGCAGGGCCGCACAACGATAATCGTCTCGCACCACGTCCCGAAACGGCAACATGTAGATCAGGTGGTGAGGCTGGAGAATGGGCGTATCGTGGCAGGGCAGGATGAAGCAGCCACGTTGCCCAGCGGCTGAGCGCTATGCCATATGGCGCAGGGCTGCCCGGGCCGCATGGTAGCCGCACATGCCGTGCACGCCGCCGCCAGGCGGCGTAGATGATGAGCAGATGTACAGCCCCTTCACCGGCGTGGCGTAGGGACATCGGCTTGCTACGGGGCGCGTGTAGAGCTGCCAGATGTCCTGCGTTCCGCCGTTGATGTCCCCGCCAATGTAGTTGGCGTTGTGCTGCTCCAGCGCAGCCGGCGGCATGACGCTGCGCCCGACAATGCGCTCCCGGAATCCTGGTGCGAAGCGCTCTATCTGCTTCTCAATGCGCTCCGTCATGTCCACAGTCGAACCGTTCGGAACGTGACAATAGGCCCAGACCGTTGCTTTCCCCGCCGGAGCACGGGTCGGATCAAAGAGGCTCTGCTGGACGAGCAAGACATACGGACGCTCGGGCACACGCCCCTGCCACACTGCACGTTCCGAGGCGGCAATCTCCTCGAGAGCTCCGCCCAGATGAACCGTGGCAGCGCGATTGCATTCCTGTGCCTTCCACGGAATCGCCCCATCCAGCGCCCAATCCATCTTGAAGACGCCTGGGCCGTAGCGGTACCCGCTAAGCCGCCGCCGGTATCCTGCTGGCAACAGGTCTCCTGCAATCTGCAGCAGTTGGCGCGGCGTCACATCGAAAAGGACAGCGCGCCGCGGCGGGAGCTGATCAACGGACGTCACACGCAGACCGGTCACGATCTCGCCGCCCAGGGAACGCAAATAGCCAGCCATGGCATGGGCGATCTGCTGTGAGCCAGAGCGGGCAATCGGCCACCCAACGGCGTGGGCAGTGATGCCCAGGGTGAGGGCAAAGGCGGCTGTTGGTATCTGCTCCAGAGGCAGCATGGCATGAGCCGCCAGGCCTGCAAACAGAGCGCGGGCGCGCTCGCCCTTGAACCAGTCCTCTGCCAGTCCACGCGCCGACCGCAACGCCAGCAGACCGAAGCGCGCCAACAGCAGAGGGTGGCGAGGTGGCAGGGGTAGCGGGCCCAGGATGTCTTCCAGCAACTCATGGGCATGCGCCGCCAGCGGCGCCATGAGTCTGCGGTAGGCGGGGCCGTCACGACCCAGGGCCGCGGCCGTGGCCTCCAGCGAGCGCTCGGCGACCAGCGCCGTCCCGTCGTCAAGAGGATGGGCAAAGGCAGCCGGAGGGTAGAGCCACTCCAGGCCGTACCTTCCAAGAGGAAGCGTGCGGAAGAAGGGTGAAGCAACGCCCAAGGGATGAACGGCGGAGCACAGGTCGTGCATGAAGCCCGGCAGCGTCAACTCAGATGAGCGTGTGCCGCCCCCAATGGTCGCTTCTGCCTCAACGACAAGGACGGAACGCCCAGCGCGAGCAAGGGTAATC
This sequence comes from Chloroflexota bacterium, assembly GCA_034431995.1. GTDB lineage: Bacteria > Chloroflexota > DTOL01 > DTOL01 > DAOUCN01 > DAOUCN01. The sequence goes on along the minus strand of DAOUCN010000256.1, from coordinate 2,343 downwards.
GCTGCCGCAAGGCCATTGGGCCCCGCGCCGACGACAACGGCATCATAGGACGTCTGGGTTGACATGGCACTGCTGGGCAGACATCATCGTGAAGAAGGGCGGCGGCGCCTGTGCAGTGGAGCCGTCAGCCTATGCAGAATGGTCCGCACCGCGGCGTTGTTCCAGTCGTTCGTCACCGCTGACCATCGCACCTTGGAATCGAGGAGGGTGTTCGTTTGATTGACATCCCCTTGCGCCCCGAAGTGTGCTGCCAGGTTCTTGAGCGTCTGATGCCAGAATGAGTCCTCGATTCTATGCCCGATGCCGAATCGCAGGCCAAGCTCGTAGAGCGGGTCGCCGGCGCGGATCAGAGGCTGCACCTGGGCCACCGTGAGGCTGTCGTCTGCATACGCGCTGAAGGTGATCAGCCCTGCATACATGTGGCCTTCTAGCGTCACGAAGGTGAACGACGTCTCGTCCGCATATGCGACCAGCACACCGGTGTACAGCCTTACGCCTGGCAGCAGGGCAAGATCAAGCACAGCCACATCCCCAGGTGCAATCCCCGACGGGGATCCACGGTAGGTGTTGCCCTTGGGCCAGAAGGACGCGAAGTTGCCCTTCCAGATGCGCATCACCTCGGCGGGGGTGACCGCCGACGCGGCCAGGCGGACGCTGTACGTCTTGCGCCACAACTGGCCAAAGCCGCGCAGTGGCAGCACCACCTGCCGCCCGTCAACATTCAACCCGACCGTGCCCGCTGGCAGTTGCGACGCCTTCACCCGTAGCTCCGTCACAGGTGACGCCCAGTTGGCGGAATGCGTTACCTCCGGGGGAGCTGCCACACCGGGCGTAGACTCCACATGCATAGCCTCAGGTCGCCCACCGCCCGCCGCCACGGCTTCGCTCTCGCTGCCGAAGATGGCTATCTCCTGATCCAAGCGGGTGAGGGCAAAGATGTCCTGATGGTAACTGCTTGCCCCGCATGCGAGCAGCGGCTCTCCCCGTCGGGAGGCATGGGTGAGGAGCACCACCAGCGAGGCAAGGCCAGAGCCGTCTATCCACCTTGTCCCGCTCAGGTTAAGAACAACGCGCCGGTTGCCTCGGCTCGCCTGGGCATAGGCGTTCATGAGTGCCTTCTCGGCTGCGGCCGTCACATCGCCGTACACATCAATGACCGAGATCCCATGGTTCACCGTCCGAACGTGGGCGTGGACTGTGACAGCAGGCATGATAGCATCTCCCTGTATACGACTCGCGGCGTCTCTCCACGCGTGGAAGTGCCGTTCGCGTATCCTTCACCCCGCCACAATCGCGCCGCGAATCCCTGCCCTGATCATAGCAAGTATGAGTGCGTGAGTCAATACATCTCACGGCCATGTCCAGGGCCTTTTCGTTGTTCTCACGCTGGTCACTGCATTGACAGACGCGTCAGACTGTGCTACTCTATGGATGCTCAAGCCGGCCGGGCAGTCGCTCCGGCTGGACGGAAACGTGCAGCCGGGGAGGAAAGTCCGAACTCCACAGGGCAGGGCGCTGGGTAACACCCAGTCGGGGCGACCCGCAGGACAGTGCAACAGAGACATACCGCTCCGCACAGCGGAGTAAGGGTGAAATGGTGGGGTAAGAGCCCACCGGCGATCGGGCGACCGGTCGGCCGGGCAAACCCCGCCCGGAGCAAGGCCAAATAGGAGGGGATGAGACGGCCCGTCTCGCTATCACCCTCGGGTTGGCCGCTAGAGGCAGAAGGCAACTGGCTGCCCCAGAGAGATGACTGCCGGCCCTGCCTGGCAGGGCTACAGAATTCGGCTTACAGGCCAGCTTGAGCACCGCCATACATCCGACTCCCTGCTCGTGTCCCTCCTGTGCAGGGAGATCGCCTCCCAAGGGCATACGCCCCCGCCATCCCCTCCCTCGGCGCGGCATATGGAGAGCCGTCCCGTCATAGACGCTGCGGGACGGCTCTCTGCGTTGCCAAGACGAAGAACAGCACAGACCGTTCCTTAAGATTTCGCGCGCCCCATAAAAGTCATGCTTTTTTGGGCAGAAAACCCTTGACAGAAGACGCCTTCCTGGTATAATGGGCGCAGATCGGGGGAGAAATGGGGAAAAGTGGGAGACATGATCTCCCCTTCTCCATCATGGCCAGTCAGGTCGCCCAAACCCAGGCGACCACGCTCTGTTGCCGGGCTCCCCAGCAGGAGGTGCGGGGACTCTCGCATCCAAGTGTAAGATGCGCTGCCAGTGGGCGTATTGGTTGCCTTTCCCGTGTTCCTTGCGTGGAAAGGCAATGTGCTTCTTTGGGGGCTTAGAACAAATGTCCACCAGGCCCCACTGATCAAGTTCCTTGAACGATTATACCAC
>DAOUCN010000255.1:0-6034 GCA_034431995.1 Chloroflexota bacterium | reverse complement strand
GGCCTCATCATGCTCGCGGTCATCGTTCTGTGCGCCGCCTTTGCCCCTTGGGTAGCCAGACAAAGCCCTCTGGCCGTGGACATGAGAAGCTTCCGTTCTCCGCCCAGCGCTCGACATTGGTTGGGAACGGACCCCGCCGCTCGCGATGTCTTTGCCCGTGTGGTTTTTGGTGCTCGCGTTTCGCTCACGGTAGGCCTTTTCTCTGTCTTGATATATGTTACCATAGGCATGTTCCTCGGCCTGCTCTCCGGCTACTATGGCGGCTGGATAGACGCCCTGACCATGAGGCTCACGGACGGCATGATGTCTCTGCCGCCGCTGTTGCTGGCCATGATGCTTGTCACGCTCACCGGTCCCAGCGTCTCCAACCTTGTGCTAGCCTTCGGCCTCACGCGTTGGCCGTCGGTGGCCCGCCTGGTGCGCGGCCAGGTTCTCTCGCTGCGCTCCACCGAGTTTGTGGCGGCCGCCTATGCCGTTGGAGTACCCTCGCCACGCATCATGGTCCGCCACATCCTGCCCAACGTGCTGGCTCCGGTCATCGTGGCATCCAGCTTCGGGGTCGCTTCCGCGATCCTTTCCGAGGCGAGTCTCAGCTACCTGGGCCTGGGAGTCCGCCCACCCACCCCAAGCTGGGGCCAGATGCTGCGCGATGCCCAATCCATTTCCATACTCAGTGGCATGCCGTGGTTCTGGATCCCGCCTGGACTGGCCATTGCCATCTCCGTGCTGAGCATCAACTTTGTGGGAGACGGTCTGCGCGACGCTCTGGACCCACGGAGGCAGACCGGTGTTTGATCGCCCGGCAGTTGCTCGCGACGGCGAGCGCAGCTGCCATACCAGCACACGGTCAAACCGACTTGGAGGTCCGTGTGCCTGACTTGAGCATCACCACCTGGGACCCGAGCGGTTTGTCGGCCTGGCCGCGCAAGGCCGGGACTTTAGCGTTCTGCGCTACAAGTATTCGTGGGCACATGGTCGGGCCAGACCCTACTTTGAGCTTGGCGGGCGAGAGATAGACAAGGAGCTGACATCTGTGCGCAAGAACCGACTGAAACAGAAGCTGGCTGCTGGCCAGTGTGTGATTGGTCCCAATCTGCAGATCCCCTCGCCGATGCTGGTCCAGATGATCGGGCTGGCCGGCTTTGACTACATCATGCTCGACGGCGAGCACGGCTTTGCTTACTCCGAGCTGTTCAATCTCATCGTGGCCGCCAGCGACGCGGGCATCACGCCTATGGTGCGCGTGCCAAGCCACGACCGTGGCTTCCTGCTGCCGCCGTTGGAGGCAGGGGCCGGTGGCATCATGGCCCCGATGGTCGGCACGCCGGAACAGGCCCGCCACCTGGTCCAGCAGACCAAGTACGGGCCAATTGGCCGGCGCGGTTTCTCCAACGTGACCCGCGCCGCCGACTATGGCGCGATCACGCAGGAAAACCTAAACGTCACGCTCAACCCGGAGGTTCTGCTTTGGGTGCAATTGGAGACGAAGGAAGGACTCGACAACGCCGTGGACATCGTACGCACGCCGGGCGTGGACCTGGCCTTCATCGGGCCAGCAGACCTGGCACAGTCGCTGGGCCTGCCTGGACGCTGGAATGCGCCCGAGGTCATCGCTGCCATGCGCCGGCTCATCCGCCAGATTCGCCCCTTCGTCTCCATCGGCACGACAGCTTTCTCGACCGAGGAAGTCCGCTTCTGGACGAACGAAGGCGTCCAGGTCATCCTCACGTCGAGCATGCACCCCATCCGCCAGGCGCTGCAACAGCTCCACGCGACGCTGGCCGCGGGCTTGCAGCGGCGAGAGGACTGAGATGGCCGTCTGTCATGACCGCCTCTCATCCCATTGCGAGCCGAAAACTACTTGGAGGGAGATCAAAAGATGAGCACAAGGGCTTTTCTCATCAAGACCACACGCGACTATGACGTGATCGTCGTCGGCGGTGGCACAACCGGCATCGCGGCGGCCATGGCCGCGGCGCGCCACGGCGCCCGCACGGCCATCATTGACTACCTGGGCTTCCTGGGCGGCAACGCCGTCAACATCCCGGCCTGGATGGGCTTTCACAACCTAAGCGGGCAACAAGTAGTGGGGGGCATCGCGCAGGAGCTGGTCGACAAGCTGCGTGCCGTGGACGGGGCGACGCAGCCCTACCTTGACCCCATTACCGGCAGCGTCGTAGGCGTCAGCGGAAACTGGCTCAAGGTCATCGCCGCGCAGGAGGTGCAGGCAGCCGGAGTTGATATCTGGCTGCACAGCCTGGTGGTGGATGTCGAGTCCGATGGGTCTAGCGGCCGGAAGCGCGCCAAAGGAGTCTACCTGTGGAACCGCGAGGGCTTGCACTACTACACCGCAGATGTAATCGTGGACTGCACCGACAGCGGCGATGCAGCGCGTCTGGCCGGGGCGCAACTCGTGCGCGGTCGGGATACGGATCACAAGGTGCAGGTTTCCTCGTGGACGGTAACCGTGGGCAACGTGGATTTCGAGAAGCTGCTGGCGTACTTCAGCGCCCATCCGCGCGAGATTCGTCCCTTCCCCCTCTCGGACCAGGCGCTGCAGGCCCTCCTGCGCCAGATGTGGACGGCTGAGGTTTTTGTCATGGGCTCGTTCTACGAGCTGATAAGCCACGCCAGGGCCGACGGCCTCGAACTGCCACGAACCCGCTTTCCCGCAGTGGCCTTTCCGCCGCGCGGGGAGATCATGCACGTGGGCTCGCGGGTAGAGGATGTGGACCCGAACGACGCTGCCAACTACACGCGTGCCGAGATCGAGGGCATGCGCCAGACACAACTTTGGATGGAGTTCCTGCGCCGGTACGTCCCAGGCTGCGAGAATTGTCGCCTGGTCAACACGCCCAGCCACATCGGCATGCGCGAGACTAACCACCTGGTGGGCGAGTACACCCTGACGCGAGACGACCTGATGACCGGCCAGCCTTTCGACGATGTCATCGCGTTGGGAGGCTATCACCTGGACATCCACACACCGGATCACGGCGGCCTGGAGACAGAGCGCCCGCCCACGTACCAGATTCCGTATCGCTGCCTGGTACCCAAGGGGGTGGACGGAGTGCTCGTGGCGGGCCGCGTCATCTCGGCCACGCACGAGGCCTTGTCCTCGACGCGCGTTATCCCGATCAGCATGGCCCAGGGCCAGGCCGCTGGCACCGCTGCGGCCCTGGCGGTGCGGCTCGGTATCGAGCCACGGGATGTGCCGATTGCCGAACTGCAGGCGGTACTGCGGAAGGACAGAGCGATTCTATCGCTTCCACTGTGATGGTGAACGGTGGCGAGCAAGCACACACATCGGACGTGGCCCAAAGTGAGGATCGGATTGCCAGCAGAAGACGGGATGTGCCAGCAACGGGAGTGTTGCTCTGACTAGGAGGAATGCGCGATGCCCTTGACTTCGAAGGAACGAGTGCTCATGTGCCTTGAGCACCGGCAGCCAGACCGAGTGCCGTTGGATTTGGGAGGGGCCTTTGTCACAACCATGAACGTGGTAGCCTACCAACGGCTGCGCCGTGCCCTGCGACTTTCTGGCAACGGGTCTCTCTTGCGTGAGCAGACGCAGAGTGTGTTCATTGATGAGGACGTACGCCAGATACTCGGCGTGGATGTCATCGGCCTCTTCGAGCGCCCGCCCCGCCCCGACCTGGAGCGGCCCAGTCCCGGTAGGAATCTCGTATCAGAGTGGGGCGTTAGCTACCGCCAGGCCGAGGGGTTCGGCGCGCCCTACACGCCCGTCTCCCAGCCCCTCGCTCAGGCCACCTTGGATGACCTGGAGCGCTACCCCTGGCCAGACCCGCTGGCGCCAGCTCGCTTTGCAGGACTGGCTGAGGAGGCAGCGGCACTCAAGACCAGTTCTTACGCTGTAGTGGGCAACCTGGGTTGGACGGAGATCTTTGGTGTCGCATGGTACCTGCGTGGCTTTGAGAACTTTATGATCGACCTGGTGGCCAACCAGGACTTTGCCCACGCCCTCATGCGGCGCATCACCGACTTTCAGAAGGCACGCTATGCTCGCTTCCTGGAGTTGGCCAGTGGATCCATCGATGTGATCCTCTTCTGTGACGACATGGGTGGGGAGGATGGCCTCTTCCTGTCGCCCCGCACCTACCGCGAGATGATCAAGCCTTACCATGCCGAGCTCCTGCAGTTGGTCAAGTCGCGCACAAAGGCGCGGATCATGTTCCATAGCTGCGGCAGCGTCGTCGCCCTGCTGGACGATTTCATCGAGATAGGGCTGGACATCCTAAACCCGGTGCAAGTGGCTGCCAGAGGCATGGATACGGCCGAACTCAAGCGGCGATATGGCCGGCGCATTTCATTCTGGGGCGCAATTGACACACAGCAGGTGCTCCCCCGCGGGACCCCAGACGATGTGAGAGCAGAAGTGCGGCGACGCATCGCTGACCTTGCGCGAGGGGGCGGCTTTGTTGTCGCTCCGGTCCACGTGGTTCAGGCAGACGTGCCTCCGGAGAATGTGATCGCTCTTTGTCAGGAGGTCACTGCCCAAAGTGCGTAGAGGTTCGTGCACTGCATGCTGGACAAGCGCAGGCCCACGCGACAATGCGCCGGCTGGCGATTGTGCGAACTGAACCCGTTTCCCAGACCATTCTACGCCAGAGACTTATCAGAGGAGGAGTGTATGCGTTTTGCAACGTTCATCTCGGAAAATACCGAGCGCTTTGGACTGGTGCTTGCTGACCCGTCTAGTGGCACTGACTGGGTCTTTGACCCGCAGAAGGTAGAAGCCCTCGCTGACGCCCTGGGTGCGATCAAAGGCTGGGGCTATCCCTGGTTCAGGCCGCGCTTTATGGAGGACAAACGCTGGCCAGGCGAGCTGCAGCGCTTCCTGGCTCTCGGTGAGCAGGGCATGGCCGCGGCTCGCCGCATGTTCGATTTCATCGTGCGCTTCTGGGAACAGGGTGATCCCCTTCTGCTGCGCCGCGCCGGCTATCCGGTTGCAGAGATCACTTTGCAGGCCCCCATTCCGCGCCCGCGCCTCTTGCTGGGCGTGGTGGGCAACAGCTCCGGTTTCCTGCGCATGGACACGGCTCGCGGGCGCAATTTGCACATGCCGGCCTGCCACCAGAGACCGCAGACATCGGTCATTGGTGCGGGGCAGCCCATCGTGTTGGCCAGGGGCAACGCCGCCTGGGGCGGAACCGCGGAACTCGGCGTCATCATCGGCCAGGGCGGACGCGATATCCCCCGCCAAGCAGCCATGGACCACGTGGCCGGGTACACCGTGGTCAACGATGGCTCGCCGACCTGCTACCAGCAGCGCTGGGAAGAGTTGGAGCGATCAAGCCCGACAGGCCAGCGTGCCGCGTTCCACTTCCATGCCGCGAACACTGCTTCCTGGCTGGGCAAAGATGCCGACACCATGTGCGCAATAGGCCCCTACCTGGTTACCAAGGAAGAGATCGGGAATCCCTACGATCTGATGGCTTACTACCGCGAGGGTGGCGTGTTGCGCGACAGGAGCCACTCCTCCGCCCTGTGCTGCGGCATTGAAGAGCTGATCCACTGGCTGTCGCAGTTCATCGAACTCGAGCCAGGGATAGTGCTGCACATGGGCGCGATGGGACGGGACGGCTTCTGGCTGCAGCCGCTAGCTCGCTTTGGCCCTGACTATGGTGTCGAGGCGGAGATCGAACAGGTGGGTGTACTGCGCAACCCCATATTGGCGCTCGACGGCGACGACTGGCGCGCCGAAACCGATCCGGGGCGCAGCGTGCACCCCGCGCCGGTGGTGCGCGAGTTGATCGCGCACGCCCAGGACAGCCTCCAGTGCCCGGAGAACTGGGACGTCCGTGACGTAAGGCACTTCTGGGCACCGGTGGCCAATTACGAAGATGCCGCCAAGGTGCAGGGGATTCTTCCCAGGCCGTATCCGATGCTCTACAGCGTGCCGCCAAGCGCGCTCGCCGCTTCTGGCTCCAAGGTGCGCCTGCCTCCCCGCGCGCGGACGATCAGCGCTACCTGCGAACTGGGCATGGTTGTGAAGGGTCTGACGAAGGGGGGG
>DAOUCN010000254.1:0-21193 GCA_034431995.1 Chloroflexota bacterium | reverse complement strand
GCCCAGGTCCGTGGGCTGCCCGTTGGGCGAGAGCAGCGAGCCGCCACAGTTGGGGCAGGCGGGCGTGTCGGTGTCGGTGCCGAACCAGGCATAGCGATCAACACGGACGCCTTCCGTATTGTTCTCCATCCAGGGCACCTGGTCCTTCATGATCTGCTTGCGCACGCTATCGTCCCCTGGCTGGAAGTCGCCGATCTCCGATACCCACAGCTCGCAAGACGTACCGCAGACGTTGTCAATGAACAAACGGAAGCCGCTGACAGCATTCCGGAACTTGTCCTTGCCGCCGTCCATATATTGCGGCAGATAGACATGCTGGTGGTAGCCGTGCACCAGGGGCCATTGCTTGTACTTCTCCTTGAACTTATCGCGCCACTGGCTGATCCAGCTTGTGCTGGGATCGCCGCCGTTGTTCAGCACGCCACCGACGATGAACTTGGCCGCGGGATCGTACTGCAAGATTAGGTCAGTGGCGTTCTTGAACGTGATGGCTGCCGAGATTGGCTCAATCCAGTGGAAGTTTGGCTCGTTGAAGAAGAGCCAATAGGTGCCGGAGCGGGCCTGGGCCGCCTCTTGCACGTCTTGGGGGTTATAGGTAAGCCCCTTGATCATGGGTACATAGCGCACATAGTTGTAGTAGCTGTCGAGGAGGCGGAAGGCATGGACGCCCCAGTCGTAGCCCCAGGTGACGCCCAGGTTGGCGATGGCCACCGCATCGTCAATGCTACCGGAGATGCAGACGCCCTTCTTGTCCGTCACCACAGGCGTGGGGGTGGGCGTCTTGGTGAAGGTGACGGTGCGGGTGGCAGTCACGGTGGGCGTGCTGGTCTGGGTGCGCGTATTGGTGATGGTGCGGGTGGCGGTGCGAGTGCGGGTGGCTGTGATCGTGCTGGTGGGCGTGCGTGTGTTCGTAGGCGTGCGTGTCTTGGTGGGCGCTTTGGTCGCTGTCTGTGTGCGGGTGGCGGCGGCGGTGGGCGTGGGCGTGCGCGTCTTGGTCGGCTTTTTCGTTTCCGTCCCTGTGCGCGTGTTGGTGGGCTTGGTCGTCGCGGTCCCGGTGCGGGTCACCGTGGGCGTGCGCGTGTCTGTGGGTTGGCCGGTGGCGGTGGGCGTGGGTGTGGCGGTGTGCGAGCCGGGCGGCAGGGGCGTCTCGGTCACGGTCGGCGTCTCCGTCACTGTGCCGGTGTTGGTGGGCGTGGGCGTGGGCCCGGCCGGGCGCACCTGGATGGCGTTCACCTTCGGATTGTTGTAGCCGGAGATAAGAATGAAGTCTATGGCGAGTTGGCCATCCGTCACGTTGGCGGTGAAGACCTTGTCCACAGCGGTATTCTTGGCGCCAGCCTCAGAATAGATGTCGAAGTTGGCGAGCACCCGCACACCTTCGATCTTGACGTGGAACTTGCGCTTGCCGGCGGCGCTGAAGTAGGTCTCCGCGAACTTGAGGGTCACCTCATACTGGCCATTGGGGACGTTGAACTTGTAGCCCGGCTGGGCCGATGCCGTCCAGTAGCGCTCCGTCTGATACAAGGGATCGTCATCGGTGTTGTCTATGGCAGCGGTGGTGGTGTTCGTCACTCCGCCGACATAGCCCCAGCCCCTTGTGTCGGTGTATTTCAGGTCCTTGTCCCAGACGTTGCCGACCGTGTCGGTGTAGGAGGGGCCGCCGGAGTTCACTCTGTACTGGTCGCTTGCCGCCAACTCTACCCCGCTGCCCTCATTGGAGAAGGCAGCCAGGGCCGGGTTGCCCGCAGGCCCTACGGCAGCGACGAGGGCCAGCACCAACAGAGCGACAGCAGCAAAACAGATCACAATGAAGCGACTGGCTAGCATGAGAACTACCTCCTCGGGGGCATGCACGCTCTGTGCTCATCCCCTCACCCTACCCCTCTCCCCGCTGGGGAGAGGGAACAGCGGACCGCACATCCCGCCAGACCAGCTCACCCTTACCCTACCCCTCCCCCCCGCGCGAGGGAACGGCCACCCTCTCCCTCCCAGGGAGAGGGCCGGGGTGAGGGAGAACCTCACGGCAAGCTCCGATAGACGTTGCCCAGGTACGTGGGATAGCCTTCTGGCGTCAGGAGGGAACCCGCACAGTTGGGACACCACGGCGTATCGGTATCGTTGCCGAACCAGGCATAGCGCTGGATGCCGGCGTAGGATTCCATCCACGGCATCTGCTCGCGCAGCATCATCTCGCGCAGGGTGTCGGCCCCGGCCTGGAAGTCGCCGAACTCGCTCAGCCAGAGCTCGCCACCGCCCCAGGCGGAATTGATCGTCGCCCGGAAGTTCATAATAGCTGCCCGGAAATCGGCGGCATTGTACGAGCCGCCCAGATAGACATGCTGATGGTAGCCGTGAACGGTCGGATAGCTGCCGTAGCGGCTCTCGTAGGCATTGCGGAAAAGGTCAATCCAGTTGGTTGACGGGTTGGTGCCGGAGTTGAGGACACCGCCGACGATGAACTTGGCCGCGGGATCAAGGGGCAGGATGATCGCCGTCACGTCATGGAAGACGATGGCTGCCTGATCCGGGTCAATCCAGTGGAAGTTCGGTTCGTTGAAGAAGAGCCAATAGGTGCCCTGCTGGGCCATGGCCGCGGCCTGCACCTCGGCCGGCTCGTAGTGCAGGTCTTTGATCATGGGTACATAGCGGTAGGCGTCGTTGAAGCGCCCGGCGTGCACGCCCCAGTCGTAGCCCCAGGTCGCTCCCAGGTTGGCGATGTCCTCAGGGGTATGGTTAGTGCCCAGGATGGTGATGCCTTTCTTGTCTGTCGCCTTAGGCAGAATGGGCGTGGGCGTTGGCCCGCCGGGGGTCATCGTCACCGTGGGCGTCATGGTGGGGCCGCCAGGAGTAGGCGTCACGGTGCGAGTGGGCGTGGGGCCAGACCAAGGGCGCACGCGGATGGCACTGATCTTGGCATTCTGCTTCACGGGGTAGAAGTTAATGTTGAGCACACCGTCATTCACGATGGTCGTGATAACGACGTCATAGGCGGCGTTCTTGCCACCGGCCAGGGCATACACGTCTACGTTGTTGAAGACTAGGGAGCCTTCCATGCGCACATCGAAGAGGCGTTGGTCGGCACTGCTGTAGTAGATCTCGGCGAACTTGAGCTCCACGTCATACGTTCCATTGGGCACGGTGAACTTGTACGCAGTCATACCCCAGCGTTCCGTCTGGTAGAGGGGATCGTCGTAGGTGCCGCTGATGGGGCTGGTAGTGGAATTGGAATTGCCGCCCTCGTAGCCCCAGTCGCCACTAGTGTACTCCTGGTCTTTGGCCCAGCGGCAGCCCAGGCCGTCGGTGTAGCCCTTGCCGCCAGCGTTCACGCGCCACTCGCCGGGGCAGGGGGGCGTCGCTGTCGGTGTGGGCGTCGCCGTGTCTGTTGCGGTGGCGCTGGCGGTGGCGGTATGGGTGCGCGTGGCCGTGGCCGTGGGCGTCGCGGTATCTGTGGGCGTCGCGGTGACGGTCGGCGTTTCGGTGATGGTGGGCGTGCTCGTGGGCGTGCCCGTTTCCGTGGGCGTCGCCGTAACGCTGGGGGTATTGGTAATGGTTGGCGTCATAGTCTCCGTGGGGGTCTCGGTGATGGTCGGCGTGGCGGTCACGGTAGGGGTAATCGTCGGCGTCGGCGAGTGGGTGGGCGTGGGGCTGATGGTCGGCGTTACCGAGCTGGTGGGCGTAGGGGTCGGCCCCAGAGAGCGCACCCGGATGGCATTGATCTTGGGGTTATCGTAGCCTGACAGCTTGATGAAGTCTATCGCCAGCAGGCCATCGGTCACGTTGACGGTGAAAACCCTATCCACGGCCGTGTTCTTGGCGCCAGCAGCAGAGTAGATGTCAAAGTTGGCGAGGACCCGCACGCCCTCGATCTTCACATGGAACTTCCGCTTGCCGGCAGCGCTGAAGTACGTCTCGGCGAACTTGAGGGTCACTTCGTACTGGCCATTGGGCACGGCGAAGCGATAGCCGGGCTGAGCCGATGTGCTCCAGTAGCGCTCTCTCTGGTAGAGGGCATCATCGTCAGTGCCGCTGATGGTAGCAGAAACGCCGTAGGCAGTGCCGCCAATATAGCCCCAGCTCCCGGTCGTGTACCTCTTGTCGGCGGCCCAGGTCTGCCCCTGGGTGTCGGTGTACTCTGGGCCGCCGCAGTTGACCCGCTGGTCATAGGCAGCAGGTGGCGGGGGGATGACTGTCGCTGTGCGCGTGGCCGTCGGCGTTGGCGTCGAGGTTGCCGTGCCCGTGGCCGTGACTGTGGGCGTCGGGCCGCCTGGGGTGGGCGTGGCCGTGGGCGTAGCGGTGTCTACGGGAGTGGGCGTGGCCGTGCGCGTAGGTGTCGGGATCGGCGTGGGAGATGCGGTAGCTGTGGGCGTCGGCCCCGTCTGATGGGGGCGGATCCACAGGGCATTGATCTTGGCCGCGCCGGTCGTGGCGGTGAAGGTCACGTCCAGTCGCCCGTCGTTGACGGAGACGGTGAAAGTACGGTCGTGGGCTTTGTAGCGCCCGCCAGCCTCGGCGAACAGGTCAAAATCGGCCAGGACAGGTTGCCCCTCGATCTTGACCGTGAAGATGCGGCACTGGGGATAGGTGCAGTACAGCTCGGCGAACTTGAGGGTGACGTCGTAAGAGCCGTTGCTGACGGTGAAGCGATAAGCGGTGAGGCTGTAGCGCTCGCTCTGGTAGAGGGAGTCGTCGTCAGTGCCAGCGATCTCATTGCCAACGGTGTAGGTCTGGCCGTCCACATAGCCCCAGCCGCCGCTCGTGTAGGCCCGGTCGGCGGCCCAGGTGTTGCCGAGGCTATCGGTGTAGGCAGCGCCACCGGCATTGACGCGCACCTCGTCGGTTGTCGCCGCCACGAGCGACTCGCCGGGCGCAGACGCGACGAGGGAAAGAGCGATCATGACCACGGCGACCAGGGCGGCAAAGGCGAGGGTGCGCTGCCCGGCGAGCATGTGGGCCACCTCCTGAGAACCTGTCCGCGCCCATTATAACAATGCCTCTAGGCAAAGTCAATCCTGCGCCGTGCCGCGCGAAAGACCTCGCGCGGGTTGCGAAGCTGCGGTAGCTTTGCGACACGGGAGGTCTCTGACGTGGTCAGTCTCCCCACGCGGCCAGGATGAGAGGCAAGAATGCGCGGCGAACACGGCTATCCGTAGCCGTCGCTGTCGGTGTACAGCTCACCGTGGCCGTGGTCGTCGCTGTGCCGGTGCCCGTGGGTGTGCGTGTGGGCGTAGACGTAGCTGTGCAGCTCGGTGTGCGGGTAGGGGTGCCTGTAGGCGTGGCTGTGGCAGTGGGCGTGGGGATGCGAGTAGAACTGGCCGTGGCAGTGCGGGTGGCGGTCCCGCTCGGCGTGCGTGTTGGCGTGGCTGTTTTGGTTGCACTGGCTGTGGGCGTCAGGGTGGACGGTTTTCTTGTCTGTAGACGATGTAGTTGGCCTCGACCCCCACGTTGGAGGTGCCATACTTTATGCGCATGTACCCGCCCTCGCCCCAGCCGGTGCTCCAGGAGTTGCGCAGAATCCACACGCCACCGGCCCGGGTGTCGTCCCAGCCAACGAGAACGACGGCATGGTTGATCCAGCCGAGGCACGTGTTCGTTTCGTTGGTCTGGAAGACGCCACCCCTGTACGCATGAGGGTCAATGGTAGCCCACGTGCGGGGGAGATAGACGAACCGCCGTCGGCGGCAATACCAGGAACGAGGACAGATAGAACAAGAAACGAGCAAACCGCCATGGCGAGGAGCACAGGGTGGATGCGTTTTCTCATGCTGTCCTCCGCTGGGGGCGTTAGCCTCCTGATGGCGCGCTGTCTGCACCTATTCTATACACAAGGGGCCGAGGCGTGCAATCTGGCGAGGCACACTCTCCGACTTTGCATGCATGCGTCTTTCGTTACTGGCTCGCGTGCCTTGACAGCCCTTTGCCCCCTGTGTTATACTTTGCGATGAAAGCCACAATACCTATCGAACACCGGCCAACAAACGGAAGGGGGCGCTTGCAGATGGAGCGCTCACCGTCCGCTTGTTTTGTGTGTGACTACAGATTCGACCCAAAGGAACCGTCATGCCCGCAACCGAGGAAGAACGCATTCAGGCGGCAGTGAAGCGCAATATCCTCGTCACCACCTGGGATCGCTTCATCCGCACGGTTGACCACGCCTACAATTGGGGCCGCCGCTATTCCATCTGGCCCATGGGCTTCGGCCTCGCCTGCTGCGCCATCGAGATGATCGGGGCGTCCGCTTCTCGCTACGACATCGCCCGCTTCGGTTCTGAGCTCTTCCGAGGCACTCCTCGCCAGGCCGACCTCATGATCGTGTCGGGCACCGTCACCAAGAAGATGATCCCGACCATCGTCCGCCTGTACAACCAGATGCCCGAGCCGAAGTACGTCATCGCCATGGGGGCCTGCGCCACGTCGGGCGGGCCATTCAAGGAAGGCTACAACGTCGTGTCTGGCGTGGACAAGTTCATCCCCGTGGACGTCTACATCCCCGGCTGCCCACCACGTCCCGAGGGCCTGCTGCAGGCCCTGATGACCCTGCAGCAGATCATTGATAAGCAATCAATTCGCACGGAGCGTTGGTATCGCAAAGGCCCCAGTCAGGAGCCTCCGCTGCCCATCCTGGGGCCCGATCTCCTTGACCCCCGGCGTGTGCCGGAGATCAAGGCTAAGTTGGCCGAGCCTGAACCAGAGCCGCAGCCGACATCCCCCAGCGGCCATCCCTAGACGGGCAGCCCGCGCGGGGGTAGCAGCGGCCGTGGGGAGCAAACCTCATCGTTTTGGAGTACGTTATGCCCAGCATGGACAAGAGCGCACTGGCGGCCCGGCTCAACGAGGCCATTCCCGGCGCGGTGGCCGGTGAGGATGCCGCCGGGCTTATCCTTGCGCCCGACAAGCTGCTGGATGCCTGCCGCTATCTGCGCGACGACCCCGATCTCGCAGTGGACTACCTGGCTAACCTCACCAGTGTGGACTACCCCGACCGCTTCGAGGTCGTGTACCATGTCACCTCGCTGCAGCGGCAGGGCAGCCCCCTCACCCTCAAAGTACACGCCGACAAGGCCGACCCCGTGGTGCCCTCCGTGGTACCCATCTGGGCAGGAGCAAACTTCCAAGAGCGGGAAGTCTATGACCTGATGGGCATCCGTTTCAGCGGCCATCCCAACCTGAAGCGCATTCTCCTGTGGGAAGGCTTCCACGGACACCCCCTGCGCAAAGACTGGAAGGAACCCTATTACGAGGAGCCGGTCAAGCCCTTCGCCAGCCGCTGGCCCGATGGCCACCACAAACGGGCGGAGGAACGCGCCCGCTTCGGCGACAACGTTAGCTACCCCCCCAACTGGGATCCCGAGACCTACGAGCCGCCGGCCGAAGGCGTGCGCATCGTAGACCTGGCTGAGCTGCAGGCCGAGACAGAGGCGGGGATCGCCACCGACCGCTTCATTGTGAACATGGGACCCCAGCACCCGTCAACCCACGGCGTCTTCCGCATGCGCATTGTCCTCGATGGTGAGACCGTGGTAGACCTAGAACCCGTGCTGGGCTACATGCACCGCAACCACGAGAAGATCGGCGAGCGCAATGCCTACATCCAGATCATCCCCTACACCGATCGCCTCGACTATGTCACCTCCATGGCCAACAACCTGGCCTACGTCATCGCCGTGGAGAAGCTAACCGGCATCAAACCGACCGAGCGCGCCGAGTACATCCGGGTGATCATGGCCGAGCTCACCCGCGTCATGAGTCACCTGTTCCTCTTTGGCTTCCTGCTCAACGACCTGGGCGCCTTTTTCACCCCCGTCATCTACGCCCTGGAGGAGCGAGAGTACATCCTCGACCTCTTTGAGATGACCTCGGGGTCACGCATGATGTGCAACTACATGCGCTTCGGCGGCGTCGCTGAGGACATGGCGCCGGAGGCCCTATCGCTGGCCCGCGATCTCGTCTTGAACCGACTGCCCCGCAAGGTGGACGAGATGGACGCTCTCCTCACCAACAACGAGATCATCAAGATGCGGTGCCAGGGCGTTGGTGTGCTCCCCTATCAGGAGGCCATCAACTACAGCGCAGCGGGCCCTGTCCTGCGGGCATCGGGCGTCCCCTATGATCTGCGCCGGGCCGATCCCTATTCCATCTACGACCGCTTCGACTTCAAGGTCATCACCCGGCCCGAAGGTGATACGTACGCCCGCTATCTCGTGCGCCTGGCGGAGATTCGCCAGAGCCTGCGCATCCTGGAACAGGCCCTTAAGGGCATTGACGATACCGCTCCCGGTGACATTCTCTCGATTAAGAAGGCCTGGCAGCTCAGGCCGCCCAAGGGCGAAGCCTATGGGCACGCCGAGAACCCCAAGGGTGAGCTGGGATTCTACCTGGTCTCCGACGGCAGCAACAACCCATATCGCTATCATGTCCGCTCTCCCTCCTTTATCAACTTGACCGCCCTCGGTGAGATGTGCAAGGGCCACAAGGTAGCCGATGTGGTGGCTATCCTGGGCAGCATAGACATCACCATGGGGGAGGTGGATCGCTAGATGACCGGTCTTGGTGTGGCTCGGGGATTGTGGATAACCTTCTGCCACTTTGTGATGACCTATATCGCTGACCTGAAGCGATTCCCCCGTCGCTATCGTACGGACGCGCCAGCCGTGCGCCAGGCGGTAGCCGATCGGGGGGCCTTCACCGTGCAGTATCCGGAGGAGCGGCTGGCCGTACCGGAGCGCTACCGCTCGTTCCCCGTGCTGATCTATGAGAGCGACACAGGAGAAGAGCGCTGCACGGCTTGTGGCATCTGTGCCAAGGTCTGTCCGCCGCAGTGTATTTGGATTGTACGGGCCAAAGGTGAGGACGGGCGTCCCAAGCCCAAGCCTGAGCAATTCCGTATAGACATCTCGATTTGCATGTCGTGTGGGCTGTGCGCCGAGTTCTGCCCATTTGATTCCATCAAAATGGATCACCGCTTCGAGTTGGCCAGCACGGAGCGTCTGCAGACGTACGTCTATGATAAGCAGCGCCTGCTCGTGTCGAGCGACTACTATGCCAAGACGCACCCCGTCGCTGCCGCCGAAGAGGAAGAAGCCCGCCGCAAGAAGGCAGAAGCCAAGGCAGCGCGCTGAGGCGAGATGCGCTTAGGGAGTGCAACGACTCTGTGGTCGCAGTGTTCCCATGCCAGCAGGGGACTAGTGGTGAGTGGGGCATGAGGGCAACGATGAGCGCGCCCGTGAGCGGCCCTGGTCTCAGGGAGACAATTGAGAATCTGCGCAGGCCCATGCCGTGGCGCCCCAAGCTGCGCCTGATCCTGCGCAACTACGCCATCCGCATCGTGCGTCGCCAGAACTGCTGTGGCCACCCAAACGAGCCTGGCTGTTGACGCCAGACGCTGCCAGAGCCTGGTCCAGGTTCAGCGGCTGCAACCGAATAGCTATTCAAGATCCTTCGTCGTTCGTCCAATGCTCAAATACACACAGGAGGACGGAACAAATGGCCTATGTGATTTGCCAACCCTGCATCGGTGTCAAGGACACGGCGTGCGTGGCCGTGTGTCCCGTGGACTGCATCCATCCCACCAAGGACGAGGCAGCCTATGCTACGTCGGAGCAGCTCTACATCAACCCCGACGACTGCATTGACTGCGGCGCCTGCGCCCCCGAGTGCCCGGTGGATGCCATCTACGCCGGCGACGAAGTGCCAGATCAGTGGAAGGACTTCACCGCCAAGAACGCTGCCTGGTACAAGAAGTAGGTCGCTGTCCGGCGTGCCGCAGGCCAGGCTGCTCAGCACTGGCAACTGGCAGAGATGCTCTCACGCGTGCCGAGACCGTTGGCGCGCGTCATCAGACAGTGATCCCAGGGCGCTCCTGGATGCGCGTCATCCGGGAGCGTTCTGGCACCGGGGGCGATGATGGTACAGGGGAAGCATGTGGCCCTTGAGCGGGGTGGGCTCACTGGCGCCCTGCTGGCCCGGGCCACACGCTTCGCCCCTGCATAAAGGGGAATCCATGGATCGCACAGCTCTGGTTCATGAACTGGAAAAGATTGTGGGCAAGGGGGGCGTTCTCGTCACCCCTGCCGACCTGGCAGTCTATTCCTACGACGCCTCCATTGACCGGCACATGCCGGATGTGGTGGTACTACCGACATCCACAGAGCAGGTGGCGGCTGTGGTCAGGCTGGCAGCAGAGGCCGGCGTGCCGGTCGTAGCCCGCGGCGCCGGCACGGGCCTCTCCGGCGGCTCAGTACCCGCGCTCGGCGGCATCGTTCTGACCACGGCCCGCATGAGGCGTATCCTGGAGGTCAATGCCGAAGACCGCTATGCCGTCGTGGAGCCGGGCGTCATCAACCTTGACCTGACGGCGGCCGTGGCGCCGCACGGCCTGTACTATGCGCCGGACCCCGCCAGCCAGACGGTCTCCACCCTGGGCGGCAACGTGGCCGAGAACGCCGGCGGGCCCCACTGCCTGCTCTACGGCGTCACCACGAACCATATCCTGGGCCTGGAGGTGGTGATGGCCGATGGGCAGGTCGTTCAGTTTGGCGGGACAGCGCCCGACCAACCTGGCTACGACCTGCGCGGCGTCCTCATCGGCTCTGAGGGTACATTGGGCATCATCACCAAGATTACGGTCCGCCTGATGCCCAAGCCCGAGGCGGCACGCACACTCCTGGCCATCTTCGACCATCTCGACGATGCCGCCCAGACGGTCTCGGACATGATCAGCCAGGGCATCATTCCGGCGGCGCTGGAAATGATGGACGCCACCGTCATGAAGGCCGTGGAGGCGGCGTACCACGCTGGCTATCCCCCCGACGCCGAGGCCGTGCTGCTCATCGAGGTGGATGGCCTGCCGGATGGGCTGGACGAGATGGCGGCTGCCTGCGCCGACCTCTGCCGCCAGCACCAGGCGCGGGAAGTCCGCCTGGCGCGCACAGAAGAAGAGCGGGTCATCCTGTGGAAGGGGCGCAAGGGGGCATTGGGTGCTCTGGGCCGCCTGGCTCCCAGCTACATTATCCAGGATGCCGTCGTTCCCAGGTCCAAGCTGCCGGAGATCCTGCGCTTCCTGACCGATGTAAGCAAGAAATACGGCCTGGGCATCGCCAACAATTTCCACGCCGGCGATGGCAATCTGCATCCGAACTTCCTGATTGATCCTCGTCAGCCGGGCGTGCTGGACAAGGCGCGGGCAGCCAGCGAGGAAGTGGTGCGGCTGTGCGTGGCCCTGGGCGGGACGATCACGGGGGAGCACGGCGTGGGCATCGAGAAGCAGGACTTCATGCCCTACATGTTCTCCGAGGACGACCTTGCCCAGATGCGCAAGCTGCGCGCTGTCTTCGACCCCCAGGGCATCATGAATCCAGGCAAGATATTCCCAGGCGCAAAGCGCGAAAGACGCGAAGAAAGTGCGAAAGACGCGAAAGGGGAGAAGGGCGTCATGATGCTGGGCATTGCGTCCGTAGCTTCCATTCCTTTGACGGTATAGCCGACATGTATGAAGGTGTCAAGCCCGATATGAGCCAAACGAAACCAGACGTAGCTACACAAGTCGCACAGATCGTCGGGGTGGACGGTGTCCTTCCTGCAGCGGAGCTCCCCGCCCACGCCGTTGATGGCCTGGTGCCCCAGGCTGTGGCCTTGCCCGCCAACGTGGAGCAGGTCTCGCGCCTCGTTGCCTTTGCCAACGAGCAGGGCCTGGCGGTCATCCCCCGCGGCGGTGGTACGGCTATGGGCCTGGGCGGCATCCCCCGCCGCGCTGACATTGTCATCGGCCTACGGCGCATGAAGCGGGTCATCGCCTACAGCCCCTCGGACATGACCGTCACGGTGCAGGCGGGCATCACCCTGGACGAGCTGCAGTCCATGCTGGCGGGTCATGGTCAGATGTTGCCCCTGGATCCGCCCCTGCCCGATCGCGCCACCATCGGCGGCATCCTGGCCAGCGCCGCCAGTGGGCCCCTGCGCATTCAGTTCGGCCTGCCCCGCGACCTAGCTCTCGGCATGCGCGTCGTGACCGCTGACGGCGCCATCACCAAAAGCGGCGGCATCGTGGTCAAGAATGTGGCGGGCTACGACATGACCCGTCTGCACGTTGGCGCGCTGGGGACGCTGGGCGTCATCGTCGAGGCGACTTTCAAGGTCGTGCCCATCGCCAAGACTCTGGTCACGGTGGCAGGCAGCTTTGCCACCCCGATCGAGGCTCTCGCCGCTGCCCACGCCCTGCGCATGGCTCGCATCGTGCCCTGGTCCCTGGTTCTGTTGCCGCCCGGCGTTCTACGTGGTCTTGTTGCAGAGAGCGATGGCCAGTATGTGGTCGCTGTGCGGCTGGGCGGCATGCCCGAGGCCATAGGGCCACAGGCGCAGCGAGCGACGGACGCCATGCGAGAGGCCGGGGCCGTTTCTGCACTGGAGGTGGCGCGAGCTGAGGAGAGCTTCTGGCCGGCGGTGCGCGACTGGCCGGCTACGGTGGGCAATGGCGAAGGGGTATTGGTACGGGTTGGCATCCTGCCCTCCCAGGCGCAGACCGTGCTGGCCGCAGCCCAGGATATTGCCGCCCGCCTGGGTGTACCGCTTGCCAGCCTGGTCTTCCCCGCCACGGCCCTTGTCTACATGTGGAGTGCAACGACTCCTGCCGTCGCTGAGGCGTCGGGAGACGCCGCACTCCAGATGGTAAAGGCGCTTGCTGCCATCGCCGGCGAGTGGAACGGCACCGCCGTCGTGGAGCGCTGCCCAAAGGCATTGAAGGAACAAGTCAGCGTCTGGGGCCCCAGCGGTCGTGACTTCGCTGTGCTGCGCCGCATCAAGGAGACCTTTGACCCAAAGGGAACCTTGAACCCCGGGCGTTTCGTTGGGGGGCTATGATGGCAACTGCTACCGAGACGACACAGACGGGGATCGGCCTTACGGCGGACTACACGCCCCTCGCTGCCCCGCCAGGCTTCGTTGGCCGCGATGTGCCCACCGATGAAGACCTCATGCGCTGCGTGCACTGCGGCCTGTGCCTGCAGCAGTGCCCCACCTATCGCATCCTGGGTCTGGAAGCTGATTCGCCCCGGGGCCGCCTGCACCTGATCCGCGATGTCGCCGAGAAGCAGCGTAGCCTCACCGATGACGTCCTGATTCACCTGGACCTGTGCCTGGCCTGCAGGGCCTGCGAAACGATCTGCCCTTCGGGCGTCCGCTACGGCCACCTGCTGGAGCACGCGCGCGGGCAGATTGCCCTGCAAAGAAAGCCTGGCCTGGCGGGCCGCTTCATCAACTGGCTGGTCTTCGACCAGGTCTTGCCCCATCCGCGCCGCCTGTGGATCTTCGGCTGGGGGCTGAAACTCTACCAGCGGCTGGGTATCCAGACCGTGGTGCGGAAGCTGGGTATCCTGCGCCTCTTCCCGCGTACCCTGGCGGCCATGGAAGGCATTCTGCCGCCGTTGGGCCGCTTCTACGATCCGCCCCGGAGTAGGGAAGTCCCGGCTCAAAGCGAGGAGACGTACCGCGTCGGCTTCCTGAACGGCTGTGTCATGCCCCTGGCCTTCGGGCCAACCAACGAGGCCACCGTGCGCGTCCTGGCCCGCAATGGCTGCCGGGTGATCATCCCCGATGGCCAGCTCTGCTGCGGGGCGCTGCACGCCCACTTTGGCCAGCGGGACAAGGCCAAAGAGATGGCGCGGCGCAACATTGACGTGTTCGAGCAGGCAAGGGTAGACTACGTGGTGACCAACGCCGCTGGCTGTGGGGCGATGATGAAGGAATACGGCGAGCTGCTGCGGGATGATGCCGCCTATGCGGAGCGCGCTGAGCACTTCAGCAGCAAGGTGCGCGACATCACCGAGTTCCTGGCGTGGTTGCCCTTGGCCGCACCCACCCATGCCATCAGGGCCCGGGCTACCCTGCAAGAGCCGTGCCACCTGGCCCACGCCCAGCGCATCAAGAAGCCGCCGCGGGATATCCTGAAGGCTATCCCCGGCCTTGAGTTCGTGGAGATGCGTGACTCCGACCGCTGCTGCGGCAGCGGCGGCGTCTACAACATCGTCCATCCGGAGATCGCCGACCAACTGCTGAGCGAGAAGCTGGCGAACATTGCGGAGACGAAGGCCGAGATCGTGGTCAGCGCCAACCCGGGCTGCATGATGCAGATTGGCCAGGGCATGACCCGCACGGGGAGTGCGGCGCGCCTGGTACACATCGTGGATCTGCTGGATGAGGCGTATGGAGGCAGCGAGCAGTAGCACGAAAGACACGAAAGACACGAAAGGGCACGAAAGGGCAGGAAAGACGCGAAACAGAGCAGGAAGCAGCAAGCAGTAGGTGGTGGACAGTCAGAGGCCGGGCATCGCCGGCGGCCCGCTCTTTGGGCTGTGCCCGACGCCAGGGCATACATGACCACACAATCAGGAGCGCCCAGGTCGCGTTACGGGATCTGGGCGCTTTGGCAACGTCATACATCTAGCGCATCCTGCTCGTCGTAGCCTGTGCCTGGCAGATTATGAGGTGTGAGAATCGCAACGGGGTAACGGGAGATCGCGTCATCAACGGTCACAATCGTCAGGTCGTGCTGTGTGGCCTGGCAGACGATCATGCGACCAAATGGATCACAGTGAAGAGGAAGATATGCGTGTGCAGGAGGAGTCTCATCTTCCCTCAAACTCGTCAAGGATGTGCTCCGGCAAAGGAGCGTCGAAGTCGTCGGGCACAGTGAATTGTCCAGCGCATAAGCCAAATGGGCGCAAGGAGTCTGGTAGCGGCACGAGCGGTTTCATCTCTGCCACCGGCTTTCCGGCTTGCAGGATAATGGTCGTCTGTCCACGCTACACGCCCCGTAGATAGGCTGGCAAATCGCGCTTCATCTCATCCACGCTGACTTGGGACGGGGGCGAGGTGTCAGCCACCGACATTGGCCTTTCCCCCTGTCACCTGTTGCAGTGCGATACTTCTCTAGCAGCAGTATAGGCCACCGAACTAACAGAGTCAAGAAGTTATGTCTTGGCTTTAGCGCGTCTTGGCAGTTAATGCCACGATCACGGGCAGCCGTGTGCCGCAGTGGGGGCAGCGGTCGCCGCGCAGGTCGTTACGCACGCTGAAGCCGATGCGGCGCAGCACGACCCGGCCACAGGAGGGGCAGTGGGTGTCTTCATAGCCCGTGCCGGGCAGATTGCCCACGTAGACGTAGCGCAGCCCCTCGGCCTCGCCGATCTCGGCGGCCATCTCCAGGGTGGCGCGGGGCGTCGCCTCCAGGTGGCGCATCTTGTAGTCGGGGTGGAAACGCGAGATGTGCCAGGGCATGTCGGGGCTGAGGCCAGCGATGAAGCGGGCAATGTCGCGCAGCTCCTCTCGGCTGTCATTCTGGCCGGGCAGCACCAGGGTGGTCACCTCCACCCAGATGCCCGCCTCGTGCATCAGCTTGATGGCGTCCAGCACGGGCTGCAGTCGCGCCCCACAGACCTTGCGATAGTACGTGTCGCGGAATGCCTTGAGGTCCACGTTGGCGGCGTCAACCACGCCCTTCATCAGGGCGATGGCCTCGGGCGTCTGGTAGCCGTTGGTGACGAAGACGTTCTTGAGGCCAGCCTGGTGGGCCAGGACGGAGACGTCGTAGGCATACTCGAAGAAGATGGTTGGCTCGCTGTAGGTGTAGGCGATGCTCTGGCAGCCGGTGCCCTGGGCCGCCTCCACCACCCGCTGGGGCGGGAACATCTCGCCCATGATCCGTCCCTGGGGGCCTTTGCTCATCTGGGAGATGTCCCAGTTCTGGCAGAACTCGCAGTGGAAGTTGCAGCCGGCAGTGGCAATGGAGAAGATGAGGGTGCCCGGCAGGAAATGGAAGAGGGGCTTCTTCTCCATGGGGTCCACGTGGGCGGCGATGGCCCGCGCGTAGACCAGGGTGTGGAGTTGCCCGTCGTGATTGGCGCGCACGGCGCAGATGCCGCGCCGGCCAGGCGGAATCTTGCAGCGATGGGCACAGAGGTTGCAGCGCACCCAGCCATCAGGCAGCGCTTCGGCCAGGACGGCCGGGTGCCAGCTTGCATCCACAGACGAAACGGCAGAAGGGCGCATATCCGCACCTCATCTTTGCGCGTTTCCTAGCGAGAAGAACAGGATTGGACCACTGCCACATCGTGACAACCGCAGAGAGCACAAAGCATGCAAAGGCCAGCACATCCTCTGTGTGCACGTCGTGGCCTCTGCGGTTGAATGTATTGGAGCCAGACGCAGATTCCTACGCCTTCTTCTCTTTGTCGTCGAGTGTTAGCACCTGGTCAACGATACCATAGCTGACCGCCTCCTGGGCGTTCATGTAGAAGTTGCGGTCGGTGTCGTGCATGATGCGCTCTTCCGTCTGGCCGGTATGCTTGACCAGGATCTGGTTCAGGATATTGCGCAAGCGTAGGATTTCGCGGGCCTGAATCTCGATGTCTACCGCCTGGCCCTGTGCGCCGCCCCAGGGCTGGTGGATGTGGATAGTGGCGTGGGGCAGGGCATAGCGCTTGCCTTTGGTACCGGCGGCCAGGAGCACGGTGCCCATGCTGGCGGTCATGCCTACGGCATGGGTGGCTATGGGCGGGCGGATAAGCTGCATGGTATCGTAGACAGCCAGGCCAGCGGTGATGGATCCGCCTGGGCAATTGATGTACATACTGATGTCCCGCTCCGGGTCCTCTCGATCCAAGAAGAGCAACTGGGCAACGATGACGTTGGCCACCATGTCGTCAATGGGCGTGCCCAGGAAGATGATCCGCTCCCGTAGGAGAAGCGAGTAGATGTCGAAGGCGCGCTCGCCGCGGCCGCTCGACTCGATGACCATTGGGATGAGGTCTTTGGGCGTGTATAGGGCGGACATATGGGATTCCTCCACGTGTCAATGGGTTGCGATCACAAGCTCAGGTCGTGCTGGTTCGGCTTTGCCTTCTTCCTGGCCGGGCAACAGAATAGCTGGCGCCGGGGCTGCCGGTTGCTCAGGCGGCGCAACAGGCTTCGCCACCGGCGTCTGTCCTTCCGTCGCGATGGCGACCAGGCGGTCCAGGATGCGCTGAGTGCGCAGACGGTTGGCAATGGCGCGGCGGTTGGAGCCGGTGTTCAGGGTACGTTTGGCGGCTAGCGGGCTCTTTGTCATGGCTGCCAGGCGCTCGACCTCGGCGGATGTGTCTGCATCCTCGACCGTGACCCCCTCGGCGTCGGCCAGGGCTGTCAGAAGCAAGCCATTGCGCAGTCGCTTCTCAGCCGACGGACGTAGCTCAGCCTCTTCTTGTTCCCGTGTCTTGCGCCTGATGCGCAGGTAGGTTTCCATGTCGAAGCCACTCTGACGCAGGTCAGCCGACATGTCCTCCATGAACTCTTTCACTTCCTCATCCACCAGCATGTCGGGGTACGAGATGGTGGACACGGCGGCGATGGCATCGAGGATCCTGCGCTCCAGGCGATCGCGGGCTTCCTCCTCACGCGACGTGAGCAGGGATGCCCGTAGCTTCTCCCGGAGCTCGGCCAGCGAGGGCATCTGGAGCGTCTTGGCCAGGTCGTCATCCAGGGCCGGCAGGCTCCTTTCCTTGATCTCGCGGACGGTGACAGATACGGTGGCCTGGGTCGGCGGGAGGCCGCTGGCAGGGTGAGCCGGTAGCTCAACCTGGAATTGCTTCTGCTCGTCCAGACTCATGTCCACCAAGCGCATGGCAAAGCCGGGCACGATCAGGGGTGCATCTGGGCTAATGATCGTTACCGAGCGCGGGGGATAAGGAAGCGTCTTGCCATCGGCCATCGCGAAGAGATCAAGGGTTACCTGATCGCCCACGCGCACGCTGCGATGCTCCACTGGCACCCATTGCGCCTGCCGCTCGCGCAGCTCTTGCAGCAGGGCGTCTACGTCCTCGTCGGTGACCGTGACCAACTCGGGCGCAATGCGAATGCTCTTGTAGTCGCCCAGTTGCACGACGGGCGCCAACGGGGCGGTGAACGTCACAATAAAGGGCGTGCGCTGCACCACCTCCACGTGGGGGCTGGCAAAGGGTCGCCTGTCCCCCAGTTCCTTGCGCGCCTCGGCCCATGCCGCGCGCAGAAGCTCCTCTTCAGCCTCGTCGCGAATCCTGTCTTTCCCCACGTGGCGCTCGACCAACGGGCGCGGGGCACGGCCCTTGCGGAAGCCAGGGACAACCACCTCCTGCGCCAGGCGGCGAAAGGCATCGTCGAGGGCCTGGTCGTAGCGTTCCTGGTCCGCTTCTACAGTGACAACTGCCAGACTGCGGGGCTGTATGTCAACGGTAACCTTCATGTATCCTCAGTGTTATGTGAAATGTCAGGCATACCACGCATGGTGGGCGGTGAGAGACTCGAACTCTCATGGATTGCTCCAACGGATCCTAAGTCCGTCCTGTCTACCGATTCCAGCAACCGCCCAGCGGCGTCTATTGTAGCACACGACTAAGGAAAAGGCAACTGCGCTTGCCCTCGGCCACCCTGCGTGGTATAATCGGCCCGTCTGCGGCGACAGCTAACCTCCCGCAGGTTGCGAACCTGCAGGGGGTTGCAGATGTACATTCTGATGCATATTGAGGTTCACGTTCTCTGCATCTGCGGTGAATACACACGTGAGGAGGACGGCATGGGAACGAGCAGTGGCCCGCTGAGCGGGTGGGCAATTGTGCTGGGGGCGTCGTCGGGATTCGGGGCGGCCTGCGCCTTGGAGCTGGCCCGCAACGGCATGAATATCTTTGGTGTGCACCTCGATCTGAAAATGACCCTGCCCAACGCCCGCAAGGTGCAGGCGGACATCGAGGCCCTGGGCCGCAAGGCGGTCTTCTTTAACCAAAACGCGGCCGACGCAGAGAAGCGAGCCAGGGCGCTGGACAAGATGCAAGAGACGATGAAGACCGAGGGCGGCCAGATCAAGGTGCTGATTCACTCCCTGGCCTTCGGCACCCTCAAGCCCTTTATCGCCGACAACCCGGACGATGCCATCAGCCAGCCACAGATGGACATGACCCTGGACGTGATGGCCCACAGCCTGGTCTATTGGGTGCAAGACCTGGTGCGGCGCAACATGCTGGGCGAGGGCAGCCGCGTCTTCGCCATGACCAGCGCTGGCTCCCACCGGGTGATCCCCAACTACGGAGCGGTGTCGGCGGCCAAGGCGGCCCTGGAATCACACTGCCGCCAACTGGCCATGGAGCTGGCCAAGAAGGGCATCGCCGTCAACGCCATCATGGCCGGCCTGACGATGACCCCGGCCCTGCTCAAGATACCGGGCCACGAGCTGCTGATTGAAGAGGTCTTGCGGCGCAATCCCACGGGCCGCCTGACGCAGGCTGAGGATGTGGCCGGAGCTATCGTCGCCCTCTGTCACCCCAAGGCCGGACGCATTACTGGCGCGGTCATCCCCTGTGACGGCGCCGAGGACGTCGTCTAGTGTTGAGCCGCCAAGGCGCCAAGACGCCAGACGGTCGAGCTGTCGAAGCGGCTCTTGCGTCGAGGGCTGGGTCATTGTGAACACAAAGACCTATCTTCTGGGCCTTGACTGTGGCGGCACGCGTACCGTCTGCCTGTTGGCCGATGGGCAGGGGCACGTGCTGGGGCGCGGCGTGGCGGGGCCATCCAACTACCACGCCGTTGGGCTAGAGGCCGCGACGAATGCCATCCTTCAGGCCGTGGACCAGGCGTGGCAGGCGGCGGGGCTAGCACGGGGCGTGGCTGCGGTCGCCTGCCTGGGCCTGGCGGGCGTGGATCGCCCCGAAGACAGGCAAGCCATCACCACCGCCTTGACGCCTCGCCGTCTGGCGCGCCGTCTGCTCATCGTCAATGATGCCGTCATCGTGCTGGCCGCAGGCAGCGGCGGCGGCGTGGGTGTCGTCGTCATCGCTGGCACCGGATCCATTGCCTGGGGGCGAAACCGCGACGGCCAGGATAGCCGGGCCGGCGGCTGGGGCCACATCCTGGGCGACGAGGGCAGCGCCCATGACATCGGCCTGCGGGCCCTCCAGGCGGTCATGCGTGCCCGCGACGAGCGTGGCCAGCCCACTGTCCTCACCGATTTCATTTTCAAGCACCTGCGTCTTGCCCGGCCCGAGAGTCTGCTCACCTTTGTGCATACTTTGCCCTACCCGCGGGCAGAGATCGCGGCCCTGGCCCCCATCGTGGAGCGGGCAGCGCGCCAAGGCGATCCGGTAGCGTGTACCATCTATGCTCACGCAGCCCAGGAATTGGCCCTGGCGGCGACCACGGTGATTCAGGCCCTGGGGATGGAGGGGGAGGCGGTGGACGTGGTGCTCTCGGGCGGGGTCTTCCATGCCGGAGAGCTGGTGATCGAGCCCTTTGTGCGGGCTGTGCGCGAGATCGCTCCCCAGGCGCAGGCCATCCGCCTGGAGCAAGAGCCTGCTGTCGGCGCCGTCCGGCTGGCAGTCAAAGAGCTTGGAAACCACAGGACACAGAAAAAACAGAGAATAGCGGCTTTGTGATACGCCCCGATGTGTCATGGCGACCGTATGGAGAGCGTGAACCGACGGACGCAAACACTATGACCCTTTCAGTGAAACCTTGCGCTGAAATGAGCGGTGAAAGCGACGATGACCACACGCCGCGACCTGATCTTGTTTCTGCTGCTCCTCCTGGTCTACTCCTACTTCGTCCAGGCCACAGGGCCGGACCAACTGAGCCGCCTGGACGTGATCCTGGCCGTCGGCCACGATGGGACGATTGCCATTGACCGCTACGCCGAGAACACGCCTGGCAAGACGACCTCGGGCGGGCACCTGTACTCGGACAAGGCGCCGGGCGTCGCCATCTTTGGCGTCCCCGTCTATCTGCTGATGAACGCTATCCAGGGCCTCGACCGTATCCCCTGGACGGCATACCCCATCTGGCAGTACATGACGTACCTGATGACGGTGTTCACGGTGGCCCTGCCGTCGGCGCTGCTGGCGGCAGTGCTCCTGCACTTTCTTGGTTGCGTGCGCGCGAGCGGCCCTCACCCCCGGCCCCTCTCCCCCTGGGAGAGGGGAGAAGGAAGGCCCCTCCCCCAGGACGAAAGGGATAGGGTGAGGGCAGACAGCGCAAGCCTCGTCGTCGTCCTCATCCTGGCCTTGGCTACGCCGTTCCTGCCCTACGCCACCATGTTCTTCACCCACAACCTGGCCGCCGCCCTGGGCTTTGGGGCTTTCTACCTGGCATTTCTCGTTCGGGAACGCTGTAGGGGCGAAGCATTGGGCGGCAATGATGGGTATCATGT
>DAOUCN010000253.1:0-2225 GCA_034431995.1 Chloroflexota bacterium | reverse complement strand
CTTGGGACTATCTCAAGCGGGAGGACATCAGTCAGGGCGAGTTCTATGTCCTCATCCTGCTGGCAGTGGCGGGCATGATGCTGTTGGCCGCCAGCGCCGACCTGCTCATGGTCTTCCTGTCCCTGGAAACGTTGTCGCTGGCCCTCTACATCCTGGCCGGGTTCGCGCGGGGCCGCCGCTCGTCTGAGGAAGCAGCTCTTAAGTACTTCTTGCTGGGCGCCTTCGCCTCGGCGTTCCTGCTCTACGGCATCGCCCTACTCTACGGGGCCACGGGCAGCACCGGTCTGGCAGACATCGGCTCATATCTTGCAACCAGATCGCTGCTGGTGAATCCTTTGGTTCTGGCCGGCATTGTGCTCGTGCTCATCGGCTTCGGTTTCAAGCTGGCGCTGGTGCCCTTCCAGATGTGGACGCCCGATGTGTACCAGGGCGCGCCGACGCCGGTGACGGCCTTCATGGCCGTGGGCACCAAGGCCGCCGCCTTTGCCGCTCTCCTGCGCCTCACCGTGGTGGCGCTGCCCGCCATGGCGGCCAACTGGGTGCCTGTGCTGGCCATTCTCGCTGTGCTCACCATGACCATCGGTAACCTGGTGGCCATTGTGCAGCGCAACATCAAGCGCATGCTGGCTTATTCCAGCATCGCCCATGCGGGTTACATTCTCATCGCCATCATCGCCAGCGGCTTTGAGGGCCTAGCAAGTGCGCTGTTCTATCTCGTGGCCTACACCTTCATGAACGTGGGAGCCTTTGCTGTGGTCATTGCCCTGGAGCGGAAGGAAGAGGGCCTGGAGCTGAGCGACTACGCCGGGCTGGCGGCCCGCTCGCCGCTGCTGGCCGCAGCCATGAGCCTGTTCATGCTCTCCCTGGCGGGCTTCCCGCCTACAGCCGGCTTCTTTGCCAAGTTCTATGTCTTCAGCTCCGCGGTGCAGGCAGGCTACACCTGGCTAGCGGTGGTGGGCGTGCTGAATAGCCTGGTGGGTGTCGTCTACTACGTGGGCGTGATCGTCTACATGTGGATGCGGGAGCCGGGCGCTGCTCCCGTTCGCCTCAATCTCTCCCCTGCCCTGGTGCTGGCACTGGTTCTGGCCGCCTGGGGCACGCTCCAACTCGGCCTGCTCCCCTCGCCGGTGCTCGACCTGGCGCGGCAGTCGCTGGCGTTGCTGCGGTAGCGCTGGTGCATTCAACAGCCAACAACGCCAAGACGCCACGACGGTGATCTCGGCACAAAGATACCAAGACACCGGGCAAGCCGTGGCGTCTTGGTTCTGTCATGCGACTGATCGGTCTCCCCGGGTCTCCGCAGGGCGACTGTGCACTCCGTTTCAGGGACGTAGAGTCGCCCAGGATATTGTCAATATCCTGCTGCTCTGGAATCCGGTGGTAACGCGCGGCCAGGTCGAGCCGTCCACGAATAGGCACCAATACTCGAATGCACGAATGGCGAGCCGCCGCACGTGCAAAGGCCAGGACCCTCGGCCACATTGCCGCAGAGGGCGTGGCGTTGTTCGTGTATTCGTGAGGATTCGTGGACGGCAATCGTTCCCCGCCGCGTTACAAGCGGATCTCACATCCTGCTGCATTGATTTGACGCCGTGTTTGCTGTATACTGTACTTGGGACGGTGGCACGTCGAGAGAAGCCCGCTGATCCACGTCGCATGGGATGAGCAAGAAACCCTGAAAGACACATTGGGGACGGCTTGAACCTCTGACCTGCGATGCGATTGACAGATCGCGCATTCCACCAAGGACGTGCACCGAGGGGAGTAAAGACATGGCGACCCGCACGCAAGAACTGGTGAAACGCGCAACCGCGATTCTGCCTGCGTCTGCCAATGATCGTCTTCTGGACGCCAAGCCCAGGGACACTGCACGGGAGTGGATGGCATCGTTGAGACAATGGAGTGTATCGCCTCGCTGATAAGGGAGCGTATGATACTGGTATACGTCACTGGCATGCAGGACATACAGGAGAGGGGAAATGGTTACCACTATGGAGGCGTTTTTTGACGGACGGGTCTTTCGCCCGGCCGAACCGCCATCTCTCGAACCCAATACACGGGTGCGCATCACCATCGAGCCAGTAACGGAAACATCCGGCAAACCGGTCTCCTTCCTCGACGTCGCGCGCTCTCTCAATCTGGACGGCCCCCGCGACTGGTCAGAGAATCTGGAGAAGTATCTTTACGGCGGAGATACCGATGGCAAACGCGGTCTTCCTTGACAC
>DAOUCN010000252.1:0-1614 GCA_034431995.1 Chloroflexota bacterium | reverse complement strand
CTACCAGGCCGCCAAAGATGTGTACGACGTATTCGGCAGAGGTGGCGTCGCCAACCAAGTGGGGGTCCAGCGTCTGCCACTCGTCCAGGGGCATGATAAGGGTCTGGCTTGATCGGGTGCGGGGTACGGGCGTCGCTCGCCGGGGTGTGGGCGAGGGCGCGCCGGCAGGCTGTCTGGTGGGAGCGATAGCGGACGCCTGGGGGGCTGGGCCGGCGAGAGGCCCTTCACCGGAGCTCGACCGGTAGACATAGAACACGAAGGCTGCACCACCGA
Organism: Chloroflexota bacterium; assembly: GCA_034431995.1. Lineage (GTDB taxonomy): Bacteria > Chloroflexota > DTOL01 > DTOL01 > DAOUCN01 > DAOUCN01. Next base: position 1,341 of record DAOUCN010000252.1, on the reverse strand, counting down.
TGCACAGGATGAGGAGCAACACAAGGGAGCAGCCGAGAATAGCAAGCAGTACACGATTATTGCGATCCATCTGTACGCTCCTGTATGCAAAGCACCCTGCGCAGCCCCGGCAGGCTGCGCAGGGTCTTTCGCCGTGGATACCCGTGGTACCAAAGCGCAAGCGATCCCAGCCCGGATTATAAGCAGGAGCGGCTCCCTTGTCAAGCGTAATGTGGCGGGAGGGTGTTGAACGATGCACTTGGCGACCAGAAGCCGCCCCTGCAACGCCGCGATGCCTGCCTCCGCAGGCCCAGTCGGTCGCCAAGGGGCGACTGTGCGTAGTTGTAGAGGCGGTTTCAACCGCGCCAGCGCCAGCCGCCGACCGTTTTGCAGCATGATTCATTCTGGCACGCGCCCCCACTACACGCCGGTGGGGGGCTAACGGCCATGCGCAGGAATGAATTTCGCTCCTAATCCATCGCCTGTAAGAGTATAGCTGATTAGGGGCCGAATTGATTGTGGCGCGCGTGGTTGGGCAACCGAGCCGTTTGGCGGCAACCGCGGTTGGCCAGCTTGTAGGTCGGGCATGATGCCCGACGCTAGCGGGGCGGCGTGTATCCTACCCGCCCTACGTGGCAGCGAGTTTCTGCCATCTCACATGACGCCGCACCGGCGGCATGGAAGTCTCAGAATGACAGCACTGCGACGCCCCTTTTGCAGGGGAATCATTGATTCTGGCGCGCGTGGTTGGGCAACCGAGCTGTTTGGCGGCAACCGCGGTTGGCCAGTACAAGTCGCAGCAACAACGTCGCGAAGCCTGCCTTCGCAGGCTGTAGCGGTCGCAAAAGGGCGACTGTGCGCCTTTGTGGGAGCAGTTTCATACTGTGGACGCCGTCCGTTCAACATCCTCATTGATCTGAGATCCGCTTGCAGCGCGGTAGGGACCGATTGCCGTCCACGAATCGGCACGAATACACGAATGGCGCCACGCCCTACGCAGCGATGCTGGCGAGGGTCCCAGCCTTCATACGTGCAACCCCTCGCGATTCATGCATTTCGCGGCCATTCTCGACCGGCGCAGCGTGCAAACGACAGGTCACCGCCGTCCAGCGGGTCGCGCTTCATGTATGCGTGCCCATTCGCGGACGGCAAGACCTGCCGAGCCGATACCCCCCGATTGCCGCGTAGAGGTGGGTGATTGGACACATTTGGGTCAGCGGTGAACAACCGTGGCCATGGTGTTTCGTCCTGGTCACTGGAACGCCGAAACGACCGGTTGCTTCTCCCCATCGGGGAGAGGGTTATGGTGAGGGGCGATTGCGGACTCGAGTCCACCCTCATCCCGCCCCCTCTCCCTAAGAG
>DAOUCN010000251.1:0-20476 GCA_034431995.1 Chloroflexota bacterium | reverse complement strand
GGATTGGGGGGGCTCGACCGTTGTTGTGCCGGTGTCGGCCAAGCGGGGGACGGGGGTCAGCGAGCTGCTGGACATGGTGCTGCTGGTGGCCGAGATGGCAGAGCTGAAAGCCAATCCCGACCGCCCCGCGGTCGGAACCATCATCGAGGCCAGCCTGGACAAGGCCAAAGGCCCCCTGGCTACGGTCTTGGTGCAGCATGGCACCCTCAACGTCGGCGATCATGTCGTTGTCAGCCAGATCTACGGCAAGATCAGGGCCATGTTCAACGACAGAGGCAAGCCCATCCGCAAAGCCGAGCCATCCATGCCCGCCAGCATTCTGGGTCTGTCAGACGTGCCCCAGGCAGGAGACATCCTGGAGGCAATGCCCAGCGAACGCGAGGCCCGCGCCCTGGCCGCCCAGCGCGCTGAAAAGACACAGCGCGAGGCAGCCGCGCCAGCACCTGCGATTAGCCTCGATGCCCTCTTCGCCCAGATCCAGGCCGGAGCGGTCAAGGAACTCGACATTGTACTCAAGGTAGATGTCCAGGGCTCCTTGGAGCCTATCGTCAAGTCCCTGGAGAAGCTCGGCGATGAGAAGGTCAAAGTGCGGCTGATTCACCAAGCCGCTGGCAATATCACCGAGTCCGATGTGACGTTGGCGGCTGCGTCCAAGGCCATCGTCATCGGCTTCAACGTCGAGCCTGATGCCGCCGCCGTGCGCACAGCGGTGCTGCACGGTGTAGACGTGCGCACCTTCAAGGTCATCTATGACCTCCTGGACGCCATTGAGAAGGCCCTCAAGGGCCTGTACGAGCCTAAGTACGAGGAGGTGGTCGAGGGCCACGCCGAAGTGCGCCAGGTATTCAAACTTGGCAAAGGAGCAACGATCGCGGGGGTGGTGGTCACTGACGGCATGATCAGCCGCGGGGCACAAGCACGCGTGCGCCGCAACGGCTCTGTCCTCTGCGATGGCAAGATCTCCTCCCTGCGCCGCTTCAAGGACGACGTCAAAGAGGTGGCGGCGGGCTTCGAATGTGGCCTCGGCATTGAGGGATTCGGCGAGTTCCAGGAAAACGACGTCGTCGAGACCTATCGCAGGGAAAGAGTGAACTAACCTACTATGTCACGCCGCACCGAACGCCTACAGGATCAGATTCGTGCCGACATCAGCGAGCTCTTGCAGCGGGAGGCGACGGATCCTCGTCTGCTCAATGGGGCCATGATCTCTGTCACCGAGGTTGAACTGACCGAGGACTTGCGCCACGCTAAGGTCTTCGTCAGCATCCTGGGCAGCGAGACCCAGGTGCGCGAGGCATTCGCTGGCGTGGAGCATGCCGGGGGCTTCCTGCGCCACGAACTGGCGCGCCGCCTGGCCTTGCGCCGCGTCCCAGAGATTACCTTCCATCTCGATTCCTCCGTCGCCCGCGGTGCCCGCATCCTCGAGTTGCTCAAGGAACTACAGGAATCTGAGGGTAAGGGGGACTAGACGATGAGCACGGGCGTCCCACGTCAGCATTGGCGGATGCCTTTGCCACAGTCCTCAAAGTGCTACGCCCCGGCAAGTACTGCGCCGTGAACGTCGTAGCAACCTGGAGTCAAACACGGCAGGAGATTGATCACGCCTCACTGCTCCCTCCAGGTGAGCACATCCCTTAGAGGGGAGTATTCGTTGCCATCTGTCGTTTCCCTGGTCCGCAATGCCAACACCATTTATCTTGCCACGCACGTTAGTCCCGATGGCGACGCCATCGGCTCGCTACTGGGACTCTACTGGGCCCTGACGGCCCTGGGCAAGACCTGCCCTATTGCCTGCGCCGATGCCGTTCCGCCATCCCTGGCTTTCCTCCCAGGCAGCGACAGGATCTCCACTCAGCCGCCAGGGGGGCAGGATCTCATCATCGTGCTCGATACAGCCGACACCGACCGCTTGGGATCGCTCTACAGCGAGAGCGCCTTCCGCGCCGCGCCTGTCGTCAACATGGACCATCATGTCACAAACGTCAGATATGGCAGTGTGAATGTGATCAGGCCAAAGGCTGCCGCCGTTGGCGAGATGATCTATGACTTGGTGCGGCGACTCGGCGTTGCCATGGATGAGCGCATCGCTACCTGTCTGCTGACGGCCATCGTCACCGACACCATTGGCTTTCGCACCACCAGCACATCCCCCCGCACCCTGCGGCTGGCAGCAGCCCTGATGGAAGCAGGTGCATCCCTGAGCCACATCGTCCAGCAGTCCTTTGAGAACCGGCCTCTCCCTGTCCTACGCCTGTGGGGACAGGTTCTCAGCGGCTTCCAGATGACAGATGGCATAGCCTGGGCAGGCATCCCCAACCGCGTCCTACAGCAATTTGGCCTGCGGGAAGACGAGGCGAAGGGGCTGGTCAACTTCCTGCGGGGAACAGAGGGCACATCGGTAGCCGTGCTCCTGATGGAAGGCTCCAACGGCACAGTCAAGGTCGAGTTCCGTTCAAATGGCGCCATCAATGTCGCTGCCATCGCCGCCGCGCTGGGCGGGGGCGGACACCCGGCGGCGTCAGGTTGCACTGTGACCGGCAGGCTGGCTCAAGTGGAACAGCGTGTGCTGGCAGAAGTGAGACGCCATCTACACGAGCCCAGTCTCCCTCTCCCCGCGCAGAGAGGATCAGGGGAGGCGTGACCGGCGACATTCCGGCGCTGATCTTGACGCTGTCCCTCCGCTAGAGAGGGAGAGCCAAGCTATGGATGGCATCCTGAACGTGTGGAAGCCTCCGGGTATGACATCCCATGATGTCGTTGCCGCTGTGCGCCGCATCACCGGCGAAAAGCGCGCCGGACATGCAGGGACGCTGGACCCCATGGCCGAGGGAGTGCTGGTAGTAGGTGTCGGCCAGGGCACGCGGGTGCTGGAGTACCTGGTGGATGGGACCAAGGAATACTGCGCCCGTATCCATCTAGGGGTCACGACCGATACAGATGATGCAGAGGGCGCCGTCCTGGCGGTGAAAGACGTGAAGGCGCTGCGTCGTCAAACCATCGAAGGGGTATTGCGCTCTTTCATCGGCCATCAGGAGCAGATGCCGCCCGTCTTCTCGGCCCTCAAGGTGCGGGGGGAGCCAGCCTATCGTCGGGCCAGGCACGGGCAGACGGTGGAACGCAGACCACGCCAGGTCGCGATACACGCGCTACAGCTTCTGAAGTGGCAGAGGCCTCATATCTACTGCCGGGTGACGTGCAGCAAAGGGACCTACGTCCGCTCCCTGGCGCGGGACGTCGGGGAGATGCTCGGCTGCGGCGCCCACCTGTGTGGCCTCGTGCGGCTACGCAGCGGCGGCTTTACCCTCGATGATGCCGTGCCTCTTCCTTTGCTCCGGCATGGCATAACCGAAGGATACGCGCACCAGCTCATGCACCCCATGGACAGCGCACTCCAGGACTGTTCCGCCGTCATCCTGGGGCCTGACGATGCTGCCAGAGCGTGCCAAGGTCAGAGCATCCGTCTGACAGCAGGCACGTCCTCGGCACACGCGAGCCAGCCATGGCGAGTCTACTCTCTGGACGGCGAGTTGATTGCCTTGCTGGTAGCTGCTGGTGAGCCCGGCCTGTGGCGGGCCGACAAGGTTTTCTCTCCCGCGTTGGGAACCAATACGATAGCACACGTGGCAACGGACTCATGGCCGCCATCGCTGACCTGAGCACATTACGACCCGGACGACCAGTTGCCCTCACCATGGGCGTTTTCGATGGCGTTCACATTGGCCACCAGGCTCTCATCGGCCACACCGTCCAGCGCGGCCGCTTGCTGGGCGGGGCAAGCGCCGCCATCACATTCTACCCGCACCCGCGTGCAGTCCTAGCGCCAGAAACGGTAACCTATGAACTCACGAGCCTGAGCGAGCGGCTGGCTCTGATCGCCCGCCTGGGTGTGGACACCGTCATTCCCTTGCGGTTCACTGCCGACCTCTCACGTCTCTCGCCAGAGGCCTTTCTCGATCTGGTACAGAGGCATCTGAGATTGCACGAGCTGTGGGTCGGGCCTGATTTTGCCCTGGGCTACAAGAGAACGGGCAGCGTTGCCCGCCTGAAGGAGCTGGGGGATCAACGTAGCTTCAGCGTTGGCATCGTGCCCCCCGTGCTCCTGGCGGGGGAGCGCGTCAGCTCGAGTCGGGTGCGCGCCGTGATTGAAGCGGGGGATATGGAGCAGGCACGTCTGCTCCTTGGTCGCTTTCATCGCCTGGAGGGCGTTGTCGTCGCTGGGGTCGGTAGGGGACGCGCGCTCGGCTTTCCCACCGCCAACCTGACTCTCACCAGCAACTACCTGCTCCCCGCCAATGGCATCTATGCCGTCTATGCCGAGATGGGAAGCAGCTCGCTTGCGGCCGTGGCAAACATCGGTATCCGTCCCACGTTCGGTGACAGCCAGAGGCTCGTGGAAGTCTACATCATGGACTTCGAGGGAGACATCTATGGCCAACGTCTGGGTGTCCAACTGGTCAGGCGCCTGCGCCAGGAGATACGCTTTGCCACCGTCGCCGACCTGGTAGCGCAGATGACCAGGGATGTTGCTGAGGCGCGCCGCACCTTGGCCGCAGCACAAGAGGTGGCACACTAGTCTAGTGGGTCGGGCAAAGCCTGACCCCGAAAGGAGAGGAAGATGGAACGCGCGCGTCATCTACCTTTGATGGCAGCTCTCGCAGGGTTGGTAGTTCTGCTGATCCTACTCCTGAGCAGCGTCGGTTCACAAGCAGCGCCCACCCTCGAGAACGGCCCGGCGGTCATCGCCACCATCCAGACGGGCGTTGGCGACGCCAGCAACGGCCCCGAAGGCGTCGCCGTTGACTACGAGCGCAACCGTATTTTCGTGTCCAACTCAAAGGACAACACTGTCTACGTGATCAACGGCGACACGCACCAGGTTGTGACCATCACCAGCGGTCTGATCCTGACACCGTGGGGTGCTGGCTACAACCCCAACAACGATCGTGTCTATGTAGCGTGCAATGGCCGCAACTCGGTGGCGATTATCAACGCCGCAACCCTGGTCGTGGAGCAAGAGATTACCCATGGTAGCCTGAACCTGCCCGATCAGGTGGTGGTGGATGCGCTGAACAACCGCATCTACGTGTCGAACTCGGGCAGTGATTCGATCACGGTGATCAATGGTGCGAACAACACCGTCCTCACCAGTTTCGCCTCCGGGCAGCCTGATCCTCACGCTATGGCCGTGGACCCCAGTCGCAACCGCATCTACGTGAGCAACCTGTGGTTTATCCCCGGCACCGGCCCGGACTTCATCGTCGCCTTTACCACCCTGACCTTCACTGAGATCGGCCGGCGCACTGCCTTGGCCGGCCCCAATGGCATGGCCATTCGCTCAGTTGACGGTGCTATCTACGTCGCACAGTATTACAGCGACACACCGGAATGGCGCGTGGCAGTCGTTGACCCCACCGACTTTCATTTCATCGTGGGCTTCCCCGGCCTCAAGATCAACGGGCGCAATCCCATGGGCGTTGTCTATAGCCCCGGGTCGGATCGCGTTTACGTTAATGGCTACGGGAGCAATACGGTCGATGTGATCAACGCCAGTAACAACACCTTGCTCACCACGCTGCCCGTGGGTGCCAATCCTGCCAGCGGCATTGGCCTCAACCCTAACACGGGTCGCATCTATGTGGCCAATCGGGGCAGTGGCTCGGTAACCGTCATCCAGGACACTGTGGCCGGCCCCACGCCCACAACCACGCCCGCTGCTTCACCCACGCCTACCGCTACGCCGCTCTGCTTCCCTGACACTTTCGAGCCCGACGACTCGGCGGCCCAGTCCAAGGCGATCACCATTTCTGGCCTGAAGCAGACCCGCAATATCTGTCCCGCTGGCGACCAGGACTGGCTGCAGTTCTACGTGCCGCAGCCGGTGGAACTGACGCTGCGCACCGAGAACCTCCAGGGCGGGACGGATACTGTACTCTATCTGTTCATGCCCGACGGCATCACGCAAATGGCCTACGATGACGATGGCGGTGGCGGCAAGACGTCTCGCATCATCTACAGCTTCACCAAGCCGGGCCTTTACTACGCCATGGTCAAAGACTATGACCCTGCCGCCTGGGGAACCTATCGCCGCTATGATGTCAGCATCAGCGGTGGGCCGCCGTTGACAGAGCATGTGTATCTTCCCGTGATCGTGAAGCCATGAGACGCTGCGTCTGCCCTGGCAACACGTGGCGTCTCTCGCCGCCACGTGTTGCCAGGTGACACGAGTGCTTCTTCGCTGGATAGCACGGACAGGTCTCCGTGCTATCCGCGTTTTGGTTGTCTTTGTCGGTCTTTTGTTGTACAATCATGGCGGTACACATCGTCGTCTTAGGCTTTCTGGTCCTTGCTCACAAGGAGGCAACACGATGAGGTGGCTTGCCACAATCTTACTGGTGGCACTGGCTGGCGCAGCCTGCGGTGCAATCGCTCCCGCCACCACGCCCACACCGACCGTCCCCCCAGGAGCCGAGGATGTGGTCAAGGCGGCGCTGCGCGATCTGGCTGACCGCATTAAGATCGCATCGGCGGACATTCGCGTCAAAGAGGTGCAGGCCGTGGAGTGGCCCTCCACGGCGTTAGGCTGCCCTCAGCCCGGCATGATGTACGCCCAGGTCATCACCCCAGGCTACAAGATCATCCTCACGGCAGGCGGCAAGGATTACGCCTACCACAGCGACAAGAGCCGCGTCGTGTTCTGCCCAGACAAGTGAGCACGATGCCACGCGAGCCGGTTGTGGCGGACGAGTGTAGATTTCATGCCTCTCAGCATGACAACCCGCCTGACTTTGCACGGGCCCTGGACGCGTGGCGGAAGCTCTTGCCCTGCCTGGGCACGATGTGGTATACTATACCCGCCGGATGAGGAACGCTCTGCAGCGGCAGGGTGTCATGCCATCCGGTTCTCGAATGAAAGGTTGTATGTGAACGAAGGAGGTTCACGGTCCAATGTACTATGATCCGTTGTGGTTTGTCTTTGCCTTGCCCGCTCTCGTGCTGGCCCTCTATGCCCAGTACAAGGTGAGCTCCACATACAAGCGCATGTCCCAGGTGCGCAATGTGGCGGCCATCAGCGGCGCCGAAGCCGCCCGCCGCCTCCTAGATGGCAGCGGCCTGCGCCACATCAAGCTCGAGGGCACGCCTGGCGAGTTGAGCGATCACTATGACCCATCGGGCAAGATCCTGCGCTTGTCGCAGGGTGTGGCAGGCAGCGCGTCGGTTGCCGCCTTGGGCATTGTCGCCCACGAGGTGGGCCATGCCGTCCAGGATCACACAGGCTACGCCCTGATGCGGGTGCGGGCCACTCTCGTGCCCGTCGCTCAGCTCGGTTCTACCCTGGGTATCTGGCTCTTCATCATTGGCTTCATGTTGCGCTTGACTGGCCTGTCCTGGCTCGGGTTCTTCCTGTTTGCGGCAGCCTTCTTGTTCACTGTCGTGACCCTCCCTGTGGAGCTGGACGCCAGCCGTCGGGCCATGACCCTGCTGACCACCAACCGGCTGATCGCTAGCACCGAGTATGACCTGGCCAAGAGCGTCCTGGACGCCGCCGCCCTGACCTACGTTGCAGCCGTGGCCCAGTCCTTGAGCCAGCTCCTGTACTACGGGCTCCTGCTCCTGGGCGGGGGCCGACGCCACGACTGAGACGCGGCGAGGGCGGGAGGCAAAAACAGGGGGACGCGGAGGCTGACACATCGAGGGAGAGCAGGCCGTCCCGACAAGCGGGGCGGCCTGTCCGTCTCATGGGGAGGGCGACGACTCCGTCGCCGCAACCTGGTATGGGCTGGCCTCCCTGTGGTCAGGCAATATGCCTGGCCCTGATGACCCTGCCAATGCCCGTGGGGAGAGCATCATGCCCGCGGCTGTTGAATTCATCGGTCTGGAGACAATACCCGAGATCAAGCCCGGCGACAACCTGGCGGCGATGATCACCGACTGCGCACGGCGCGAGGGCGTGGGCATCAGCGACGGCGACATCATTGTCATCACCTCCAAGATCCTGTCGAAGGCCCTGGGGTTGACGGCGCGGCTCGATCAGGCGACCCCAAGCCGGAGGGCAAAGGCCCTGGCCTGGGCCACGGGCCTCGACCCGCGGGCTGTGGCCATTATGATGGAAGAGAGCCACGACATCGTCGGCTATCTTCCCTTGCGCCTGGCCTTGGGCTACGCCGTCAAGGCCCAGCTCGGCCCTGACCCCGCCACCGTTTCCGCCCTCCTTGCCGAGGAGCCAGCCCTACTGCTCACCCAATCCCCTGCCGGCGGGCTGGCCACCGACGCCGGCAGCGACGCCTCCAATGCTCCTCCTGGTCATCTGACGCTGCTTCCCGCAGACCCCGATGCCGTGGCCCACGACCTACGCGCGGCCTTTGCCCGCGTCGCCTCCACCGATGTAGCGGTCATCATTGCCGATACCGAGATGCGGTTTACCCGCCTGGGCACAGAGCAACTGGCCATCGGCGTGGCTGGCATGGACCCCTTGCGCCGGGACCTGGGCCGTCCCGACCGGCGCGGGCGGCCCAAGCTGGGTGGGATAGATGGCGTGGCCGATCAGGTGGCGCAGGGGGCCGGGCTGCTCATGGGGCAGACGAGCGAGAGCGTGCCGGTGGTGATCGTGCGGGGGCTGGCTGTGGCTCCGGGCGAGCAGGGGGCGAAGTCGCTGGCGGTGCGGCCGCGCTGGCTGGCTGTTGGCGTCCTCTACGTGGCGTGGAGCTGGCTCAAGCTGCGGGTAGCCGGATTACTGGCATTCCTGTGGCGGTGATCTTGCCCTTTACGGGATCAAGCACGTGTGTTATGATTATAGCGCGTCGGGACTAGCAGCGCAGCTACCCATTCCGAACCGACGCACCGACGGCATCCCGTGACTCTTGGCGAACCAGCGTTTGTTCTCGATCTGGAGCTTCCCCAGCTCGCGGAAAGTATCCTCGCCCTGGGCGACCCCGTATACCGTGCTCGCCAGGTATGGCGATGGGTCTACCGCAGCCTCGTCAACTCGTTCAGCGAGATGACCGACCTGCCGCGCAGCTTGCGCGAGCGTCTGGCTGCGCGCTACACCTTTGACGGCCTCCAGCCGCTCCGCCACCTCGTCTCCACCGACGGCCTCACGCATAAGGTCCTGTTTGGTCTGGCCGACGGCAACACCATCGAGAGCGTCCTCATGCTCTACGATGCCACAGACACCAGCAAGGCCAGGCGCACCGTCTGCGTCTCGACACAGGTTGGCTGCGCTCTGGGCTGCGCCTTCTGTGCCACCGGACAGAGTGGCTTCGTGCGCAACCTCACCGCCGGCGAGATCGTGGGCCAGGTCATCCACTTCGCCCGTCACATCGCCCATCGCGAGACCCAGGAGGGTGAAAACACGGGGGCACCACGCGCCTTTGCCGCTCCCACGCCCTTCCCACCCATTACCAACGTCATCTTCGCCGGCATGGGCGAGCCCCTCGCCAACTATGCTGCAACCCTGGCCGCTGTGCGTCGCCTCAATGACCCCGATGGCTTCGCCTTGGGCGCCCGCCACATGCTGATTTCGACGGCTGGCCTGGCGACAGGCATCCGCCGCCTGGCGCAGGAGAAGCTTCAGGTGGGCCTGGCCATCTCCCTTCACGCCCCTAGCGATGGGCTGCGATCCCGCCTCATGCCCATCAATCGGCGCTATCCCCTGGCGGAGGTCTTGGCAGCCTGCCGGGAGTACATTCAGACCACCGGCCGCCGCGTCGCCTTTGAGTATGTCCTGATCGAGGGTCTGAATAGCCTGCCGACTCACGCCCGCCAGTTGGCTGCGCTCATCGGGGACATGACCTGTATGGTCAATCTGATCCCCATGAACCCAGTGGCGGGGAGCAGCCTGGCCGCCCCGCGCCGTGAGACCGTGGTGGCCTTCCAGTCTATCCTCAATGCCGCGGGGATCGTCGCTACCGTGCGTGTGGACAAGGGGAGCGAGATTCGGGCGGCGTGTGGGCAGTTGCGGGCGCGAGCGGAGCAGGAAATCGCAGAGGACGCAGGGACTACCGACAAACGGTCAGGAAGAGGATGCGGCTAGCCCTGGCGTTCTCGCCGGCGGATTTCCGCGAGGAACTCTTCAGGCAGGACGATTCTCAGGCCTGATCTCTGGGCAACCTGCGGTATCCCGACGAGATGGCGCCGGTCAAGACTCACGAGGTAGTCCACTCCTGCCTTCTTCGCAGCCGCGACAATGGGGGCATCTTTTGCCGCAGTGTACGACGCCGCCTGCTGGACTTCCTCCGCCGTGGGGACCACTTCGTCAAGCGGAAGCGCCTCGACCACCTCGTGCAGCACAGCAACGGCAATAGGATACTTGAGAGCCAGGTTCTTCTCCGCTTCCCGCAAGACGTCGTCGCTGATGACGAGCTGCACCTCTCCTTGGAAGGCCAAGCGGATGATCTCGCGGGACGCGCCGGCTGAGGAATAACTGGCCGCAAAGAGGACGCTGGCGTCAATGAAGGCGCGCGTCATTCGTCGCTCTCAAGGCTGTACTTCTCCTTGATGATCTGTCCCCGTATCTCTCGGCCGGACTCAATGAGCTCTTCGAGCGTGATTCCCTGCTCTCTTAGCATTGCACCTAGTCTGTCGAGAGCCCGCGTGGCGATAACTTCCTGAGGGGTGATCAGCACTCCCTCTTCTGTTTCGGTCACCGCCACCAGATCGCCTTTTTTCAGGCCCAACCTTCGACGCAGCTTCGCTGGTAGAGTTACCTGCCCTTTTTCCTGAACGCGAACAAATCGCCGCGCTGCCATCCCCATTCGGTCGGAACCTCCGAAAGTCATGCCATCCCAAGTGTATCACTTCGTTCCAAAGTTGTCAAATTGACGATGCCGAGGCTGTTGAACGACCTCTTGGGCGACTCGAAGCCGCTGCAACAGGGTCGAGAAGTCACCTGTTGGCAACTCGCGCAGTCTGCGCAGGCAGGCATTGGCGCGTCGTTGGTGCGGTTTGCCGGTGCCCGGCGGGTCAAGCCTGCCCCCTGGCCTGCGCCCAGGGCAGGCTGGCAGTTCAGGGGACAGGCGAACCGCCGAAACCCTTAATCCTACACCCTCGCCAGCGTCCAGCCAGCTACCGCAGGGCAGGCTTCCACGTGTCCCCCGCCGGATGGGGCAGGTCTGCCGCTCCGCAGCCCGCGCCCGAGCCAATTACGGCGTATGGAAACCGGACCTCCGCTCGTCGTCGGGTACTGTGTCGATTGTCATTTGGAGTCGCTGAGAGCCCAGCGACGCGGAGTCCGTCGAGATCTCTTGCCTGACTTAGCTACCGCTTTGGGGGCCAAACGACCGTATCTCGACTGCATGTGCTGATAGCGATATTGCTGAACCTGGCTCCAGATCTCATGTGGCCCGCGCTTCCTCCAGCTTTAGAGAGAGAACCTGCGAGGTGCCGTCGGCAGCCATGGAGACGCCGTAGAGGGCGCTGGCAATCTCCATGGTGCCCCGGTTGTGGGTGATGATGATGAACTGGGTGCGCTCGGCCAGTTGACGCAGGGCATCGCAGAAGCGCCCCACGTTGACGTCATCCAGGGCGGCGTCCACCTCATCCAGGATGCAGAAGGGCGTGGGATTGACGGTGAGGATGGCGAAGAGCAGCGCCGTCGCCGTGAGCGCCCTTTCGCCTCCGGATAGGAGCGCTAGGCTCTGCAGGCGCCTGCCCGGCGGCTGGGCCACGATCTCGACGCCCGTCTCCACCATGTCATCCGGGTCGGTCAGGACCAACTTGGCCGTGCCGCCGTTGAACAGAGTCTGGAAATAGGCACGGAACTGGAGAGCTACCGCCTCGAATGTCTCCTCGAAGCGCCGCCGCATGACCGCGTCCAATTCGGCGATGGCGGCCTTGAGGGACTTGATAGCGTGCTCCAGGTCCTCGGCTTGAGAGGTCAGGAAGGTGTAGCGGCTGAGGGCTTGCTCGTACTCTGTCACGGCATTGGGGTTGACCGGGCCCAGGTGACGCAATTGAGCCCGGAGGCTGTCCACCCGCCGCCTGAGGCCCTCGGGACTGGAGATCACTGCCTGGGAGGGCGGGGCCTGCCTGCCATTGTCGATGCCCAGGCCAAGCTGGACGGGCACGGCCAGCTCTTCCAGCAGGCTCTTGACCTCTTCCTCAGCCAGCCCGTATTCCTTAAGTCCGAGTCCCTCTTCCGCTTCGATCTGTGCTTGCAGCTTGCCCAACTCATCCCGGGCCCGTTGTACCTCGATGGCCGCCTGGCTATGGGCGCGTTCCAGAGCCAGATGGCGGCCCCGTGCCTGGACTTCCCTCTCCATCAGCGCCGTCCGCTGCTTCTCCAAGGCCGCAATGGCATCCTCTGCTGGCGTAATATGCCCCTGGAGCACGCTGATGGTCGCTGAGAGGTCCGACATCTCGAGGCGGGCGGCATCAATGTCGGCGTTGCTGGCTGCTGCTTCCGCGGCCAGTTCCTCACTCCGTTTCTCCCTGGCAGCGATCTGACCCCTGAGGCGGTGCCATTCCTGCCGCCGGTTGTCCAGCAGCGTGTGCCGTGCCTTAAGGTCTTGCTCGGCCAGGGCCGCCGCAGTGCGCGCCTCAGCCAGTCGTGCTGCTGCCTGGTCCGCTTCCATGACCGTCAGCTCGCCGCGCAGCGATGCACACTGGGCTTGGGCTGTTGCCTGTTCCTGCTTCTGGCGCTCCAAATGTGCCCGCAGCGCACCCTCCTGCCTGCGAAGCTCACTCAGGGTCTTGGCCAGGCTGGCCTCCTGGTCTCGCACCCAGGATAGCTCGCGCTGCCAGCGTTCGCGCTCGCGCTGCTTCTCGGCCAAAGCCGCCGCCTGCTCCTGGTATGTGTGGCGCAGAGCAGCCAGGCGGCCGTCCAGTGTCAGCAAGTCTTGCTCTGCCCGCCGCAGGGCCTCCTCTGCCGCTGCCAGCTTCTGGTTGCAGGTCTGTTCGGCCTCGCGCGCTGCGGCCACACGCGCCGGCAGCTCGGCCAGCTCGCGTTCGCGCTCCAACAGGCCGGACGTGCGCACCTGGGGCGAGCCGCCGGTGATGGCTCCTCCTGGGCGCACCAGGTCGCCCGTCACGGTGGCGAGCACGACGCCCGAGCGGTGGTCGCCACCGGCCAGCATCTGGCGGGCCGTGCTCAGGTCGCGCACCACTAGCACGCGACCGAGCAGGTAGCCAACCAGGCCGCGATAGCGCGCCTCGGCCTGCACAAGCTCTGCTGCCCAGCCAATCGCCCCCTCGATCTTCTGATGATGTTCGCCCTCCTTGATCACGTCCAGAGGCAAGAAGGTAGCTCGCCCGCTCTGGGTGCGGCGGAGGTACGCCACCGCCTCTTCGGCGGCCTGCCAGCTTTCCACAACGATATCCTGCTCGTGGCCGCCCAGGGCGGCGCCGATGGCTGCTTCGTACTGCGGCGGCACCCGCAGAATGCTCGCCACCGTGCCGATGATTCCGGGCACCGCCGCCGCGCGGGCCGCGCTGAGAACAGAGCGCACGCCCGCATCGTACCCTGCCACGCTTTCCTGGAGCCGCAGCAACGACTCGTGGCGCGTTTCCAGCGCCCTCCGCTCGTCGCGCGCCGCGTTCAGCGCCGCGAGAGCCTCCTCCCGCTGCCTGCGGGCCACGGCAATCGCCGACTGGAGGGCAGGTTGCTGGGAGGAATGGGAGGCGATCTCCCTATCCAGGCTGCCGAGGCGTTCCTGCGTCTTCGCTGCTTCCTGCTCAGCCCTGGCTGCGGCATCCTGGTACTGGCGGACCTGGGCCTGTCGCTGGGCAATCTCACCCTCAGCACCCTGCTGGCGGGCCTGCAGGGCCGCCAGACTGCTCTCTGCTGCCGCGATGGAGGCAGCCAGGCTGATGATCGCGGCCTCGGCTGCCGTCAGGCGGGTCTGCGCCTCCTTGCGGCGCGCATCCTGTTGGGCGGCATCCCGCTCCAGATCGGCCAGGCTGGCCAGCCGCGCCGCGTGCTCCTCGCTGAGGGCTGCCAGCTCGGCCTCCGCTTCGATCAGCGCCTGCTGCTGGGCCTCAGCTTGTTCCTGGAGAGGCATGATCTCAGTCAGGATTTCTAGACGCTGGCGGTTGTTGGCATCGAGAGTGGCCTGCTGCACAGCAATGCGCCGCTGCAAGGCCTCGGCCTGCGTGTGCAAGGCGCTGGCCTGGCGGTGCCACCCGCCAAGCTCGCCCCGCAGGTCCACCTCACGCTGGCGGACGGCGGCCAGCTCATCGGTGATCTCCCTCAGTGCAGCCTCGCCAGCCGCCAGACGCTGCTCGGCGTCAGCCTCGGCTGCCAGAGACCGTCGCAGGGACTCGCTGGCTTCACCCCAGCGGTGGACGTACCAGGCAGCCAGATATGCCCGCAGGTCCTGCGCCAGGCGGTCCCGCTCTTGGGCACGGCGAGCCTGCGCCTGCAGTGCGGTCAGGCGGGGTTCGATCTCGGCCACGATGTCCCTGACCCGCACCAGGTTGGCTTCCGTCTCCTGCAGGCGCAGCACGGCATCGTTGCGCTTGATCTGGAAACGCTTGATGTCCGCCGCTTCCTCAAAGAGGCCGCGCCGCTCTTCAGGGCGCAGGGAGAGGGCGGCGTCCACCGTGCCCTGGCCGATCACCGTGTAGGTATTCTGGCCGATGTTGGCCGTAAGGAGCATATCCACCACATCGCGCAGGCGCACCCGGCTCCTGTTGATCAGATACTCGGTCTCGCCGGAGCGATAGGCGCGGCGGGTGATGGTGACCTCGCTGAACTCGACGGGGAACCAGCCAGTAGCGTTGTCCAGGGTGATGGAGACCTCGGCCATGCCGACGCGCGGGCGGGTGGTGGAGCCGGCGAAGATGACGTCCTCCATACGCTTGATGCGCAGGGGGCGCGAGGCCTGCTCGCCCAGCACCCAGCGCACGGCGTCGGCGATGTTGCTCTTGCCCGAGCCGTTGGGGCCGACAATGGCCGTGATGCCCGAGTCGAAGACGAACTCCGTGCGAGCAGCGAAGGTCTTGAATCCTTGCAGGTCAAGTCGTTTGAGAAACACGATGTCCTCGGAATGTCAGGGCGTCATACAGACAGAAGGCGAAGGCGCCAGGCCCGGCGCCATCGGGACGCTGCTACAATATCAGAGTCCCGCGCGTGTGTCAAGCAGAGGTGTGACATACCGGGGCGCCGCCCGCGGTTGGGGTGCGATAGGAGAAGCTGAAACCGGTGCTGCGGCAGCCGGTGGAGAGGAAAGACAACCGGCTATCTAGCGGACCCACTCCAGGTTGCGGCCGATCAGCAGTTCGTTCATCGTCGCATGGTGCGTATTGCTCATGGCGACCAGGCGCGTCTCGAGCCTATGCTTCACTGCCAGGGAACGCACTTCCTCGGCGTCGTCATAGGTCATCAAGAAGTCGCCTTTGATGGTACGGACCAGCCCGAATAGCTCTTCGTGGTCAACCTGATGATGTGTATATAGGCGAGTTCCTGCTCTCTTCGTGGATGCTGTATACGGGGGATCAACAAAGAAAACCGTATCATCATGATGCGCGTACTTGCGGATGACCTCGAATCCATCACCAGGGACGAATCTGAGTCTGTCTCTGATCTTCCCGATGTCCAAAATGCGCCTGCTGAGGGTTTGGGGATACCAGCGAGAGAGGATGCCTTTGCCGTTCTCGCCATACTTGATTGCGCCAGCGCCAGGTGCTAGAATGCCTCCGTGGCTGATCCGGTTCCGGACAATCGTCTGAAAGGCTTTTTCCCTGGTGGACCGCGCTGGCGATGATACGATGGCAGTCGCCGACTCAGGCGTTAAGCGAAACGCGAGAATCCGATGTGCAAGCCATTCTGCGCCATCGGGCGTGTTGATGATGGTCTGCCAGACGGCGGCAACCTGCTCGTCAAGCTCGACCAGGATCACAATCTCGGCCAATTGCTCAAAGGCCACGGTCAGGCCAACGATGGCGCCGCCGGCAAACGGCTCGATGAACCTTGCCGGTTTTGCGGGCAGGCTCCACAGCCATTGTCGAATGCGAGGCACGAGCCACGTCTTGCCCCCCGCATAGCGGAAGGGGCTGCGTTGTGGCACGGAAGCCACATTGACGACCGGCATTGGGCCGGAGTCGTCCCACAGCGGCATCTGCACGGCCCGACTACTCACTCTGGCAGACCTCATCCACCACATGGCCCTCGTTGCTCTCATCTGCCACACTAGCCGGCAATGGCTCAACAGTCGGTTCTAGCGAAGATGCCACGGGCGCACCCGCGGTCTTGCCTTTTCTGATTCTCGCTTCCAGGTATCGCACGAATTCGCCCATCTCGCCGATAGAGGGAGTTGTGATTGTGTCTACGACATCTCTGAACCTGGTAAAGCGCTTGTCCGAGAGCTGCATCTTGTAACGGTCAAGTGTTACATCATAGACCAGATCATAGATTAGCCATGCGATCTCAGCATTGCGTTCATCAACGCCATGCAAGGCAGGCAGCTGCTCGAAGAACCCTTGGTGTACCACAACAGCCATCTTTCGTCGCCACTGGTGCAGAATGGCGCCCTTGAACATCAACTGCGGCACCAGCCGCTTCCGTGATGACGACAGGTAGTCAGGCCGTGGACACTTCCTGCTTGGCCAACTCATCGTTTGGTTGGCTTGCGGGTCTTTCATGTATTCCTCGAAGACCTTTCTCACGTTCCCAGAGATGTAGACTGCCTGAACCTCGATGGCGCCGAAGTCTGCTACCGTTTCGTCGTCGTTGAGCACGGCTAGCACGATGTCTATGTTGCCCGCCGAGTTGCCGTAGGCGTCTCTGAGGCGGGCTTCGGTCAACGCGACGTATGGCTCGTTCGGAAAGAAGAAACGGGCGGCGTCCGTTAGGATGAGCAAGTCCTGCCTGAGGCGAACCGGGCAGGTGACTACCAGTTTCTGTCCGTCGAAGATGCTGCAAACCCCCAGCGGATCTGTGACACTGCTCTTCGTGCAGTTCAGACCAGATGGATTGTGGTAGGGACAAAGCCGTCCCCGACGATGATTGGTCGCCTCCTGCGACATGTTGCCGACAGGATATCCGAAAACCTCAGCCAGCGGGTTCTTCGGCATGACATGCGCCTCCTGAGCAAGATCGTGCAACCCCGCCTGCATTATACCAGCAGATGGCGGTTTCATCAACTGGATTGGGAACTGGCATGCAATCATCCCGTGTCAGCTCCGTCACTCGCTCCAAACATGACGCCCGCGCCAGCTATGACCGCCTGAGCCGCTGGTACGATCTGGTAGCGGCCAGCGAGGCCCGCTTCCGGGATGCTGGCCTGCGCTTGCTGGCGACACGTGACTCCGAGCGTATCCTGGAGATCGGACCTGGCACGGGGCACTCCCTGGTGGCCGTGGCTCGGGCAGTCGGACAGATGGGCCGGGTCTACGGCCTTGACCTGTCGCCGGGGATGTTGCGGGTCGCGCGGGCGCGGCTGGAGCGAGCGGGGCTGGCGGGCAGAGTGGACCTGGTCTGTGGGGACGCCGCTAGCCTGCCCTTCCCGCCCGCCGCCTTCGACGCGATCCTCATGAGCTTCACCCTGGAGCTGTTCGATACGCCAGAGATCCCCGTCGTCCTGGATGGATGCCACCGCGTTCTGCGTCCGAGTGGCCGCATCTGCGTGGTCGCCCTGTCCAAGGAGAACAATCCCACCTTGGCCACGCGCCTCTACGAGTGGGCCCACCGCACCTTCCCCCGCTACGCCGACTGCCGCCCCATCTTCGTCGAGCAGGCGCTAGAGGAGGCTGGCTTTTGCATCGTTGCTAGGGAGCACATGACGATGTGGGGATTGCCGGCGAAGGCGGTGGCCGCGCAAAGGGTGTAGACTGTGGTATAGTACACACGCCAGCGCAGGCTGCATCCATGGGCACGCAGCAGCCCTCTTTGCCCTCTCCAGATCACAGCCGGCGCGAATAGACGAACGCCAGACAGTGTCGTTCTCAGCCGAACGCGCCTGCCCTTGCCCGGCGGCAGGCGAGCGCAAAGGCATAACCACAGTCCAGGCAAGGAGGATGCGATGAACACCCGATCCATGTCGTCCTTGGTGGCCCTGGCCTCGTCTCTGGTGCTGGTTCTTCTGCTCGCCCTCTCAGCCACAGCGTCCCTTGCAGGTACTCCCCTTTGGCTTCTCGCCGACAGCGCGCCCGCGGCATCCCAGACAGAACCGGGCGCGCCCCCTACCGGGCCAGCCAATGGCCCCGGCCCGCTGCCAGACAAGTTCCTGTTCGCCATCGGCGCCCAGGCTCCGACCGGCCAGTTGAACTACCCCATCGGCGTCGCCGCCGCTGCTGACGGCACGCTGTTCGTAGCCGACTGGTTTAACAGGCGCATTCAACGCTTCAGCAGTACGGGCGCCTTCCTGGATGCCTGGGGCTCCCTTGGCTCGGGCGACGGGCAGTTCGGCGTCGTCACCGCCCTGGCCGTCGCGCCCGATGGCAGCGTCTATGTAGGCGATAATAGCCGAGACCGCATCCAGCGTTTCACCCCCACAGGCATGCTCCTGGGGAAATGGGGATCGAACGGAAATGGTCCCGGTCAGTTCCGTGGCATCTGGGGGATGGCCGTCGGCCCGGACGGCAACGTCTATGTGGCCGACTTCTGGAACAATCGAGTGCAACGTTTCACCGCCGACGGCGCGTTTCTTAACGAATGGGGCTCCTCGGGAACAGGCCCCGGCCAGTTCAACAATCCCCAAGGAATCGGCATTGCTCCCGGCGGTACGGTGTACGTCTCCGAAGCGGGCGGCAATCGCATTCAGTACTTCACGGCCAGTGGCGCGTACCTGGGCGGCTGGGGCTGGCAGGGAAGCGCTAATGGTCAGTTCCGCGGCCCCGCGGGTATGGCCGTTGCCGCCAATGGCACCGTCTATGTGGCTGACCGGTATAACAATCGCATCCAGTACTTTACCGCTGCTGGTGGGTTCCTGGGCACGTGGGGTGACCCGGGGCAGTTCGCCGGTCCCCGCGGCGTGGCGGTTGCCCCAGACGGCACCGTCTCCGTGGCCGACACAGACCATCACCGCGTCCAGCAGTTCACGACCAGCGGGAGCTTTGTGCGCGCCTGGGGCTCCTACGGCAGCAACGCATCGCACTTCTATTATCCGGCCGGCGTCGCCGTTTCCAGCATGGGCGTCCTCTATGTAGCCGATACATATAACCACCGCATCCAGTACTTTGACCAGCAGGGCCGGTATCAGAATGCCTGGGGCTCCAGTGGGACAGGCAGCGGGCAGTTCGCACACCCTGAGGGGGTTGCAGTGGCGCCCAATGGCACCGTTTACGTGGCGGATGCCAACAACAATCGAATTCAGTACTTCACAGCGGCGGGCAGCCATCTGGGTGCCTGGGGATCGCCTGGCAGCGGCGACAGCCAGTTCAACCGTCCGAGAGCAGTGGCCATCGCACCCGGCGGCAACGTCTATGTCACCGACCAGGGCAACAACCGCATCCAGTACTTCACCCCCGCTGGCGCCTTCCTGGGCACGTGGGGCGCCTACGGCACTGGCAACGGGCAGTTCAACTCTCCCTATGGCATCGCTGTGGCTGGCGACGGCACCGTCTACGTGGCTGATTACGACAACAACCGCATCCAATACTTCTCGGAGTCTGGTGCTTTCCTGGGCAGTTGGGGGCCAGGATCTGGGCAAGAACGGGTGGAAAGCCCCTTTGGTCTCGCCGTGGGCAACGACGGCACGGTCTATGTGATGAGCCACGGCAATGCGGTTCTCAAGCGCTACACGGCCACGGGGGAGTTTCTGGGATCGTGGGGCGGCTCAGGCCCGGGCTATGGCAAGTTTCTGCTGCCGTACCACGTGGCGGTAGGGCCAGGGGATACCGTTTACGTCGCAGATTGGCAGAACGACCGTATCCAGGCTTTCGGTCCGGCATACACCACTACCTGGCGGGGAGAGTACCACGCCAACGCCTGGCTGGCCGACACGCCGGCCCTCATTCGGTATGATCCTGCCCTTGCCTTCGATTGGGGCAGCGGCTCGCCAGACCCCGTCTTGCCCCCCGACAATTTCAGCGCCCGCTGGCACCGCTATGTCTCCTTTGCCGCAGGCACGTACACGTTCACTATTCAGGCCAACGGTGGTGTCCGCCTGTGGGTGGATGACACCGCGCTCATGGACAGCCCCCGGGATGCGCAGCAGATGACATACAGCGCTGCGATCGCCCTGGCATCCGGTGTCCACTCGGTCCGGCTGGAGTACTACGAGACCAACAATGTCGCCAACGTCAGCCTGACATGGCAGGCGCAGCCAACGCCGACGCCCACATCCACGCGCACGCCAACCGGCACAGCCACACACACGGCCACCACGACGCCGTCGGCGACTGGGACCCGCACCGCGACCCCGTCGGCGACTGGTACCCGCACCGCGACGCCGTCAGCCACCGGCACGCGCACCGCCACCCCTACCCCAACCCCCACAGCCCCTTCGGAAGCCACACCAACCATCACCCGCACGCCGACGGCAACGACCACCGCGTGCCAGCGGCTCTTCTTGCCCGTCATCCTGAACGCCCGCTGAGACAC
>DAOUCN010000250.1:0-20982 GCA_034431995.1 Chloroflexota bacterium | reverse complement strand
AGATAGACAAGATCATCTACCTGTGCCAGGAACGCCTGGTGCCTGCCTACGTCAACCTGGAGTTCGGCATCGGCGAGCAATTGGCCGCCGAGGCGCTCTCGAAGTCTACCGGTCTCGCCAAAGAGGAGATTCGGCGGCTGTACAAGGAGAAAGGCGACTATGGCATCGTAGCGGAGGGGCTGCTGCCCTCCGCTGGCAAGGGCCTAGACGTGGCTCAGGTCTACGAACGACTGCATGGCATTGCCACCGCCAGCGGCGAAGGGGCGGTAGCCCAGAAGACCGATGCTCTCGCCCACCTCCTGACAGACCTGGGCGGGCGAGAGGCTCGATACGTCCTGCGCATCCCGCTGGGTCAGTTGCGTCTGGGCATTGGCGATCCCACCGTCATGGACGGCCTGTCCTTTGCCAGGGCGGGAGACAAGTCCCTGCGGCCCATCATCGAGCGGGCCTACAACCTGTGTTCTGACCTCGGCCAGGTGGCCATCGTCTTCTGGCAGCAGGGCGTGGCCGGGCTGGAGAGCATCCAGGTACAGGTGGGTAAGCCCGTTCGCATGGCGTTGGCAGAGCGCGTCACCGGCGCCCAGGAGATCATCGAGCGCATGGGAACGGCGGCCATCGAGCCAAAGTTCGATGGCTTCCGCTGCCAGGTGCACAAGGATGGCGAGGCCGTCCGCCTCTATTCCCGCAACCTGGAAGAAACCACGGC
The DNA here is from genome assembly GCA_034431995.1 of Chloroflexota bacterium. Classification (GTDB taxonomy): domain Bacteria; phylum Chloroflexota; class DTOL01; order DTOL01; family DAOUCN01; genus DAOUCN01. Next base: position 20,276 of record DAOUCN010000250.1, on the reverse strand, counting down.
TATGTTCCCGGAGATTCGGGAAGGAGCGCGCCTTCAGGTGCGGGCGCACTCAGCCATCTTCGAGGGCGAGGCCCTGGCCTACAATCCGGAAACGGATGAGTTCCTGCCGTTCCAGGTTACGGTGCAGCGCAAGCGCAAGTACGATATTGAACGTATGAGCGAGGAACTGCCGCTACGCCTTGTCTGCTTTGACGTGTTGTATCTGAACGGCCGGGACACCATCCGTCTGCCCTATGTGGAGCGACGCAAGCTTCTGGAAGCAGCCATCGCGCCCGGCGACGTGCTCCAGGTGGCCGAATCGGTGCTCACCAGCGATCCCGCCCGCATTGATGCCTTCTTTGCCGAGAAGGTGTCCCTGGGGCTAGAGGGCATCATGGCCAAGCGGCCAGACTCCACGTACCAGGCTGGTGCCCGCAACTTCAATTGGATCAAGCTGAAGCGCAGCTATCAGGGCCAGCTATCAGACAGCGTAGACTGCGTCATCGTGGGATATTGGCGGGGGCGCGGCCAGCGGGCGCGTTTCGGCATCGGTTCGCTGCTCACCGCCGTGTACGACGCTCCGCGCGATCGTTTCCTTACGATTTCTAAAGTCGCCACCGGCCTCTCAGACGAGGAGTGGGTGCAGATGCGCGAGCTTCTGGACAAGATCAGCCTGCCCCAGAAAGCCGCCCGCCTGGAGGCTGCTATCGAACCCGACGTCTGGGTGGAGCCACGGTATGTGGTCGAGGTGCGTGCCGACGAGATCACCCGTAGCCCTATGCACACAGCGGGCCGCGGCGACGGCGCCATCGGCTATGCCCTGCGTTTTCCTCGCGTCCTCGGCTTCATCCGCCAGGACCGCACAGCAGAGGACGCGACCACGGAGCAGGAGATCTTGGAGATGTTCGCCCGTCAAGGACGGAAGGGGGCGGGAGCACAGGAAGAGGCAGGATAGGCGTTGTCTGCCCGAGCAGGAGGGGTCCATGCCTAAGGAACTGATACCGCTTGAGAAGGCCCATCGTTTGCTGACCAGTGGCCCGGTGGCGTTGATCACGTCCGCCTACGAAGGCAAGGTGGGCATTATGCCCGCGTCTTGGGTCATGCCCGTCAGTCTGAAGCCTCCCATGCTGGCCGTCTCGGTCACGCCTTCAACCTTCACCCATGAGTTGATGGAGAAGAGCAGCCAATTTGCCGTCAATGTGCCCACCGCCAAGTTGGCGCGTATGGTCAAGCTCTGCGGCAGTACGTCCAGCAAAGATGTGGACAAATTCAAGACGGCCGGCCTCCATCCCTTGCCAGCCCTCAAGATCAGCGCACCCTTGGTCGAGGAGTGCATCGGTCACCTGGAATGCGTTGTCGTTGAGCGCCACAAGGCAGGCGATCACACCCTGTTCATCGCCGAGGTGCGGGCAGCGCAAGTGGAAGTAGGAACCTTTGAAGGCGTGTGGCTGGTGGAGAAGGAGGAGGCAAAGGTGTTGCATCATCTCGGCGGCAGTACGTACTGCGTACCAAAGGGGCGGTTCGACGTGTGAACGTGAAACGTGAAGCGGGAGGGTACGTTCCATCACACCGGGCCTTTCACGTTTCACGTTTTGCGTACATTCCAGACCGGAGCGGCCATCGTCATGAAATCCCTCCAGATGACCTATAGCATACCCCGCTATGTGCTGAGCAAAGCCATGGGCAGACTCTATGCGGGCATCTTCACGAGTCCTTTGGCTATGCTTCAGTATGCAGATGTGCCAGAGCCTCCGCTACCGGCTGCGGACTGGGCCAGGGTCAAGGTGCGCTATGGGGGCATCTGCGGCAGCGACCTTCATGCAGTATATCTGGAGACCAGTCCCTCCCTCTCGCCCTTTGTTTCGTTCCCCTTCACAGTCGGCCACGAGATCATCGGCACGGTGGCTGAGCTCGGGCAGAGGGTGAGCGGATTCAAGGTCGGGGATCGCGTGGCAGTAGACCCCATTCTGGGTTGCGTCCCGCGCCATGTGGCACAACCGTGCCGATTCTGCCAGCAGGGCCGCTATTCCCTGTGCGAGAACTTCACCCGAGGTGACCTGCCAGCCGGCATCGAGGCCGGGAACTGCCGTGCTGTTGGTGGCGGCTGGGGCGAAAGCGTGCTCGCGCATTGCTCCCAGCTCTTCAGCATTCCTCCCCATGTCAGCGACGAGGGCGCTGCCCTGGTGGAGCCTCTCACCGTCGGCCTCCATGCTGTCAAACGTCGCTTCCCTCTCGATGAGGAGCGAGTGATCATTGTGGGCATGGGTACAGCGGGGCTGTGTGTGCTAGCTGCTCTTCGCGCCCTGGGTTCGCGCTCTCATGTTATTGCCCTCTATCGGTATGACTTTCAGGGTGAGCTGGCGCGCCGACTCGGTGCCGATAAGGTAATCCGTGTGCGCGGGAGCGAGCACTACCAGGCTGTGGCAGATGCGATCGGCGCAACGTTGCATCAGCCAATCCTGGGCAAACCAGTACTTGTGGGCGGTGCTGAGGTTGTGTACGAGTGCGTAGGGACGGGCGGCTCCATTGACGATGCGTTGCGCTTTGCCCGGGGCGGGGGCAGTGTCGTTCTGGTGGGCCTGGCAAGCGTGCCGACCGGTGTGGACTGGACACCCATCTGGATGAAGGAACTGACCATTGCCGGCACCATGTGCCAATCCACGGAGACTCACGATGGCAGGCCGGTGCGCACTTTCCAGCTTGCCCTGGACTTGATGGCGGCAGGCAAGGTAGACCTGGCGAGCCTTCTCACCCATCGCTTCCGGCTGGAAGACTACCGAAACGCGATCAGCACCGTGCGCGGCAAGGGTCGGCACAAGGTCGTCAAGGCCGTGTTTGACTTCGGATAGTTGATGTGGACTGCAACAACTCCGGTCCTCGCGTATCCCGCTGTGCGCTGACGGAGTGCTTGCACTCCACAGGAGGTGTGCCGTGTACATTGGTCGTCAGACCAAGGATGCCATCGTCAAGGATTTTGCGCAGTACGTTTCGCCTAGTAAGGTACGGGTCTACCAGGCGATGGGCGTGCCCCTTGTTCCTGGGCAGCGAGAGGGTTGCCGCATCTGGGATGTGGATGGTACGTCGGTGATCAACTGCCGCTCCAGCGGCGGCGTATTCAATCTGGGACACCGGCCACAGCGCGTGATTGCCGCCGTGCGGGCGGCTCTGGATGAGCTCGATATCGGGGATCACATTCTCCTGAGTGAACAGCGAGCCGCTCTGGCTCGCTGTCTGGCGGATCTGCTGCCGGGCGACCTCCAGTACACGGTCTTTGCTGCCTGCGGGGGCGAGGCTATTGACTTGGCCATCAAGCTGGCCCGCGGCCACACGGGCCGGCCCGGCATCGTCTCTGCCCAGGGCGGGTACCACGGCCACACTGGCCTCGCCCTCGCAGCCGGCGACCCATCCTACAAGACCCCCTTCGAGCCTCTGGCTCCCGGCTTCCGCCAGGTCCCCTTCGGCGACAGCGCGGCCATGGAGGACGCGATTGATGAGACCACAGCGGCAGTCCTCCTGGAGACGATTCCAGCGACGGCCGGCATCCTGATACCACCGCCCGACTACTTTCCCCGCCTGCGCATGTTGTGCGACCGTGCGGGCGCCCTCCTCATCCTGGACGAGGTGCAGGCGGGCCTGGGGCGCACGGGCCGCCTGTGGGCTTTTGAGGAATGGGGAATCCTGCCCGACATCGTCGTGTTGGGCAAGGGCTTGAGCGGCGGCATCTATCCCCTGGCGGCTACGTGCTATCGTGCCCCACTACAGCGTTTCTTCGACGACAATCCCTTCATCCATGTCTCCACCTTCGGCGGCTCGGACCTTGGCTGCGTCGCGGCTATGGCCATGTTCGATCAGATCACCGAGCCGGGTTTCCTTGAACATGTGCGGGAGATGGCAGGTCTTTTCGCCGAGGGCCTGGCTACGCTGCAAGGGAGACATCCTCAGTTTGTCTCCGCCACGCGGCAGCGAGGCTTGATGATCGGGCTGCAACTCGCGGACGACAGCTATGGCCCAGCCCTCACCGTGCTCCTGGGCCAAAACGGCGTATTGGCCCTCTTCGCCAACAACTGCCCGTCCACGATGATCATCATGCCGCCCTTGACTATCCAGCCCGATGAGGTAGCCGAGGTGTTGTCGGCCCTGGACCGTTCACTCACAGCGCTGTCCTCGGCCTAAAGGGCAGCGCTGCTGTCGTGCCGGACAGGCCCGCAGCTCGAAGCTCGGTGGCCACTCATCAATCCATCTTCTAGCAGAGGTAGCGTCATGTCTGCTTATGTCTTGGGTCTGGATGAGATCAAAGAACAACACAGGGAGGTCGTGGGGGGCAAAGCCCTGCCCCTGGCCCAAATGCGGCAGGCTGGCTTCGATGTGCCTCCGGGGTTCTGCATCACTGCCCAGGCTCTGCGCGCCTTCGCCGCACAGCCATCGATCGCCTCCGCGCTTGACCGCCTGGCTGCTTCTGACCTGTGTGACACTGACCGGGCCCAGAGCATCCGGGCAGCGCTGCGGGCCGCGCCGATGCCTGAGGACGTGCTGCGCGCTGTCCGCTCGGCCTATGATGCCCTGGGCGGCGGTGCGGTCGCCGTCCGCTCATCGGCTTTGCATGAAGATCAGGCTACTGCCTCGTTTGCGGGCCAGTACGACACCTATCTCAATCTGTCGTCACTGGATGAGATGATAGAAAGCATCAAGGGCTGCTGGGCATCACTGTGGAATGAGCGCGCCATTACGTATCGGCGCCGGGCCCTGGCGACCGGCGAGATCAACATGGGTGTGATTGTGCAGCGACAGGTGCCCGCGCAGGTGTCCGGTACGCTCTTCACACTGAATCCTCTCACTGGCCGTGAGGAGGAAATGGCGATCGAGGCGAGCTGGGGCCTGGGCGAGGGCGTGGTGTCCGGTCGGGTCAGCCCCGACCACTATGTCATAGACATCTGGAACGAGCGCGTGCTGGAACGTCATGTGAGCGAGAAGCAGGTGATGATCGTCCCTGCCCCTGGCTCCGGGGTGCGCGAAGTACCCGTGCCCGAAGACGACCGTCAGCGTGCCGTGCTGTCCGACGCCGACCTGATGCGACTGGCCGAACGAGGTGTCCGCGTCCAGGAGCTTTTTGGGCGACCGCAGGACATCGAATGGGCGCTCCATGAGAGCTGCTTCTACATCCTGCAGTCCCGTCCTCTCACGTCGTACAGCTTCGCCCCCGGTATGGGGCAGTGGACGTCGGCGAACTTCCGCGAGGTTATGCCCGGCCTGGTTAATCCGCTCTCCTTCACTATCAACCTGCAGTACGAGTGGGGCCTGGCCATGGACGAGTTCTTCAGCCGCATGAAGATGCAGCCCGACAACAAGCCCGTGCTCTGGGGCCGCACCTTCTTTGGTCGGGCCTATTGGAACGTGGGTGAGGTCAAGCGGCGGGCTGCCATCGTTCCTGGCTTCAAGGAACGCGCCTTTGACGCCACCGTTGGCATTGAGCCTACCTATGGTGGCGATGGTCACGTGACTCCCGTGAGTCTGCCCACTCTCCTGCGTGCCCTGCCCGTGTTGGTGGCGCTCCAGCGCATGTACAAGAGCGTGTGGCGAGAGGCCGATGCCGAGAAACATGCCTTCTTGCGCGAGGAGGAGGCGCTCATGGCCATTGATCCGGCGGCCCTCGACGACGAGGAGCTAGAGCAGCAGGTGAGGCACGTGCTGCAGCTTCATCACCGGGTGAACCGCGTAGCCTTAATGGTAAGCTTTCTGTCTACCCAGTCTGAAGACGACTTCCACGTGCTGGTGGAGACGCTCAACAAGGGCCTGCCTCCGTCTGAGCAGGTGGCTATGGGCGACCTGCTGACGGGCCTGGGGCAGGTGCGCACCGCTCGCCCTCTGCTCGACCTGTGGGAGCTCTCGCGGCGCGCGGTTGCGCAGGCCGAGGTGGCATCAATCATTCGCTCCAGCGAGACGCCAGACATGCTGCGCTTCCTTGAGACGTCAGAGGCTGGGCGCGCCTTTGCGCAGGACCTACGGGCCTACCTGGATCGCTACGGGTATATGGCGTCGGCCGACGAAGACCTGTCGGCACCCCGTTGGAGTGAAGACGCGACCTTTGTCCTGAGCACCCTGAAGAGCTTTGTCATAGGCGGGATCGAGGAAGACCCGGAAGCCATCCTTGCCCGGCAGCAGGCAGTGATGCAGCGGGAGAAGCGGCGCGTGCGCGATCTCCTGAACCGCAACCTGGTGAATCGCCTGCTGCCCTTCCGCAAGGGCACGTTCCTGCAGGGCATGCTCATCGTGCGCCGCTACTGCTGGTGGCGCGAGGAGATCAGGGATACGCTCTCGCGTGCCCACTACCAGTGCCATCGCTTCCTCACGGAGCTCGGGCGTCGGTGGGCTGCTCGCGGCCTGACCGGCGCACCACAGGATGTGTTCTTTCTCACCTTGCAGCAATTCCTGGCGACGCTGGACGGTTCCGTGCCGCTGGAGGAAACCAGGCGCTGGATTCGCAAGCACCGCAGCCTGGCGACGCGCTACCGCAGCTTCGTGCCGCCGGATACGGTTGGGCGAGGAGCGCGCCTCGACGAGCGACTGCCAGCGCCGGCCCCAGGTCGCCAGGTGCATGCGGGCGTGGGGTGCAGCCCGGGCACGGCCAGCGGCCCAGCGCGGATCGTGACCAGCCTGGCCGACGCCGGACGGCTGCGCAAGGGCGACATCCTGATCGCACCATACACGAACCCAGGCTGGACACCCCTCTTCAGTCTTGCCGCTGCCGTGGTTATGGAGGAGGGCGGGTTATTGTCTCACGGCGCGGTCGTGGCCAGGGAGTGTGGCGTGCCCGCCGTGCTGCGCATCAAGGGCGCTACCCGGCTCTTTCACGATGGCCAGACCCTGCGCGTGGACGGCGGACGGGGCACCGTGGAGGTTATGTAACCGCAAAGCTCGCGCAGAAGCCCTGCACTCCTATGCCTTTTCTGCGTCCTTGCGGTTTCATCAGGGCACATTGAATCCGATGCTGATTGACGGCTCGTATGGGGAGGGCGGAGGGCAGATACTGCGCACCGCCCTCAGTTTGTCCCTGCTCACGGGGCGGGAGGCGCGCGTTGAGCGCATCCGGGCTGGGCGGCGCAAGCCGGGTCTGCAGACACAGCACCTGGCCGCCGTGCGGGCCGCGGCCGCCATCGGTCAGGCCGAGACTGAGGGCGGCAGCCTGGGCTCGCAGACGCTCAGCTTCGCGCCTGGCCAAGTTACACCCGGCAGCTATGCCTTCGATGTGGCGGAAGAGCGGGGCAGCGCGGGCGCAGCCACCCTGGTCGCGCAGACGCTGCTGCTGCCGCTGGCTCTGGCGTCGCATGGCCAGTCCACTATCACGATCAGGGGCGGCACGCATGTGCCCTGGAGCCCGCCGTATCAGCACCTGGAGCACGTTTACCTGCCCATGCTGGCACGCCTGGGCATCGCAGCCACGGCAAGTATCGAACGCTGGGGGTTCTATCCCGTGGGTGGCGGGCAAATCACCGTGCGGGTGTCTGGCGGGCAGAGGCCACAGGCTGTGGATTTCCTGGAGCGCGGCCGGCTGGTGAGCGTGCACGGCGTGTCCGCGGTGGGCAACCTGCCCATGCACATCGCCGAGCGCCAGGCGCGGCGGGCAGAGGCGGTGCTGAAAGGGCGAGGGCTGTCCCCGCGCATCCGGGTCTTGAGCGCCCCGTGCCAGGGCCAGGGCACGGCCATTGTGCTGTGGACGGAGTTTGAGCACGTGGTCTGTGGCTTCTCGGCCCTGGGCGAGCGCGGCAAGCCAGCAGAGAGGGTGGCTGAAGAGGCGTGCGCTGAGCTTCTTGCCCACCTGGACAGCGATACTGGCCTCGACCCACGCCTGGCCGACCAGGCTGTCCTCCCCCTGGCCCTGGCTGGTGGGGGCCGCTTCACCACCTCCCGCATCACCCAACACCTGCTGACCAACTGCTGGCTGATCGCCCAGTTCCTGCCCGTGCGTTTCGCCATCGAAGGCAGCGAAGGCGAGCCAGGCCGAGTCGAGATACGCTCATAGCGCGCCTGTATGTCACCGCCGACACGCGGCGGCCGCAGAGCTTTTTGTTTGCCCCTCGGCGTACTCCGCGTCCCACCGGTGACCAGGGTCTTTTCAAGTTACGTATCACCGTGCCTATGCAAGATATGCTTCTCTATGTCGGGATTGCCATCCACGAATCTTACACGAATACTCGAATCCGTGGCGGACATGCGAGTCTTCGTGGGTCATTCGTGGATGGCAGGCATGATGAGACGCAAATTCCGTTGTGGCACGCCAGTGTTCTGCGATTTGAAAAAGACCCTGCACCGGTGACCAGATCGTCTTGCCAAACAGCAGCGGGGGTGCTATAATGCGGGTGCGTTACCCCGCTCTGCGGACTTCACCCTGGGGGATCGTCTAGTGGTAGGACACGAGACTTTGGATCTCGGCGCGGAGGTTCGAATCCTCCTCCCCCAGCCAGCAACAGACTCCGGCCTTCGCTGCTGGCCGGGTAGTGTCTCGCTGCCTCGCGTCTCATGCGCCTCTTTCTCCGCCTCCTGTAGCGCGGCCCATATCATGCTGGAGGCGGTCTGAATCAAAGACGTTGTTCCACCGTTGGGTGCGTCGCACCGTGATCTGTCACCGGAGGTAACATAACATGGCCGAGGAGACGCCGTCATACGCCATCGGTCGCATCGTCGAGGAACTGACCCGCGGTAGGCCCTACGTCTTCGTTATCATGCCCTACGGGAAGAAATGGGCTTTCTTCGAGCACGTCCAGAGGACCGTCGAGCAAACGGTCGGACTGGCCTGCATCCGGGCAGACAACGTTCCAGGAGCCGGCCATGACCTGCTGGCGAAGATCCACCTCCTGATTGAACGGGCAGAACTGATCATTGCCGAGGTCAGCACGCACAGTCCTAACGTGTTCTACGAAGTGGGCTACGCTGTCGCGGCTCAGAAGAGCCTGTTGCTGCTTGTTGAACACGGCATCGAGGTTCCAACCGACCTGAAAGGTCGGGAAGTGATTGAGTACGACGAGAGCCAACCCGGGATGGCAGTGTTCGACAAGCGGTTGCGCGACCACCTCAGACTGCGCGTCAACTCTCAGGTCTCGCTGCTGCGAGACATGCTGGAAGCAGACGTGCCTCAACCTGCCTACATCATCGCCAGTCCCAGACACCCTGCGCCTACCAGTCCCTTCGGACAGCACTTCTTTCAACGCACCTTTGGCGACTATCTCGGTATTCTCGGCCTCGTTTCGGCTTTTGGTTCATTCATGGGCGAGGGAACAGGCGTCGAGCTCATTCCTGCCCAGTTCTGTGTACCAAAGCTCTGGCAGCAGCGTATCAGCCTATATCTCATTGGATCTCCCCGGTCCAACCCTGCCGTGCACACCATGTTGGAGAGATTGCAGAAAGGGCGAGAGCCGAGTTGGCATTTCGGCCCGCTTCCCGGCCAGGCAGAGTTACAAGACGGCGACTACGAACGTGCCCTGTATAGGATTCGCAGTGGACAGAAGCTGCGCGTGGAGGGCATATCCGAGATGTCGGCATCTCTGCAGGCCGAAATCCACAGGGTAGACCACGGCATCATCGTACGCGGGCCACATCCAGACCATCCAGAGCGGCTTGTCATGATCATGGCTGGCCCTCACAGTGTGGGTACTGGAGCAGCCTGTTTGGCGGCCACGCGATCTCCTCTGATCCAGCAGATCAGAGCGCTGCTACCGCCCGGCACCGATATCGCGGACAAGCGGCGCGCCCTTTGGGCACTCGTGCGGGGCGAGCTCGATCCCTCGGACTACCTCCTGCATGTAGAGGGCGTGCGCGTATTGGAGGCTGGGGTCTGGGGCACGTGAATAGCATGGAGACGCGACGAAAGAGAGCGTCATAGGCGAACGATAGTACACAACAAACAAGATGCCCGACGTCTTCATCAGCCATGTTGAAGAGGATACAGATGTCGCCGAGGAGATAGCCCGGGGCTTGGAGGCGGCGGGCTATGCCACCTGGTACTACGAGCGCGACAGCCTGGCGGGCGTGCCCTATCTGGAACAGGTGGGGCTGGAGATTGACAGGTGCCAGGCGCTCGTCTTGATTGTATCGCCCGCGTCCTGGGGTTCGTTCCAGGTCACGCGCGAGGTGGAGCGGGCCTATGAGGGCGGGAAGCGACTCATTCCGGTGCTGCGGGGCGTCACCCACGCCGAGTTCCAGACCCGCCAGCAGATCTGGCGGCAGGCCGTGGGCACAGCAGCCTCGGTGAGCATCCCACCAGCAGGCGTGGGCGCCATCCTGCCCCGCATCACCGCCGGGCTCAAGTTCCTGGGCATCGAGCCGTCCGGCCAGCCCGTTACCGTCCAAGGAGAACCCCCGCAGCCTGCACCTCCACCCACTGCGCAGGGGAAGCCACGACCAGCCGGCCAGGTCATCGCTCTGATCCAGGGTATCATTGGCCACTATGGCTTCAGCATCAGGGTGTGGGCGGCGGTAGCCGGCGTGATCCTGGTGGCGGTGCTGTTTGCCTGGACCGACGCGTTCGCCTCGCCCCACGCTGGCCTACCCACAACCACACCCACCCGCTACCTGAGTCCGACCCGTGCTATCACAGCCACGCCAACGCGCACCTTCACGCCTGTGCCCACCAAGCCAGTGGCAGCCACAGCCACGTCCCTGGCTGTTCCATCCGTAGCTCGCACCGCTACCGCCACCGCGCTAGCCACGGCAACCGCCCCTGTCACGCCTTCGCTTCCCCGCACGTCCACCCCCATAGGCACACCGACACCCGGCGCGGTGACCACACCGGAGCCAGTCAAGCTGTACAGTCTTCCTCTGAACAACCCCTCCGGTGTCGTCTATGATGGCTCCGCTCTGTGTGTGCAGTTTGCGTCACGCCTGGCGCGGCTGGAGCTAATAGAGGCTGAGGCCCGCTTCCGTCTCAGCAGCCAGGACTGCGGAGTCCCCGGCCTCGGTGGAGGGTGGGATGCATCGGGGAACCAGTTCTGGTCGCTGATCCAAGGCGCGATCGCCTTGAGAGACCGCACGGGCGCAATCACGGTTACCTTGAGCGTGACCAAGGAGTTCGTCGGCACTCCCACCAACCTGGCCTGGGATGGCGCCTACCTGTGGGCCACGTCGAGCGAGGGTGCTCTGTACAAGCTCCAGGCGAGCGGCAGCAATGTCTTGCAGGTCGTTGACTCCTTTGCTCCCGTTCTCGGTCAATTCCCTACCAGCAGGGCGTCGGGTCTGGCCTGGGACGGCAAGAGCCTCTGGGCTCAAGCAGATACGCATGTCAGCCGACTGGATGGCGTTGGAAGGATAACGTGTCGGCTCTACGCGCAGGGCGGCGGAAGCTGGTGGAGCTGGCGCGGCCTGGCCTGGGATGGCCGCTTCCTATGGACAGCGCATACCGAAGCCAACGTTCTCGCCCGTCTTGACCCCGCTGGCTGTAGGTAGTATGCTATGTCCACCCAAGAAGCTACCTGCATAAGAGGTTGAGGAAACAATGAAGACCGCCATCGCCATCACGCCCGATCAGGCCAGCTTCGGCCCGCTTGTCTTCCGCGGCGACCTCTTCGCCAGCATCCAGAAAGCCGCCGCCATCGGCTATGATGCCGTGGATATGCATATCCGAGACCCGCACACGGTAGATGAGAAGGCCCTCCTGGCCCACCTGTCCGCCCACCGCATGGCCGTCAGTGCAGTTGGCACCGGCCTGGCCTACGGCATGGACGGGCTGAGCTTCGCCAGCGAGGACGAAGGTACTAGGAGGCAGGCCGTCGAGCGGGTGAAGGCGCACGTGGATTTCGCTGCCCCGCTCAGCGCCGTCGTCGTCATCGGGCTGATTCGCGGACGACTGAGCAGCGAAGCAGAGGTCAGCAAGAGGGAGAGAGCGTGGATAGCCGGATGCACGAGGGAGCTGGACGCCTATGCCCAGTCACGGGGCGTGCGCCTGGTGGTGGAACCCATCAACCGCTACGAGACCAACGTCATCAATCGCGTAGATGAAGCCGTGGCGTTCATCAGCGAGAACGGCCTGCGCGCCACGGGCGTTCACGTGGATACCTTTCACATGAACATCGAGGAGGCGTCACTGCAAGGCGCCATTCGCACGGCCGGCAGCCTGCTCTACTATGCCCACCTGTCAGACAGCAATCGCTGGTATCCCGGTGGCGGACACCTGAAGCTGGCATCAGTCATCGCCGCTCTACGTGAAGTCGGCTACGACGGTTACCTGGGCATGGAGATCCTGCCCCTGCCCGACCCCGACACGGCCGCCCGCGAGGCCCTTGCCAACCTGCGCCGCCTACTGGGGGCATAGTCTCAACCGCAGAGGGCACAGAGGCCGCAGGGATCCCCCTGGTCAGCAAGACATCCTCTGTGCTCTCTGCGTCCTCTGTGCTTTATTCTCACTTACCCGGCTTCAGGATCGTCACCGGCACTTTGCACAGTGCCTTGAAGCGCTCGGCATCTTTTTCCCCGCCCACGATGGCCCCATAGTGCATGGGCACGGCCACTTTCGGTTTGATGGCGTTGGCTGCCTGGGCTGCCTCGTCCGCCGTCATAACATACGTCCCGCTCACGGGCAGCAGGGCGATGTCGCAGGTGATGTTCTTCATCTCGGGGATGAGGTCGGTGTCGCCGGCCAGGTAGATGCGCACCCCGTTGACGGTAAAGACAAAGCCCACCTTGCCGTCCGCCCTGGGATGGAAAACCTGGCCGGGGCTGCGGAACTTGTTGATGTTGTAGGCGGGCACGGCCTCGATGGCGATGCCTTGGACGGTGACCTTGTCGCCGGGCTTCACGGTGGTGACCTTGCGGCCTGGCAGCTTCGCGACGCACTCAGCAGGCGCCACGATTGCCGTGTCTGCCGAGCTCACCTTGGCCACGTCATCGGGGACGCAGTGGTCGAAGTGGTCGTGGGTAATCAGGATGATGTCAGCAGTATCCCCCCTGGCCAGCTTGTAGGGATCGGTGTAGATCACCTTCTCTCCGCTGATCCTGAATGTGTCGTGCCCCAGCCACACGATGTCAGGGCCAGTCTCCAGCAGTTTCATGGTCTTCCTCCTGCATGTCTGAGTATTGTGTGCTTTATCCGTCATAGGAAGCGTCAAGGCGTCAAGGCGTCAGGGCGTCAGGGCGTCAAAGCGTCAGGGCAGTACGTAGATCACTGCCACTATGGCTGCTACATACCGATCTGCACCTTCAGCCAGGGAATGACCACATCCACCGCCCGCGTCAGATACGCCGCGTCGTCGTGGGGCGCGCCCGGCGGCCGGAAGGAGTGATCGCCTCCTTCGATGACTTCGAGGGTCATGGACGTAGAGATCGCATCCAGAATAGGAGTCAGCAGGTCGAGGCGGCAGAAGGGATCGCGGTCGGCGATGACGAATAGAGCCGGGCAGCCCAGGCGCGCCAGGTGCTGCACCCGCCGCGCGCTGCCGTCCGTCGGCACGTGCAGGGGATAGCCCAGGGCGATGAAGCCGCCCAGGCCGGGGTGCTTCGCCGCCATATGGCTTGCCACCACGGCCCCCGGGGACTTGCCCGCCAGGTAGATGTGCGCCGGCGCGGTCTGGAACTCTTGGCGCACATAGGCCAGTGCGCCCTCCATGTCAGCCATCTCCGCCGCGCCGTTGGGCGACGGTGCGGACTGGGCTGTGACATAGCGGAAGTTGAAGCGCAAAGCGCGAATGCCTGCCTGCGCCGCCCGCGTGCACAGGTCGCGCAGCAGGGGCAAGCCCATATCGTTGTAGCGCCCGTGGGCGACGATCAGCGCGGGCGTCAGCGGCGCCGTCTGCGCTGGCTCGTGCAAGATGCCCTCGACGGTTGCCTGGCGGTCGGCGGCGGGGAAGCGAATCTCGCTATGCGTCGGGCTTGTGGCCGCAGCACTCACGTTTGCCCTCCTTGTGTCCGAGCGGCGTTCGCTCCTTGACCTCCTCCATGACGTCCAGCAGGTCGGCATAGGTGCCCGTGCCGCCAATCCTATCCCAGAACTCCTCGCCCATCAGCACTTCGGCCTCCAGATCCATGATCTGGGCGGTAAAGGGGTGCTTGTAGTCCTGGCGGGTAAGAAACGGGTTGTAGGGGAAGGCCAGGAAGGCCTGGGGGTTCTGGTCGTGATGCAAGGCGATGAAGGTCAATATCTTCTGCTTGGACTCGGCGGCGATGTCGAGATTGGGCACGGGTGTCTTGATCTCGGCGAAGAAGGGACCGCCGGCGAAGTCGCCGATGAAGAAGTCGGCCCTAACCAGCACCTGACGGGGCCTGCCTCGTCTTGCTTTCAGGATCTCGGCGACTTCTTGGGCGTGGTTCGGCTTGCGCAGCTTGGAGCGTAGATCGGTGACGATACGGTCAATCGTATTGGCAGCGGACACGTCAATGTCGCCCATGAACAGTCGCTCCAAGTGCACATCGCTGTAGCGTTCCTGGGCAATGATCTGCGCGAGGCGAGGATAGAGACGCTGCCCGAGGGTGGTCATGATGGAACGCTGGCGTTTGAATGCGATGATCGCGTCATCGCGGAACAACAAGGAGTGGAATGGGTAGGCCCTATGGAGATCCTCGATATTGTACTGCACCTGAGTCATGCGCATGACGAATCCTTGCATCAACTCCGACGCCTTCTGCCGCGTTTCCCTCCGCATGTCTATCCTCCCTTGCGCTTCCACACCAGTATGGACTCGTAGAAGTCGTTGTTGCGCATTCCGGTTCTGCGGTTGACGTGACGTTCCAGATTGTGTTCGAGCATGAAGCCAAGCCGCGATGGCAGATCATCGTAGAGCTTGTGTCTATCGTTGACGACGATAACGACGGTAGCGTTGGGTGAAAGGCTCCTTCTGAGGTTGGCAAGTACCTGTGTGATCTGAGCAATGTATTGCTTCTGCGCAGCCTTGGAGTTTCCTCTTGACGCCGGGCCTATTTCCTGGTCAGCGCGCCACGTAAGGCCCAGCAACTCATAGGCGTAGCGATGTTGCTCGTGGTAGTCTATGATGCCGACGTAGGGTGGCGATGTGAGCACGAGATCAATGCCCTCGGGGAAGCTGACTTCTCTGGCGTCTCCCGCAATGACGCGGGCCGTCGAACCGTCCCGCCTGATCCTGTTGAACTGCTTGATTCGCTGAAGCGTGTCAAGGCCATACCGGTTAAGGAACTGAAGGGCATCGTCTGTAGGCTCGCAGATTCTGCTATGCTTGAGGCAGTAGTAAGGCTCAGTCTGCGGTTTCTTAGGCCAGTCCAGCTCGTAGTGAGTGGTCAGGCGAGCGGATCTTGCAGCGCGCGATAGAATGACTCGCAGCACGTCCTGGTACTCGTAGTCCGGGATCATGGAACGAAAACACAGCAGCTGGTGCAAAGCGCTGGGGTGAAACCATGTCTTGAGGTACGTGTTTTCTGTCCGACATAGGGCGCTGGTCTCCGCAAACAGGCCGCCCCGAAGCTCCAGGTTAAGTCGGGTGAGAATATCGTTGACCTCGCGTTCGAGACGTGGAATGTCATACCTGGCCGTCTTGACGCGCGTGACGAGACAGTTGAACTCCGAGATGTCGCACCCTACTGAGTCAATTCCAAGTGCACCCGCCTCAACAAGTGTAGTACCTGAACCGCAGAATGGATCGCAGACCAGCTTTGGACAGAACTTGCGGAGGAAGATCTCAGCCAACTGCGGGATGAACTTGCCGAGGTAGGGATGCAGGCGATGGACATGCTTCGTCCGCTCGCGCTCTGGCAAGTCCCGTTCTCGCCAGTTCAGATTCAGCGACGCAAGTGGTGTGTCCGGCGTAATGGATGCGAAGTCCGTAGAGGGTACCGACAGGTAGACCGGGTTGTAGACCACAGCACATCACCTCGTTGGGCCAGCAATCGAGATTCTATACCCATCGATTTGGCTGACCGGCACAGCGAACCGGTAGCGGAAGTAGTACCCCTCCATCGCCTGCTCGTCAATGTCTTTCCCATCATTCAGCTCGCGCTCTAGGCGCTTGCCGTACTTCCGCGCCTCTGAGATGCAGTGGAATACCTTCATCTGTGTGTACACGAACGTCCCGGCATCAGTCTCGAGTCCCCATAGTATCACATACAACTTCGGCTTCATCGCCAGTCACCTCCCCACGTTGCCTATTCTAGCACATCCGTTCCGCTAGCGCAAGTTCCCGAAGATCTCTTGCAGGCTGATGACGCGCAGGGCTTCTTCGCGCTGGGCGCGGATCCCCGCGGCGGCAGCGGCGGCCGCCGACAGCGTCGTCGTATAGGGGATGCCCCGGGCCAGGGCCGCCCGCCGCATGGCCGCCCCGTCGTGCAGCGCGTTCTTGCCGTAGGGCGTGTTGACCACCAGCGCCACCTCGCCGGCCTCGATCATGCTCACCACATTGGGATAGCCCTCGCTTACCTTGAGCACAGGCTCCACGTCCAGCCCGGCGGTCTGCAATGCCCGGGCCGTGCCCCGCGTCGCCATCAGGCGGAAGCCCAACGCCGCAAAGTCCCGCGCGATCTTGATGATGGTGCCCTTGTCCCGATCATTGACACTGATGAGCACCGCGCCGCCGCTGGGCAACCGCAAGCCTGCCGCCTCCTGGGCTTTCGCGAAGGCCGCGCCAAAGCTATGACCGATGCCCATCACCTCGCCCGTGCTCTTCATCTCCGGGCCGAGAATGGTGTCCACACCGCCGAACTTGACGAAGGGCAGCACGACTTCTTTGACGAAGAAGCCGCGCGGCCAGGTCTCCTCCCGCACGCCTAGCTCCCGGAGCGTCTTGCCCACCATCACCTGGGCCGCGATCTTGGCCAGGGGCAGGCCGATGGCCTTGCTCACATAGGGCACGCTGCGCGACGCTCGCGGATTGGCCTCCAGCACGTACACAATGCCATCCTTGATAGCGAACTGAATGTTGATGAGGCCCACTACCTTCAACGCCCGGGCCAGGGCATAGGTGTACTCCCGCACGATGTCCAAGTGATGCTGATTGATCATGTAGGGTGGGATGACGCAGGCGCTATCGCCGGAGTGGATTCCCGCTTCCTCGATGTGCTGCATGATGGCCCCGATGACCACATCTCGGCCGTCGGCCACCGCATCCACGTCCAGTTCATAGGCGTCTTCCAGATAGTGGTCAATGAGGACAGGCCGTTCCGGCGACGCCCGCACGGCCTTGTCCATGTAGTCGTCCAGGGAGTCGTGGTCATAGACAATAGCCATGGCCCGGCCACCCAGGACATAGGAGGGGCGCACCAGGATGGGAAAGCCCACGTCATCGGCCACGGCGTGGGCTTCCTCGGGCGATTGGGCCACGCCGTGCCGCGCTTGGGCGATGCCCAACGAGGTCAGGAGATCGCCGAAGCGGCCTCGATCCTCGGCCAGGTCAATACTCTCTGGCGGCGTGCCCAGGATGCGCACGCCAGCCTGGTGTAACCGCATCGTCAAGTTCAGCGGCGTCTGCCCGCCAAACTGGACAATGACGCCAAACGGCTGCTCCTTCTCCACGATATTCATCACGTCCTCGAAGGTCACCGGCTCGAAGTACAGCCGATCCGACGTGTCGTAGTCGGTGCTTACCGTCTCTGGGTTGCAATTGACCATAATGGTCTCAAAGCCCAGGTCGTGCAGAGCGAAGCTGGCATGACAGCAGCAGTAGTCGAACTAAATGCCCTGGCCGATGCGGTTGGGCCCGCCGCCCAGAATCATCACCTTGCGCCGGTCCCTGGGTTCGGCTTCGCACTCGCTTTCATACGTAGAGTACAGATACGGCGTATGGGCCTCGAACTCTGCGCCGCAGGTGTCCACGCGGTTGAACACCGCGACGATACCGTCCCGCTTCCGCCTAGCCCGCACCGCATCCTCCGTGGTTCGCCACAGGTAGGCGAGTTGGGCGTCCGAGAAGCCGTTGCGCTTAGCCCGGCGCAAGAGCTCGGCTGGCGCGCTCTCCAGCGTGTGTCTCTCTAGCTCCTTGCGTATCCTCACCAGGTCTTCGATCTGGCGCAAGAACCAGGGATCAATGCCCGTGATGGCAGCCAGCCTGTCTAGGGCACTACGGTCGCCCCTCGCCGTCCTGTCGTTCTGAGGGAGCGCTGTCTGCAACGCTGATCTGTCATTCTGGGGGAGCGCTGTCTGCGACCGAAGGATGTCCAACCGGTCGGATTCATCGTATCCGCGGGGGGATTCTTCGTCGCGCTGCTCCTTTGAATGACACCCCGGCGTGGACACCATCGAACTTGCGTCATGATACAGAGCGCTGTAGATGGCGAAGATGCGGTCGTCGCTGGCTGCGGCTAGGCGTTCCTCCACCTTGTCCGCAGGAATCAGGTCACTCCCATCAGCGCAGAGACCGGCGCGGCCGATCTCCAGCGAGCGCAGGCCCTTCTGGAGCGCCTCTTTGAACGTGCGCCCGATGGCCATGGTCTCACCCACTGATTTCATCTGGGTGTTGAGGGTGCGATCAACGCCCGGGAACTTCTCGAAAGCCCAGCGCGGAATCTTCACCACCACATAGTCAATCGTCGGCTCAAACGAGGCGGGGGTCATGCGGGTGATCTCATTGGGCAGCTCATCCAGAGCGTAGCCGACGGCCAGCTTGGCGGCGATCTTGGCGATGGGGAAGCCGGTGTCCTTGGATGCCAGGGCCGAGCTGCGGGAGACGCGGGGGTTCATCTCGATGACGACCATGCGCCCGTCGCTGGGGTTCACGGCGAACTGGATGTTTGACCCGCCCGTCTCCACGCCTACCTGCCGGATGATCTGCTTCGCCCAGTCGCGCATGCGCTGGTATTCTTTATC
The DNA here is from genome assembly GCA_034431995.1 of Chloroflexota bacterium. Taxonomy (GTDB): domain Bacteria; phylum Chloroflexota; class DTOL01; order DTOL01; family DAOUCN01; genus DAOUCN01. Next base: position 1,555 of record DAOUCN010000250.1, on the reverse strand, counting down.
CGTGAGGGTCAGGGCGGGGGCGACGGTGATGCTGTCACCCGTGTGAATACCCATAGGATCCAGGTTCTCGATGGAGCAGACCACAACGAAGTTGTCTCGCAGGTCACGCATGACCTCGAGCTCATATTCCTTCCAGCCGATGACCGATTCCTCGATGAGGATTTCGCCGATAGGGCTTTGCTGGAGGCCCCAGGCTGCTACTTGGCCGAAGTCCTGCTGGCTGTGGGCGATACCACTGCCACTCCCTCCCAGAGTGAAAGCAGGGCGAATAATGGCCGGGAAGCCGACCCTTTCGACGATGGCCCACGCTTCCGATATGCTATGCGCCACGCCGCTACGGGGAACGTCGAGGCCGATGCTCTCCATGGCCTGCTTGAAGAGGAGACGATTCTCGGCGGTGCGGATGGCGTCCAGCCTGGCCCCAATCAGCTCGACGCCCCGGCGATGCAGCGTGCCACTCTCCGCCAACTCCACGGCAAGGTTGAGAGCCGTCTGCCCGCCCACGGTAGGCAGGAGAGCGTCGGGCCGTTCCCGCTCGATGATGGCGCTGAGGACGGGAAGGGTCAACGGCTCGACGTAGGTGCGGTCGGCGAGCTCGGGGTCGGTCATGATGGTGGCCGGGTTCGAGTTCACCAGCACTACCTGGTAACCCTCGGCCTTCAGAGCCTTGCAGGCCTGGGTGCCGGAGTAGTCGAACTCGCAGGCCTGACCGATGACGATCGGGCCGGAGCCAATGATCAGGATGCGCTTGATGTCGTTTCGTCTTGGCATGTCTCTTGAACCACAGAGGACGCAGAGAGCACAGAGAAAAGAATAGGAGAATCAGCCGTTGATCTGCGTCTTTCAGCGTTTGTCCGCGTTCTATCTGTTGCTCCGTCTGTGGAAATCTGCCATCATGGCCAGAAACTGGTGGAAAAGGTAGCGGCTATCGTGGGGGCCGGGCGAGGCCTCGGGATGATACTGCACACTGAGAGCGGGCAGGCTGCGGTGGCGCATCCCTTCCAAACAGCCGTCGTTGAGGCTGACGTGGGTGACCTCGATGGTGGAGCCGGGGATCGAGTCGGGGTCAAGGCCAAAGCCGTGGTTCTGGGCAGTGATCTCCACCTGGCCGGTCAGCAGGTTCTTCACGGGATGATTGCCGCCGTGATGACCGAACGTGAGCTTGTAGGTCTTGCCGCCCAGGGCCAGACCCAGGAGCTGGTGCCCCAGGCAGATGCCGAAGATGGGCAGGCGGCCCAGGAGCTGCCCCACCGCTTCGATGGCATACGGCACGCCCTGCGGGTCGCCGGGCCCGTTGGAGAGGACAACCCCGTCTGGCTCTAGCGCCATCACCACCGAGGCGGGGAAAGATGCCGGCACAACGGTCACCCGGCATCCCATCGCGCTCAGGGAACGCAGGATGTTGTACTTGACCCCGAAGTCGTAGACAACCACGTGCCAGTTCCCGCCTTCCGTTCCTAGTTCACCTGAGACAAAGTCGGCTGGACACTGGGTCCACGAGTAGGGGGCCTGGCAAGTCACCTCCCGCACCAGGTCGCGGCCCACGAGTCCGGGG
>DAOUCN010000249.1:0-4671 GCA_034431995.1 Chloroflexota bacterium | reverse complement strand
CATACAACCTGCGGGCGGGCTTGTACCGCTACCCGGCGCTGTCCAGGCTCAAGATCGCTGACAGCAGCGAGACCACCATGGACGTGGGCGCGCTGGAGATACGCTGAGGGGACGATGGACATGCAAAGCAACGAGATGGAGGCATGGGTCGCCGATGCCCTTGAGCACCTCTATGATTTCTCGTACCTGGGCACGCATCCCCTGGCCAACCTACGGGCGGTGGATAAGGCCCTGGTCCAGGACCAGACCCCCTTGACCCACGTTGACCGCGGACGAGCGCTCAGCAAGGTGCTGCAAATCGCCATTGATGAGCTGAAACCCATGGACAAGCCGGACGACATCGGCCGCGAGGCGCACTTCTATGCTATCCTCTCCGAAGCCTACCGGCAGGGGCGTGAGAACCGGGACATCGCATTGCAATTGAGCATCAGCGAGCGCACCTTCTACCGCGACCGCCGCCGTGCACTTCAAGCCCTGGCTCATGTCCTGCGCGACATGGAAGACGGGGCACCATAGCTGCCCGGCTATGCTTGTAGGTCCGGCATGGTGCCCAACATCACGGGCGGCGGGTATGGCCCGCACAGCGGGCCACCCTGCTGTGGAACGCAGGACTGACGCAGGCGATACCCGCCCTACGCTGGGCGCTGTGGGGTTCTCAGCACGACCTCCCAGACTGCCCAGGGCCAGTGCAAGGTCCCCCTGTGCGACCGGCAAACCTCCCCCGGCTTGATCCGGCCGTCGCCCACAGAGCGGCAAACAGGGCCGTTGCATCACTGGCTCAACCTGCGGGAGGTCGCCGCTGACTCTGCACACGCCCTTCCAGATGGCTATCTCACCGACATCAGGACTCCCCCGGCAGCCCCCGCAAACACTCCCCGGATGGCAGACAGGTGGCAGAGTCTGGCAGACGCTTGGCAGACCCATGTCTTGCATAGTGCTGCATATTGTGCTATAACCGTGTGCGGTCTGAATACTGGCTGCCCATACACAACGCGCTTGTTGTACCGTCGCGGTACGCAGGCCAGAGAGGTGATGTACCCATGAACAACGCTGTCATTCGGACGGACAAGCTCACCAAGTACTACGGCAAGCAACGGGGCGTCATTGATCTGGACATTGAGGTACGGCCGGGTGAAGTCTTCGGCTATCTTGGCCCCAATGGCGCCGGCAAGACGACCACCATCCGCACCCTGCTGGACTTCATCCGCCCCACGCGCGGCCGCGCTACTATCTTCGGCATGGACACCCGCCAGCAAGGCGCGACCATCCGCCGCCGCATCGGCTACCTGCCCGGCGAGCTGGCGCTGTACGTCAATCTCACCGGCGCCGATATGGTGCGCTACTCCGGCTATCTCGATGGGAGCATGGACTGGCCCTATGTCCAATCGCTGGCCAAGGCGCTGGACTGCGATCTCTCGCGGCCCCTGCGCGCCCTGTCCCATGGCAACAGGCAGAAGGTCGGTCTGATTCTAGCCTTCATGCGCAGGCCGGACCTGCTGATCCTGGACGAGCCAACGACGGGCCTGGATCCCCTGGTGCAGCAGGAGTTCTACCGTCTCATCGCCGGGGTCAAGGCCGAGGGGAAAACGGTGTTCCTGTCCTCGCACATCCTGCCTGAGGTGGAGCGGGTCTGCGATCGGGTGGGCATCATTCGGGAAGGGAAGCTGATCACCGTCGAGAACGTGGCGACCCTGAAAGCGCGGGCACTGCGGCGGCTGGAGATCCATTTCGGCGGGCCGGTGCCCCAGGAAAAGTTCGCGCGGCTGGCTGGCGTGCGTGATGTCACGGTGGAAGACGGCATTCTGCACTGCACCGTTGTGGGCTCGCTTGATGCCGTGATCAAGGCTGCCGCGCAGTTCGAGGTGCTGAATGTGATCAGCAAAGAGCCGAGCCTGGAAGAGATCTTCCTGACCTACTACGGATGAGGTGAAAACAATGCTGCGTAACGTCTTTCTCAAGACCCTGCGCGATCAGCGCACGCCCCTGTTGTGGTGGGCAGTGGGCATGACTGCCCTGGGGTTGTATATGGGTGTCTTCTATCCGAGCATTGCCAAGCCGGAGTTTGTCAACCTATTGGAGATGTATCCTGCTTCGATCAAGGCACTGCTGGGCGAAATGGCCAGCCTGGCTACGCCGGAAGGCTATGTGGACGCCTACATGTTCTCCATGATGGTGCCGCTGCTGTTTCTCATCTATGGCATGATCCTGGGCAGTGGCGCCGTTGCTCAGGAAGAGGAGAGGGGAACGCTGGATTGGCTGTTGTCGAAGCCCCTCAAGCGCTGGCAGATTGTGGCGCACAAGGCAGTTGCCATCGTCGTTCTGACAGCAGGTCTGGGGGTGGCCACCTGGCTGGGCATGGCCCTCGGGTCGCTGGCCGCGGACATGAAGCTCAACCTCACGCGCCTGGCGGAGGCGACCTTCAGCAACGTCCTGCTGGGGCTAGCCTTTGCCGCTCTGACCCTGGCGCTGTCGTGCCTGCGTGGCAGCCGTGGTTTTGCTGCAGGGATAGCCGGCGCGGTGGGGGTAGCCTCCTACTTCATCAACGCATATGCCCCCCTTGTCGAAGGGCTGAAGCCCTATCGCGGTTGGTCATTGTTCTATCACGCCCAGGGCGCCAAGCCCCTGCTCAATGGACTGCAATGGGAGCACGCGGCAGTGATGGGCGGGGTCGCCCTCGTGCTGTTCGTGGTATCGCTCTTCGCCTTCGAGCGGCGCGACGTGGCGGTGTGAAAGAGGTAGGGGCCAAACATTCGGCGCTGATAGCCAGCTAGACACGTCTGGTGGCTGGCAGAACCCAACTGCGGCTACCTAGGGGAATGACAGCCTGCCATCCGTGGCCATTGCCCAGAGGGTGCGGTTCAGGCAGGAGCCAGAGTACAACGTGTTCTTGGGAGCGTTCGAGACTGACAAGGGAGGAATCCAATGCACGACAAGCGACAGGACACGGAGTCGGCGGGAGGGGCATCCGTGCTGCGCATGTTGGTGCGCTTCATGCTCATGATGTTGCTGCTGCCAGCCATCATGTTCATCGCCGCGGGCACCCTGAACTGGCTCATGGCCTGGCTCTACACCATTCTGACCGTCTCCGTCGTGGTGGGCAGCCGCATCCTCGTCCTGCGCAAGAACCCCGATATGCTGCTCGAACGCAGCCGCTATGACACGGCGGAAGGCGCCAAGGAGTGGGACAAGCCCCTGGTCCTGATCGTCGGCTTCCTCGGCCCACTCCTTTCGCTCGTCGTGGCAGGGCTGGACAAGCGCTTCGGCTGGTCGCCAGAGATTCCACTACAGTGCCAGTTCATCGCGTTGGCTGTGCTGGCGCTGGCATCCCTTGTCAGCACGTGGGCCTTTGTCGTCAACAAGTTCTTCTCTGCTACCGTGCGTATCCAGAAAGACCGTGGCCACACGGTCGTGAGCGACGGGCCATACCGCTTCGTGCGCCATCCGGGGTATGCCAGCGGCATCGTCGCCAACTTCGCCGGGCCCCTTGCCCTGGGTTCGCTGTGGGCGCTCATCCCTGGTGCCGTCTCCACCGGTATCATCATCGTTCGCACGGCCCTCGAGGACAAGACCCTGCACGACGAGCTGGACGGCTACCAGGACTACGCCCGGCGCGTGCGCTATCGCCTCGTGCCAGGGCTATGGTAAGGATGCAGTAGGGCGAAGCATGCGGCGCAAGAGATGGTCATGTCGTCGGCCAGGCTACCTATCCGCCGAATGCTTCGCCGCCACTCACCCATGTTCACTCTTGTACCCCAACGATCTTGAACTCGCCCACGTCCACCAGCCCCTGATCGGTGATGCGCAGCGCCGGGATAACCGACAGCGGCAAGAAGGCGAGCAGCATAAAGGGATGGGGCTGCGTGCCCCCCAAGTTGCTCACCGCTCGTTCGAGGCGAGTTTGCCGCGTATGAACTTCATCAATGGGCAACTGCGACATCAACCCGGCAATGGCGAGGGGCAGTGCTTCCAGCACCCGACCGCCCTGGCACACCGTCAGTCCGCCCTGCATCTCGACGATCTTGTTCACCGCGCAGAGCATGTCCTCGTCGTTCGTGCCCACCACGGTGATATTGTGGGCGTCGTGGCCGATGGAGGTGGCAAAGGCCCCGCTCTTCAGCCCGAATCCCCTCACCAGCCCGACCCCCACCCGTCCGGTAGCATGGTGCCGCTCCACCACGGCCACCTTCAGAATGTCCCGTCCGCTGTCGGCCACCAGCTCGCCGTCGCACAGCGGCGCATCCTGCCACAGCAGCTCCGTGGTAATCTGCTGCTGCACCAGGCCGATGACGCGGGCCTTGCCTGCCTTGCCCGGCAAGCGGAAGCTCTCCGCCCCCAGCGGCTTCACCCGCACACTGTTGAGCGCCTCCGGGTAGTCTAGACGTTCGCTCCTGAACATGGCCCGACCATCACGGGCCACTACCCGTCCCCGCTTGATCACCACCTCGGCGTTGAAATCAACCAGGTTGTCCAATACCACGATGTCGGCCACGTAACCGGGAGCAACAGAGCCAATATCCCGGAAGTGGAAGTACTCGGCGGGGTTGCAGCTGACCATCTGGATGGCCTTGATGGGCGAGAGACCCTCGGCCACGGCCAGGCGCACCAGGTAGTTCATGTCGCCCAGACTGAGGATGTCGCCTGGATCGCGGTCATCCGTGACCAGCATGCAGC
>DAOUCN010000248.1:0-6585 GCA_034431995.1 Chloroflexota bacterium | reverse complement strand
CGTTCATCGAGGCCCTGAGCGAGGCCATCCGGGCCCAGGGTCATCAGGTCACTGTCCTCGCCCCCTACGACGCACGCTTCTCCCGCCGCCCAGACGATCACACTGTTGACCTGCGAACCTACCGCTACATCTGGCCCGACCGCCTCCATGTTCTGGGCTATATGCGCAGCACGCGGGACGACCGCGCCCTGCGGCCGAGCTCAATGCTACTGGCACCTCTCCTTTTCCTGTTCGGCGCTCTGGCCACGCTGCGCTTCGCTCGCCAGGTGCAGCCAGATGTCATCCACGCCCATTGGCTGCTGCCCAACGGCTTCCTGGGAGCCATGGTGGCCCAGCTCCTCGGCGTGCCACTCGTCGTGTCCTTGCCGGGGTTCGATGTCTTCGTTTCAGGCATGAATCCCCTCTTTCGCCGCATGGCCCTCTTTGCCTTGCACCAGGCCGCGGCCATCATCACCAACAGCGACGACCTGCGCCAGGCGGCCATCGCCCTGGGCGCCGATCCACAGAAGTTCCACCTCATCATCTACGGCGTGGACCCCATTGCCATTGCTCCAGATCGCAGCCAGCGAGCCGCCCTGCGGGCGCGCCTGGGCGTGGGCGAGGACACGCCGCTGATTCTGGCCGTTGGGCGACTGGTGCCAAAGAAGGGCTTTGACGTGCTCGTGCGGGCGATGCCGCACGTCGCCCCCGCTGCACAGGCGGTCATCGTCGGCGACGGCGACCAGCGCCAGGAGTTGTCAACTCTGGCGGCGTCACTCGGCGTGTCCCAGCGCCTTCATTTCGTCGGCAATGTGCCCCGCCTCGACCTAACGCACTACTACAACATGGCCGACATCTTCGCCATGCCATCCGTCAGCCTGCCGGTTGATGGCTTGAACGTGGCCGTCGTCGAGGCCATGTCCTGCGGCCTGCCCGTAGTAGCCTCGCACGTAGGCGGCAATCCCCTGGTGGTGGCCGATGGCGACAACGGCTTCCTGGTGGGCGAGGGGCAAGCCGCGGCTCTTGCATCGGCCATCAATCGCCTGGTGGCGGATCCTGCTTTGCGCCTGCGCATGGGCCAGCGCAGCCGCAAGCGTGTTCTGGCCGAGTTCTCGTGGGATCGTCTCGCAGCGACCTATGTGCAGCTCTACCAAAACCTCAAACCTTCCGCAGGTTGCGAACCTGCCGGAGGTTGAGAGATAGACATGACCAGCCAACAAGCTCAACCCACAACGCCGGCAACCTCTGGACGAAGCAGGATGCGCCTGGCGGCGTCCGTGCTGCTGCTGGCAATTGTGGTTTTCTTCCTGGCGCGGGTGCTCTTTGCCAACTGGACGCAGGTACAACAATACCAGTGGCAGTTCCACGTGCCCCTGCTCCTGTGCTCATGGCTTGCCCTCGTCGGCTCATATCTCGTGGACATCGCAGTGTGGCGCCACGCAGCAGACCGGCTTGCCCTCACCCCGACCCGCGCCCAGAGGGAGAGGGGGGAGCGGGACCTCACACCGCCCCTCGCCCAGGGGGAGAGGGAGGCTGGCCGACTCCCCTATCTCCGGGCCGTGCGCATGTACTTCGCTGCTGGCCTGGCCAAGTATATCCCAGGCACCGTGTGGCAGTTCTTCGGCTGGTTCTATCTGGCGCAGCGCGAAGGGATGAGCAAGCTCGTGGCGGGGACGAGCATCGTCATCTGCCAGGCGCTCTCGGCCTTTGCCGGCGCCCTCCTCGCCCTGGCGGCCTTCGCCGGCCGCGGCAGCCAGCAGATTGTCCACCAGCTTGTGCCTCTGGCCCTGGTCATCCCCGTTGGCCTCATCCTGCTCCAACCGCGGGTGATGGCTGCTGTCCTCAACTGGGGGCTTGCTCGCCTTGGGCGTCAGCCGGTAAGCCTCAGCCTCTCCTTTGGCGATCTGGTCACCATTTTCGCTTTCTACCTTGCGAGCTATGTCCTCTGGGGTCTGGCCTTGTTTCTTTTTGCCAACTCTCTGACGCCGCTCTCCCTGCAGTTCTTCGCGCCGTTCCTGGGCGTCTTTCCTGCGGCCTATGCCCTGGGCTTGATTGCCCCTTTCGCACCGGCGGGCCTGGGCGTGCGCGAAGGCGTCCTCGCTTATCTCATTTCGTTCTTCGTGCCCTTGCCCATCGCCACAGTCATTGCCTTGCTCACGCGGCCGTGGCTGATGACGGTGGAGATCCTGGGTGGCGCCTCGGCGCTCATTAGCTACGCGCGTCAGTCCAGGCAGGACAGCCATGCCCGCTAGGATTGCTCCCACACCTGCCAGGCAGGAACGATCGCGACGGATCGCCCTCGCCATCGTCTGGGTGATGATCGCCTTGTATGTCGCGAACTTCGCTGCTCTCTCGCTGCTTCAGGATGCAGCCTTCGAGACGGGCGCCGCCGATCTGGGCAACATGAACCAGGCCGCCTGGTATACTCTCCACCGCGGCTTCCCTGCCGACACCTACGCCGGTCGGGTGCTCTCGCGCTTCGGCGGCCACGTTGAGCCTGTATTCTACCTGCTGGCGATTCCCTACGCCCTCCACCAGGCCGCCTCAAGCCTGCTCGTCCTGCAAACGATCATCATTGCCCTAGGCGCCCTGGCTGCCTACTGGCTGGCGCGGGACGTGCTGCAGAGCGAATCTGCCGGTCTCGCCTTCGCCCTGGCCTATCTTCTCTCTCCGGCTCTCGAAGCGGCCAACCTGACCGAGTTCCATCCCGTTGCCCTGGCAAGCACGTTCCTCCTCTTGGCCTTCTACTATGTGCAGAAAGGGGGCTTTCTCCCCTTTGCGGTTTTCGCCCTGCTGGCCATGAGCACGAAAGAGGACATGTCGCTGCTGGTGGTGATGTTGGGGCTGTACGCCCTGGTGCGAGGAGTCTCCCCTCACCCGAACCCTCTCCCGAAAGGAGACGGAGACCAGCCGCGCCCTCTCCCAGTGGGAGAGGGTTGGGGTGAGGGCCGCCGCTCCTGCTGGCTCGCCGTTGGCCTCATCATGTGTCTCACCGGTCTGCTCTGGTTCATCCTGACGGTGTATGTGATCATCCCTCACTCTAGCGCGTCGGCAGACTTCATTCTTTTCCAGCGCTATGCCGAGGTGGGCGGGAATCCGCAAGGATTGCTGCTAAAGCTGTTGCGCGAGCCCGGCACAGTCGTGGCAACGCTCCTTGCTCCTCAAAAGATACGCTATCTGGCGGGTCTTCTCCTCTCCATGAGCTTCCTGTCTCTGGGTGCACCCGGTTTTCTGCTCTTGGCGGCACCTACCTTTGCCATCAACATGCTCAGCAACTACCCGCCCATGTACTCCGGCCTGTCCCACTACTCGGCCCCTGTCGTTCCCTTTGTCTTTGTGGCCGCAGTGTATGGCGCACGCACGGTCCAGCGATGGACCCAGCGCCACCTGCGCCTGACCGGCCGCCGCGCCCTGCTCGTCGTCTGCACCTGGCTACTCGTCCCCGCAGCACTGTATCACATCAAGGAGGGCTTCACCCCTCTTTCCTCTCAGTACCGCGTGCCGCAGGTCACCGCCCATCACCGCCTGCTGGCCCGCTTCGTCCAACAGATACCGCCCGACGCCCGCCTGTCGGCCCAGCCGCCCCTCCACCCCCATTTCTCCAGCCGGGAGTTCGCCTATCCTTTTCCCGTTGTCAACGATGCCGACTATGTGTTGCTGGATGTCACCGCGCGCCCCACCATGCACCCCAATGACCTGAAGAGCATGTTCGATCAACTGGTCTACAGCGGTGGCTTCGGCGTCGTGGACGCAGCCGATGGCTACATCCTCCTGCAACGGGGGGCCGGCCAAACAGATCTGCCCGAGAGCTTCTTCTGGGCCTTCCGCACGGCCATGCCCAGGCCCCAGTACCAGACCGTTGTCTCCTTCGGCAAGAACCTGACGCTGCTCGGCTTTGACATCTACGATGTGGACGAGGGCCGCCAACCCTGGACAACGGCTCGCTTCTACTGGCAAGTGACGGGCGACTTGCCCTCAGACTTGCGCCTCTACCCGTTCTACACTGACGATCAGGGACGCGTCATCGAAGATACAACCCAGCGGCCTTTGGTTGCCACCATCTGGTATCCGCCGTCCCTCTGGCGGCCAGGGGAGACCCTGCACGTGCAGACACTGCCGTGGCCGCTGGGAGAGCGTTTCCGCCTGAACATAGGCGTCGTACGCGGCGAGGACTGGGGAAAGCGGGACAACAGGTTGGCGCCTCGGCTGATGGAGGCGGCCATTCCGGTGCGTCCTGTGGATGGAGCAACAGTAGTAGAACTAGGCGTATTCGAGAGGCAGATGACGGGGCTAAGGCTGAGGCGGCCGGCCCCGCAGAAGGCAGCGGTGCAGATGGACGCCAACCTGGGTGGTCAGATCAGGCTGGCAGGCTACAGCCTGGAGCGACCAGGCGAGGAGAAACCTGCCGGGGCCATCACCCTGACCCTCTACTGGCAGGCTCTCACCCGCCCGGACCACGACTACCATACCTTTGCCCATATCTACGACGACGCGGGCCGCCTGGTCGCCCAGGACGACGGCCCAACCGGCAACGACTATCCCCCGTCCTGGTGGATCCCGGGCCAGACAGTGACGGAGACGCGCACCATTACCTTGCCACCGGACGCCTCGCTCAGCCCGGGCACAGATGTCTTCGTTGGTCTCTACCGGCTAGACACGGGCGTCCGTCTGCCCGTGCTCGCTCCCGACGGGAAAGCCCAGTCCGACGGCGTCAGCATCCCCCTGCCAAAGAAGTAGGGCAGGTTTGAGACCTGCCGACCTCGAAGACCCAAACACCCGACAGGTCTCACAGACCTGTCAGGTGTATTCTCTTACAGCCGGCCTTCACGCAAGCGCCTTGCCTTGCCCTCCACATCGGGCAGCCCCACAGCCGCTGCGTCTGCGATAACCGCTTCCACATCGTAGGGTACTCGCCGCAGCTCGGCGCTCCAGCTCTCCCCGTCCCAGGTCAGGAGCGCATAGCCTGCCCGGACATTGCCGTCACCCGGCGCACCTACACTGCCCGCGTTGACCAGCACGTGCCCGGCCACTCGACGCATATACTGGAAGTGGGTGTGGCCATGCACAACCAGCCTCGCTGTGATGCCTTTGAGGACATCGCGCAGGATGTCCGCAGGTGTCTCAAGCTGGAGGACTTCGGTGTTGCTCCGTGGGCTGGCATGGACTACGAGCACGCCCTGCCCAGGCTTTGGCTCCATGCGCCAATCGAACGGGAGCCCCAGCAGGTAGTCGAGGTGCTTGCGCTCCAGCCTGGCGCGACCCCAGGCCACAATCATCGAGATGCGCATCTGCGCCTGGGGAGAACCTTCGAGCCGAGGATGGGGGCCGAAGAACTCGTCGGTGTTGCCGCGCACCGATGGTATCTCGCGCTCCCACAAGCGTTCGATCACCTCCCGTGGCCGCGGCCCGAAGAAGACAAGGTCACCCGCGCACACGATATGGTCTGCTCCGCCCTTCTGCTCGATATCGGCCAGCACAGCATCCAGGGCCACAAGGCTGCCGTGCAGGTCTGAGATGACTGCTATTCTCACGATTTGCCTCCTGATCGGGAGTGCGAGGACTCTGTCATCGCAGCGCGGCGAGGCGCACAACGTCATCGCTCTGCGCCGCGTGCCGACCCCATGCGGAGCTAGGACAGGCAACGGAGTCGTCGCACTCCACAACAGTTGTTGTCTGCGCCCTCTTCGTGTATAATGCAAACCACAGATGGGACGTAGCCAAGCTGCGAGAATCCTGGCCGCCGCCATGGCCTTCCTGGCCGTCTGTCTCCTGCCCACGCCCAGCGGGCTGCCTCCTGCCGGTCAGAGCGTGCTGGCCGTAGCCGCCTGCGCCGTCGTCATGTGGGTGACAGAGGCCATGCCTCTGGGCCTGAGCGCCCTGGTTGTCGTGGCTCTGTTGACAATCAGCGGTGGTGTGCCCCGTCTAGATGATGCGCTCCTCGGGTACGCCTCGCCCGTTGTGTTCTTCCTCATCGGCGTGCTTGCGCTGTCATCAGCAGTGGCCCACACAGGACTGGCCCAGTGGGTGGCGGGCCAGTTCATTCGCCGCTCCCGGGGCAACCCGCTGGCCATCTACGCGCAGCTTCTCCTGTCCTTACCCTTTCTGGCCCTGATCCTGCCGTCGGCGATCACCCGCAACGGTGTGCTGGTCCCCATCTACGAGAGCGTGTTTGCCAACCTCGGATTGCCCCGCCACGATGGCCTGCGCACGCGCATCATGCTCGTCCTGGGTGTCGTCCAGGTCCTGGCGTCGTCCGCCATCCTGACCGGCGGGCTCAATGCCCTGACGGTGGCCAACCTGCTGGGGGGCTTCTCCTGGCTGCGTTGGTTTGCTCTCATGGGCTTGCCCTACTACCTGATGCTCGCACTGAGTGGGCTGGCCCTCTGGCTACTCCATCCATCAGAGGCAGAGGCGGCATGGAACGGGCGGCAACTGTTGGGCGACCCACAGCCCCTCACTGCAGCACAGAAGAAGGTACTGGCCGTCGTTGCTCTGGCGTCACTCCTCTGGCTCAGCGATGTCGTCCACCATTGGAATGCAGCCGTTCCCGCCCTCGTCGCCGCGGTGCTGCTGCTCTTGCCTGGGCTGGGCGTGATCACCTGGAAC
>DAOUCN010000247.1:0-3108 GCA_034431995.1 Chloroflexota bacterium | reverse complement strand
TATTTCGACTCACCGGTCGCGCGGTCCCTTTGTCGCTCGATGATCTGACCCGTGAGTATGCCGCGTTCAACATCAAAGACCGACAGCCCGTCATCGTTCATCTCTTCGTCCGCATGCAAGGTCATCACGTACTCACGGGTGCGGACCTTATCTCGCATGCGCTTCATCTTGCGGTCAAGCACAGCGCTCTCCAGGACAACGTGATGTGATGGGCTGTCCGCTAGCAGTATAGCCTAATCCCATAGCTCAGTCAATCCCTCCGAGCAGCCGCTAGCTGACCTTGTGGAGGACTGGCACCGCAAACACCGCAAGGGCGCAGAGATGCATTAGCTCATCCCCGCACCCTTTGTGACCCTGTTGCGCGTACGATGGTTCAGAGAGCGATGAGTCCTTGGTTCATCCTTCAGCGCCCTTGACGCCCTGCCGCGCCCCGTGTATACTGGTCTCATTCTGATGGGAGGATGACGTGCCGCGAGAGATAGCCGTTGCCCTGGTGCAGATGGCCCCCAAGCTGGGGGAAGTCGAAGAGAACCTAGACCGCATGGTCGCCATGGTCGAAGACATCGGCGCCAAAGAGAAAGTTGACCTCATTCTGTTCCCGGAGCTGGCCACGACGGGCTATGAGTGTGGCGTGCGCTTCACCGATCTGGCCGAGACCGTCCCCGGCCACGCCGTTAACCTGCTGGCCAAGCGCGCCGCCGAGTTCAGTACGCACATCGCCTTCGGCCTGGCTGAACGCAAGCGGGTGGAGAGCGTGATCTACGATGCTGCTGTACTCATCGGGCCAGACGGCGAGCTGGTGGACAGATACCACAAGACGCATCTGCGGGGAGAGGAGCGCCTGGCCTTCCGCGCTGGCTATCGCTATCCGGTCCTGGAGTTGGAGTTCGGCATGGTGGGGCTGATGCTGGGCTGGGACCTGGCCTTCCCCGAAGTGGCGCGCAGCTACGCCCTGATGGGGGCCGAGCTTCTGTGCGTCTTGGCTAATTGGGAGCAGGCCCACCTGGCGGAGTGGCAGGCGTATCTCAGCGCGCGGGCCTTTGAGAACGCCATGTTCGTCGCCGGCGTGAACCGAGGAGGGCAGGAGCCCACCTATACCTTTGGCGGCGGGAGCAAGGTAGTGGGGCCGACGGGGCAGGTGCTGGCGGAGATCCAGGGCGACCAGGAGTCCTACGCAGTCGCCCGCCTGGACCTGGACGCCGTGCGCGAACACCGCGAGGAGTCGCAGATCCTCCAGTGCCGCCAGCCGCAGACGTATCGCGAGATCGTCCGCATGTACTAGACATAAGGCACGGAGAGCTGTGGCACCGAACGCGCAACACGTGACCCGTGAGCGTGTTCCGTGTTGTCTGTCGCACCCAACCTCACGCAAAAGGAGAGAGCCGTCACATGGCAGACATTCGACGCAAAGCTGAAGCAACGTGGTCCGGCGACCTGCGCAGCGGCAGCGGCCGCATGAGCAGCGCCAGTGGTGTATTGAAGAACGTGCGCTACAGCTTCACCACCCGCTTTGAGAACGAGCCGGGTACCAATCCCGAGGAGCTTCTGGCCGCCGCCCACGCCGGCTGCTACAGCATGGCTTTGGCGCACACGCTGAGCAGCAAGGGGTACGCGGTGGAGAGCATCGAAACCCAGGCTACCTGCCACCTCACACCCCAACCGGCCGGTGGCTTCAAGATCACCAAGATGCACCTGCGGGTGCGTGGGCGCGTGGCCGGCATTGACGAGGCTACTTTCAAGCAGATTGCCAGGGAAACGGACGAGCGCGGCTGTCCCGTTTCTGTGCTCTTGCATCCTGGCCTGACCATTGAGCTGGACGCAGCCCTGGCCTGAGCAGGCTGGCAAGAGCCATCTGCGGAGACTGCGAGTAGGTGCCGGGTCACCGCGGCTCATGGGCAATATGCCGTCAAGGAGATGGCACTGTGATTGACTTGCGCAGCGACACGGTTACCTTGCCTTCGCCGGCCATGCGCGAGGCTATGTACCGGGCTGAGCTGGGCGATGATGTCTATGGCGAAGACCCCACCGTCAACCGCCTGCAGGAGCTGGCTGCACAGAAGACCGGCCACCAGGCGGCCCTTCTGGTGACCAGCGGCACCCAGGGCAACCTGGTGTGCCAACTGGCCAACACCCAGCGGGGCAACGAGGTGATTCTGGGCCAGCAAGCCCATATCTTTCACTATGAGGTAGGGGGCGGAGCGGTGATCGGCGGGCTGATGTACAGGCTGGTGCCAAGCCATCGTGGCGCTCTGGATCCTGCCGAGGTGGAGCAGGTCATCCGGCCCGACAATGTCCATGCCCCACGCACAGGGCTGATCTGCCTGGAGAATACGCAGAATCGGGAGGGTGGCGTCGCCTTGACGCCCGATCAGCAGAACGCCATCATAGCCGTGGCCCGCAAGCACAACATTCCCACCCACCTGGATGGGGCACGGGTGTTCAATGCCGCCGTGGCCCTGGGCATAGACGTGAAGCTCCTGACGCAGCCGTTCACCTCGGTGACCTTCTGCCTGTCCAAGGGGCTGGCGGCGCCTGTTGGGTCGGTGGTGTGCGGCAGCAGGGAGTTTATCGCCGAAGCCCGCCGCTATCGCAAGATGCTGGGCGGCGGCATGCGCCAGGCTGGCGTGCTGGCCGCCGCGGGCATTGTGGCGCTCACCGAGATGGTGGATCGCCTGGCGGAGGATCACGCCAACGCTCGCCTGCTGGCCGAAGCCATTGCCCAGACACCCGGGCTAGCGATTGACCTCTCTACTGTGCAAACCAACATCGTGGTGTTTGAGCTGACACGGCCAAACCTGAAGCCAGCAGATTTCCTGGCTCGCCTGGCTGCTGAGGGCGTCAAGGTGTCGTCCTTCCCTGGGACGGCCCGCCTGCGCGCCGTCACCCACTACGGTATCGAGCGCGCCGACATCGAGGCCGCCATCGCGGCCATCCGCCGCGTCATGGCGGCTTGACCGACGCAGGACGAAGGCCAGCGATGACGCCCTGACGCCCTGACGCCCTGATGCTCTGACGCCCTGATGCCCTGACGCTCGTCTGCCCGGACACCATGCAGCGTGGACGCCCAACACATGACCCTCACCGAACGCAACTTCTACGACCGTCTGG
>DAOUCN010000246.1:0-2928 GCA_034431995.1 Chloroflexota bacterium | reverse complement strand
GGCGAGCTGTGCCTGCGGGCGCCACAGGTGATGAAGGGATACTGGAATCGCCCCGATGAGACGGCTATCGCCCTGCGCGAGGGCTGGTTGTATACCGGCGACATTGCCCGCGCGGACGACCAAGGCTACTTCTACATCGTTGACCGCAAGAAGGACATGATCATCTCTGGGGGGTACAACGTCTACCCGCGAGATGTAGAGGAAGTGCTGTACAGCCATCCCAAGATCAAGGAAGCGGCCGTAGCTGGTGTTCCTCATCCCAGGTGGGGCGAGACGGTGAAGGCTTTCGTCGTCCTGAAGCCGGGGCAGACAGCTACAGCAGACGAGATCATCTCGTTCTGCAAGGAGCACCTGGCCATCTACAAGGTGCCGACCTTGGTGGAGTTCCGCGACTCCTTGCCCAAGACCCTAGTGGGCAAGGTTCTGCGGCGGGTGCTGATCGAAGAGGAGAAGAAGAAGCAAGGACAGGCATAGATGCCCTCTTCCCTGGGCAGAGGACCAGGGGTGAGGGAAAATGCTGGTGGTTTCCCCTCACCCCGGCCCCCTCCCATGGGCAGCGGTCGTCTGCCCTTGCCGAGGGCGATCACGAGGGGCGCCCCTGCTGGCGCGATCCATCGTGGGGTGGCTCGGCATAGCCACCGCTCACGCGCACATCAGAATCGAGGAAGGTGTGTCATGTACAAGCTCAACGATGAGCAAGAGATGATCCTGCAAGTGGTGCGGGAGATCGCCAATGAGAAGATAACCCCCCGAGCCGCGGAGATAGACGAGAAGGGGGAGTTTCCCTGGGACATCCTCAAGGTCTTGGTTGATGCAGACATTCTGATGCTGGCGGTATCGCCCGAGTATGGCGGCATGAGCCAGGGCCTGCTATTCTGCTGCATGGCCATCGAGGAACTGTGCAAGGCGTGCGCCTCGTCGGGTATGCTGCTCATGATCCAGAGTCTCGCCGAGATTCCCATTGAACTGGCAGGGAATGAGGAGCAGAAGAGGCGCATCTTGCCCAAGATGGCAGCGGGAGAGTGGTTGGGGGCCTTTGCGCTCACGGAGCCCCAGGCCGGATCCGACGCGGCGTCGCTCCGCACCCGGGCCGAGCGGAGGGGTGATAAGTACATTCTGAATGGCACGAAGCGCTTCATTACGAACGCCGACAACGCGCAGGTGATGACCACCTACGCGGTCACGGATCCGACAAAAGGAGCCAAGGGCATCTCTGCTTTCATCATTGAGAGGGGACTCCCTGGACTGACCATTGGCAAACACGAAGAGAAGATGGGTATCCGCGGCTCAACGACGTGCGAGGTGATCTTCGAGGAGTGCGAAGTGCCCGCGGAGAACCTGCTTGGCCGCGAGGGAGATGGCTTCAAGATCGCCATGATGACGCTCGATCGCTCACGGCCAGAAGTGGGCGCTCAGGCCGTGGGCATCGCACAGGGGGCCATTGACTATTGTGTCGCGTATGCCATGCAGAGACAGCAGTTCGGCAAGCCTATCATCGAATTCCAGGGCCTGCAGTTCATGCTGGCGGACATGGCCATGCAGACCGAGGCCGCTCGTCAGCTTGTGTACCACGCGGCTGCTCTCTTCGACGCCAAACGGCCGGCCAGCATCTACTCGGCCATGGCGAAGTGCTTCGCCTCCGACGTGGCAATGAAGGTGACCACTGATGCCGTGCAGATACTCGGCGGCTACGGATATATCCGCGAGTATCCCGTTGAGCGCATGATGCGGGACGCCAAGATCACACAGATCTACGAAGGCACGAACCAGATTCAGCGAGAGGTGATTGCTCGCGCCCTGATGAAGGGGAAATGACGACTCCACGCGACGACCACTGACACAGGAGGACGGACTTGAACATCATCGTGTGCGTCAAGCAGGTTCCTGAGACAACCGCAGAGAAGCGTCTGGGCCCGGACAATCGGGTGGATCGGGCCAGCATCGAGAACATCCTCAATCCCTTTGACGAGTACGCCGTTGAAGAGGCCCTACGCATCAAGGAAACGCACGGGTGCGAGGTAACGGTGATTTGCATGGGCCCGCCGTCGGCGGACGGTGCGCTGCGCAAGGCGCTCGCTATGGGATGCGACAACGGCGTGTTGGTGACCGATCCCGCTCTTGCAGGGTCGGACACGCTGGGGACAGCCCATGTACTTGCCGCAGCGGTCAAGAAGCTGCCCTTCGATCTGGTGATGACGGGGATGCAGAGCACCGAGGCCCGCACCGGGCAAGTGCCGGCTGCCATTGCCGAGTTCCTGGGCCTGCCCATGCTAACCCAGGCCGCCAAGCTGGAGCTTGATCCGGCCAAAGGCACGGCGCGCATCCATCGCCAGGCGGACGCTGGCTTCCTTGTCGTCGAGGGCAAGCTTCCCCTGTTGGTCAGTGTCACCAAGGCCATAAACGAGCCTCGCTATCCCGCCCTGCGCGGGATTATGATGGCAAAGAAGAAAGAGCTGACCGTTTGGAGGGCAGGGGATCTGGCGCTTGACCCGGCCCTGGTGGGTGTGAGTGGGGCGCATACCCAGGTGCTGGGCTTCAGCAAGCCTGCGGCGAGAGAAAAAGGGGTCGTCATCAAGGAAGATCCCGACACCGCAGCCAAGAGAATCGCCGACTACTTGGCAGAGGTGAAGGCGATCTAGACTGGCCATTCGAGCCGCAAGCGGCGAGGGAATATGGGACGCGCCAAGGGCGCGTGTCTGACCACTGATCTCTGGCTACTGACTACTCTACGGGGAGGTCATCGTGAGCGTACGCGAGATATGGGTGTTGGCAGAACTTGGCGAAGGAGGACCGAAGAAGGTTTCCTTCGAGCTGATGACCAAGGCAAGCGAACTGGCAACGGAACTGAAGCTCACGCCTGTCGCGGTAGTGCTGGGAGGGGACGAGGGCGTGGCGGGACGGATGAAGGAGTATGGCGCAGCCAAAGCC
>DAOUCN010000245.1:0-6552 GCA_034431995.1 Chloroflexota bacterium | reverse complement strand
CCAAACACGCGCCGCCCGCGACACAGGCGGCCCGTTTGTTGTTCCAGTCCTGTTCATTCCCACAATCATAAACAGGAGGTGAACAGGATATGTTCACAGGAACCGTGAAGTGGTTCAACGCGACCAAGGGGTTTGGCTTCATCGTGCAGGACAACGGCGAGAAAGACGTCTTTGTCCATCACACAGCCATCCAGCAGGAAGGCTACCGCTCCCTGGAAGAGGGGCAGCGGGTGCGCTACGAAGTTGAGCAGACGCCCAAGGGTCCCGCCGCAGCCAACGTCTCCGTGATCTAGGCAGCGAGGAATCACGAGGCCCCCGCCGGACAATATGCGGCGGGGGCTTTCTGTTTCCCGATGGCGCTCCTCAAGAACATGCCGATCACAACGGCGACCCGCACCCGTGAGCGACGCCCTCTCACAAGCCGATCAACCAGCTACACAAGGACGCCAACTGATCGCCTTTCGTGAGGTTGGCGGCGTTGCTGAGCGTGCCTTCTTCCAAGTGGTGCCACAGCTCGTCGGCCATGTCCTCGGCAATACCAGCTCCTACAAAGAAAGTATGTGGCGACAAGCCCTCTGGTGAGAACGCGTCGCGGATGCGCTGCAAGGCTGTTCTTGCCGTCTTCCAATGCTCATCGAAGCCAGCGGGGTCAATGCCGCTCTTCAGCTCCCCACAGGCAATGTACTCCTTGCTCGCTCGGAGTGTGGCGGGCGTGAGATCAGTGTTGCTGCAGGCCAGAAGGCACAGGTCAACGCTCTTTCTGACAAACGGTACCCTGATGTTGTGCACGAGAGTTCTCTTCCGTTCGCCGCTCGCCCAGCTTATCGCCTTGAGATGAACCTCGATGTCCTCATCATCAGTAGTCTCCTCCAGCCAGACGTTGCTGCGGTCCTCAAGCCAGCGGTATCTCACCTGCGCAAGCGTAAGTGCAGCCAAGATCGCTCGCGTTAGCTTGCGCTGCGCCAGGACGCCGCCCAGGTTGCGCATGCTCCCGCCAAGCGTATCGCCCCGCGTGAGCAGAAACCGGTAGACGAGCTCCTCTACGAAGTCGGAACCCGCTGGCTCCAGGAAGTTCCTGATGAGGCCCTGAATCGCTTCTGCCTTGTCCTCGGCTTGAAGATGGCGCGCAGCCTTGTCGGAGACGCCTGCGGCCGTCAGCAGTGCTCCCTGTATCTCCCGCATATTGGCCAACGCGGCTGGAGCGCTCACCCGCGATGCGACCGCCTTCAGGGCTCTTGCCTCCGCAACAGTCGGCGTGGCGCGCCGGTTTCTCTCCAATGCCTGCGCCACGAACCCGGCACGTATGTCGGCATAGGCTGTCACGAGGTCGCTGCTGCCAGTCAGGTGCTGAAGATACGGTTTCAGCGCCGTCACGAGCGTTTCCTCCAAACGTACACGCACTTCCGCAGCGGATCCCGCCCATGCTCGCCCATCTGTTGGCTGCTGTTGCCTTTACCGTTAGGGACGACGAGAATAGTGTCCACGGCGAATCCTACCTTCTCAGCGATGTTTGAGAGGATCATGTCCACAGAGATGCTCGCCCCGGCGTAGCGCACGTTGTCATTGACCATAAACATCGGCGCGCCTGGCTTCAGAACACGCGCACACTCTGCAATCACGCAGGCCATCTCGTAGAAATAACCGCGCACCATCCTGGGGATGCCATTGTTGTTCAGCAGCCGCCGCGCCTTCTGATCCTCCAGGTATGCGAGGATGGCCTGCAACAGATCCTGCCTCTCAACGACCTCCAGCACACCGGCCCAACGCGGATTCATTGCCAGCAGCTCTTTCGGTCGGCTCTCCACGGTGCAGCTCAGCATCCTCTGTCGCAGGTCCACGATGCCCTTCTCACCCACGCCGAGCAACGCCAATTCCAGGGCATAGGTGCGCGTGTAGTCGTAGCGATTGCAGTAGGGCGGTGAGGTCATGAGCGCGTGGTATGTGTTGTCAGGCAGGCGCGGCAGAATGTCCAGACAGGATCCCCCGCGTACATTCACCCGACCATCGGCACGTGTTGATGGGAAAAGCGACAACTGGGCATTGGGGCGGCTCGCATCAGCCATGATCTCTTGCAGCTTGGTCTCGATCGCTTCGTCGAATCCGAGTATCTTGCCCTTGTTGAACGGCTTGGAGCCCTGCTGCCGTCCCGACCGCCAGTCCCAGCGCAGGTATTGCCCGTCCCTCCGTGTATAGCTGATATCCTCGAGGACACAAAGCAGAGCGAAGCGCAAGACGCGCTGAACCCGCTCGTTCTCTCGCGCCGAGGCCGCCACGTAGCGCTCAATTGACTGCCGCGTCCCCTCTGGGTATGCGCCGTGCGTGATCCTGAGTTCTGGCAGAGGCTGGCGGGCGTCGCCGCTGGTCCAGGGGCGATCGGCCAACCAGCGCTCGAGCGCGGCGAAATCCGCGGCCGTGAACTCTCGCTCCAAACACAACCTTGTGGCGATGATCTCAAGGCCGATGGGCAGGACCTCAATGCCGTCGGCGTCCATGCCCAGAGCGCTGGCCGCGAACAGAGCGGTGCCGCTGCCCGCAAAGGGGTCGAGGAGGACACCCGATATCACCCCATACATGGACAGCAGGCGTTCCACAAGGCTGGCAGAGAACGCTTCCTTGAACTTGTACCAGCGGTAGGCCGCCCTGTCCTTGTTTGCCTGGAAGCTAACGAGTTGGCGTGTGAGGCGCGGATCTACCACGAGCCGCCTGTAGAAGTGTTCAGCCAACTCGCGGTCGAGTCGCTTTATGTCGTCCAGCTTGGGTATGTCCGCGGGTGCCACAGCTCGCATCGCAGTGTCCAATGCCACGCGGATGCCTCCTCTACTCCTTCCGAAAGCTATACCCAAACCCTCTCTCCGTCAGAATGTACTTCGGGTTGTTGGGGTCGTCTTCGAGCTTCTGGCGCAGGTACCAGATGTAGCGCTTGACGTAGCCGGTGTCGCCAGCGTACTCGTAGCCCCACACCTGGTCGAGCAACTGCTCGTGGGTGAGCACGCGGCCGGCGTTCTCCACCAGCACCGACAGCAGGCGGAACTCGGTGGGCGTCAGGCTCACCGGCTGGCCGTTCTTGGTCACCCGCAGGTTGTCCAGGTCTACCACCAGGTTGCCGATCATGTAGAGCCGGGGCCGGGCCATGGGCTGGGGCCGCCGTGCGCGATTCAGAACCGCGCCCACGCGGGCGGCCAGCTCGGCGAAGCTGAAGGGCTTGGTCACGTAGTCATCCACGCCCAGGCGGAAGCCCCGGATCTTGTCCCCTTCCTCATCCTTGGCGGTGAGCATGATGATGGGAACTTGGGACACCTCGCGCAGCCGCGCGCAAACCTCCCAGCCATCCATGCGGGGCATCATCACATCCAGGACAACCAGGTCGGGGCGCACCTCGTAGGCCCGCTGCAGGCCGGCCAGCCCGTTGGCTGCCGTCTCCACCGTGTACCCCTGGCGTTCGAGGAACTGGCGCAGCAGGCCCAGCAGAACGAGGTCATCGTCAATGATCAAGAGCGTTGCGTGTGTGTTCATGGATTCTGTCGCGGGGCCACAGGCACAGCGAAGCTGAAGCGCGAGCCCTTGCCTGGCCTGCTCTCCACCCAGATCACTCCGTTATGCGCCTCGATCAGGCGGCGAGCGATGTACAAGCCCAGCCCGTAGCCGTAGACCTCCCGATTGTCGCCGCTGTCCACCCGGTAGAAGCGCTCGAATAGGCGACGCTGGGCTTCCCGGGGAATGCCGACACCCTGGTCCGTCACGCTGACGACCACAAACGGGCCGGGTGGCACTTCTCCCTCTTTCTTGATCGTGCTCAGGTCTTTGACGTGACGGGCTTCGATGGCCACTTCGCCACCACCCGGCGAATACTTGACGGCGTTGTCCACCAGATTGACCAGCACTTCCTCTAGCCGTTCCCGATCACCCCAGGCAGCCACGGTGGGCCGGGTGCCCAGCAGGCGGATACGGTGGGGAACGTTGCGGGCGTCGAAATCGCCCACGACCTTCTCGATGAGGGGCCACACGTCAACGGCGCCGAAGTGAAACGTCAAGACGCCGGCTTCCAGGCGGGAGACATTGAGCACACCCTGGACGAAATGAGTCAGGCGGTCGGCCTGCTGCGTCACGACACCGAGAAGTGAACGGCACGGGGTGCAGTTGTCACCGATACACTCGCTGCGCATCATCTCCAGAGAGCCGTTGATGTTCGTCAGGGGAGCACGCAACTCGTGGGACACCATGGAGACGAAGTCGGACTTAAGGCGATCGAGTTCCTTCAGCTCCTGGTTTGCCCGTTCCAACTCCTCGTTGCGCCGACTCAGCTCCTGGTACGCCCGTTCAAGCTCCCGCGTGCGCTGGGCCACGCGCTGCTCCAGCTCCCGGTTCAGTCGGCGCACCTCTTCCTCGGCGCGATTGCGGGCGGTGATGTCGCGCACGATGGCCGAGAAGCCAATGGCATTGCCATCGCTATCCCGAATCAGGGTGCGTGTCAGGTCAACCGTGACGCGGCGGCCATCCTTGGTGATACGCTCCGTCACGTAGTTGCGCACGAAGCCCTTCTCCTGCACGATGCGGGCAAGAAGCTCGATCTCTCCCTGTGCTTTGAGGTCGTCGGGGACGATGAGACCGAAATGCTTGCCCACCACCTCTGTGGCTTTGTAGCCGAAGATCAGCTCAGCGCCGCGGTTCCAGGTCTGAATGATACCATCGCAGTCGAGGCTGAGGATGGCATCGGCAGAGGCCGTGGTGATGCTGGCCAGGTATTGGTCGCGCTTGCGAGCCTCTTCGTCGGTGCGTTGCCGCTGGGCCAAATCGCGGCTGATCCAGGTGAGCGCCCACCAGGTGACAACCGGCCCGATGCCGCCATAGATGAGCACGTTGCTGACGAGACGCACAGCGGGGCTGAAGCGGTCCACCAAGAGGACTTGCGCGACCTGATGGGCCGCCACCAACAGGAAGATGAACAGGGGCAAGGCCCAGCGCACGACGCGCAGGGCATCAACAGCTTTCCGTTCGGCCACGATCATGGGACTCTCCCTCCGCTCCCATTATACACCAAAAACATGCGGCCTGCCACACGTGCGCCAGAAAGAACCTCCCGCCCCAACACATCGGGCCGGGAGGCTGGCGCACACACAAGAAAGAAAGCGAACAGCCGTCTGCCGAGGGCAGGCACGGTTCGAACGCTACAGATCTTCCGGCGCTTCGTAGGGGGCGAATCTCGTATTCGCCCAATCCTTTGAGGTTTCGCACCACGATCCGTTGACCTCTGCATTGATCGCTAGATCCGACCTTGCGGGGATGGAGAGCGCAGGACTCGAGTCCGCTTCTATGACTAATGCCTCGCTTCCCGGAATTGTCGCTCTGAGCGAGCGGTCTTTGCGAGCGAAGAGTCTCACGGTGGGCTGGTTTCGGCCGCCCGAGCTGCGATTCTTGGTCGCTCTGCTCCTGCTCAGAAACTCCTATGCTTGTACGTCGGCCACGGTGCCCGATACCAGGGGCGGCGGGTATGGTACTCGCCCTACGGGGCAGCGCGTTTCTGTGCGCCCGCATACCAGCAACCGGGCGGTACGGGCGTATCGCAATCACACCGGAATCATTCATTCGAGCACATGTAGGGTGCCGCTCGTGCTGTCGCCAGTCTGGGCACTTGTGCAGCGCTCCGCAGTGCAGGATCCTACCTGGTGCGGATGGGAGGCCGATTTCCGGGGCTGCCAGCCTACCCCCCGGAGTACGCCCAGGGCAGGGTGGCAGCCCGGGCAGCAGGGAATCGAGGGCATGCCCGTCAGACCTACCATCCAGTGTTTGCGAACCGATGCAGCGATCAGTGGGTCAGAGGCTGCTCAGGTCCATCGAGATAGCCCGCTTCCAGAAGTGCGATCAGTCCGAGCAGGCCGCCCCAATGGTACAGGGGATCGCTGTTCAGCCTGTCGCAGCCCTCCCCAGTATCGGCGCAGTAGTTCTCATGAACGTGTCCGTGTTCCCGCCACTCCTTGAGCAACAAGCGCTGGGCTTTCTCGGCCAGGCCGGCGCGAGCATCGGGCATGTCATACATCCGCAGGCCGAGGTAGACCAGGAGCATCATCGGCGCCCAGATACGCCCTCGCCAGTAGTCCTGGTCGGGGTAGGCTGGGTCACTGCGGGCGATCGAAGGGATGCCCCACTCTCCCCAGAACTCGTTAGGGTTACAGAGGTGCTCGGCGACCATGCGCTGGGCCTGGGCGTCGGTGGGCGAGCGCGATAGGAGGGGGTAGAAGCAGGTAGGGGAGAGGCGCTCACTGAGACTTGCGGTGTCGGTGCGCCGGTTGAGGTAGATGCCGCGCGAGTCGTCCCAGAGCACGCTCAACGCGGCCTGGAAAGCCCTCGCTCGTGTGCGCAGCTCGTCAGCTTCACGCTTGTGATCGAGGACGAGAGCGATGTCGGCCAACGCCTGGCAGTCCAGCACGTACAGGCTATTCAGGCCGACGTCCCACAGAGCCATGAGATGCGTCTGCGCGTCGAAAGGCACGCCGTCGTACATGGGGGAGTCGTCAAGGCCGGATTCATAGGCGGCGCCAGCCCTCTGGCCTACGC
>DAOUCN010000244.1:0-2247 GCA_034431995.1 Chloroflexota bacterium | reverse complement strand
CATTAGGACCGGCCTACCGTATGCATGTCGAGGTCGGGCATGTTGCCCGACATGACCATCCTACCCTATTAGACGAAGACGCGGCCAGAAAATGACGGGCGGAATGTGCAAATGCCTACGTGAACTTCGCTGCCTATGACACTAACCACGATGGCTGGC
Organism: Chloroflexota bacterium; assembly: GCA_034431995.1. Lineage (GTDB taxonomy): Bacteria > Chloroflexota > DTOL01 > DTOL01 > DAOUCN01 > DAOUCN01. The sequence continues at coordinate 2,088 of DAOUCN010000244.1, read as the reverse complement.
TCCATAACGAGGAGCTGAACATGGCGGTTGTTGTCGCGGGGTATGAGGCATCCCGTCCGCTAAGCGAAGCAGTAGGACCAGAGACGGCAAGCGGTAGCCCCCTCGCAGGGCCCCCGCTTCGCCCTCCCAGGGCAGAGCACAGGTCTTCTCTACGACACGTTCTCGACTGTGACGCCTGGGACAGGTGCGGGATAGATGATGCGGTTGGCGCCGGCGGCCAGGAGGGGTTCCTCGAGGTTCTGGGGCTGGGGATGGAGGGCGATGATGGTGCCGCCGTGTCCGGCGCCGGCTAGCTTGGCGCCCAGGGCGCCTGCGCCCAGGGCGGCCTGGATGAGGCGCTCGTTCTCCGGCCCGGAGCCGCCCAGGTCGCGTTGGATGGCGTGATTCTCGTTCATCAAGCGGCCCAGGGTCTCCCAATCGCCCAGGAGCAGGGCGCGCTTGCCCTGGCGGCCCAGGACGGCGATGCGTCGGTAGCCCTCCACAACCGCGGGCTCACCGTCCAGCCAGCGCTCGCGCAAGGGCTTGTGCACCGTGCCCGACACCCGCTGCACGCCTGTATGGGCCACAATGAATGGGATATGGTTGACGTGCCCTGACAGAGGCTCCACGGTAGCGAACAATTCCTCGTCCACCGCGCGATAGTATTCCTTGTCCCGGAACTCCATGTAGTTCAGGCCGCCAAAGGTGACCATATAGGCGTCCTGATAGCCACCGACAACACCCATACGGTTGAGCTCCAGGTAGCGGATGTACTCGGCGAAGTAGTGGCGGACGAAGCGCTGGCCCGTATACTCGAGCAGAGCGGCCACGAGGGCAGCCAGGAGAGCAGTGGAACCGGAGAGACCCGCCTGAAAGGGTATCTCGCTATCGTATTCAATACGCAGGCGCAGACCCGTGAGGCGCATGTGGCGCAGGGCCACCTTGGGCAGGTCGAAGAGGTCGTTCTTGCGCACGAAGTCTTCGGGCGCGCGCAGGGTCAGCTCCTGGCCTTGGGTGACCAGGGTCAGGGTGTCGGATTCTTTCAGCGTAACGGTAGCCCGCTGGGGGACGCTGCAGGAGAGGACGCTGCCGCCGTACATGTCCGTTGGGTTGCCGACGATGCCGCAGCGCCCAGGGGCAGAGGCACGGATCATGGCTGGTCCCCGTTGATGATCTGGTGCAGGTACTGACGCACGGTATAGCCCACCTGCTCATCGGCCAGGGCAAAGTCAATGAAGGCCCGGAAGTAGCTCTCGTAGTTGCCGATGTCGTAGCGCTTCTCGCCCGCGCCCAGGATGATGCCCCGCGCGGCCATACCCTGCCCCATGAGCACCTTGATGGAATCCACCAGTTGGATCTCCCCCTTGCGGTCGGGCAGGGTCGCCTTGATGGCCGAGAAGATCTCGGGTGCAAACACGTAGCGGGCGGCGATGGCCAGGGTCGAAGGGCTGGCGCCCACCGCCGGCTTCTCCACCAGGTCCACGATGGGGAAATCATCACCAGGGCCGCCGGGGGTGACGATGCCGTATTTGTAGACATCGTCGGGGAGGACGTTCTCCACGGCGATGGTCGCGCCAGCCTTGTGGCGCACAAAGCTGTCAATCAGCCGGTTGACGACCTCATGCTTGCCGCACTTGATGATCGTATCGCCCAAAGCCACCACAAACGGCTCATTGCCTACGAATTCCTCGGCGTGGCGGATGGCGTCGCCCAGGCCCACGGGAGCCTGCTGGCGTGTATAGAAGATTCTGACCGGCAACAGCTCATAGGCCAGAGCATCCACGAGGTAGTCGTGGCCGCTGGCCGTCAGACGGGCGACCAGGTCCTCGTCGCGGTCGAAGTGGTCTTCGATGGAGCGCTTGGCGCGGCCGGTGACCAGAAGTATCTCCGTCAGGCCAGCTCGTGCCAGTTCCTCGACCACATACTGCACGACGGGCTTGCGCCCCACGGGCAGCATCTCTTTGGGCTGGGACTTGGTGGCAGGGAGGAGTCTTGTCCCCAGCCCGGCCACCGGAATAACCGCTTTGCGTATTGTCGTCACGAGTCCTCCTTGCGGAGCGTCAAGGCATCCAGGCGTCCGAGCGTCCAGGCATGAGAGTGTCGCGATGC
>DAOUCN010000243.1:0-5647 GCA_034431995.1 Chloroflexota bacterium | reverse complement strand
GCCCAGGCGGACGACGGCCGCGAAACGATTGGGACGCGCCACAAACGTAGCAGGCAGGAACGGCCCGGGGAACGCTAGGCTGACGAGACTCATGCCGGCAGCGGGGTAATCACTACTGAAGGTGGCTGATCGGCCTTGGACGGCTGCGACTTGGCCGGTTCTTCCTCTTCCATTCGTGCGGTAATGGGTTCGCCCACAGGCTTCTCCCCCAAGGCTACTGGGAAGACCTCGCCCATGTCGTCCACAAAGACGAAGGCCAGCTCACGTTGCACGTCCCGCGGCACTTCGGTGAGATCTTTCTTGTTCTTGCGCGGCAGGACAAAGGTCATGATCCCTGCCCGGTGGGCAGCCAGCACCTTCTCCTTCAAGCCGCCGATGGGGAGCACACGCCCGCGCAGGGTTATCTCGCCCGTCATGGCCACATCCCGCCGCACGGGCCTGCGGGTCAGAGCAGACGCCAGGGCCGTTGCCATGGTGATACCCGCCGACGGCCCGTCCTTGGGAATTGCTCCCGCTGGCACATGGATATGGATGTCCACGCGCTCGAAGACCTTTGGTTCTATGCCGAGATCGGGAGCACGCGAGCGAACATAGCTCAAGGCAGCCTGCGCCGATTCCTTCATCACGTCGCCGAGTTGGCCCGTCAGGATCAGCGCGCCTTTGCCTTCCATCAGAGTCACTTCAACGGTGGACGTATCGCCGCCGGCCTCTGTCCACACGACCCCCGTGGCCACCCCAACTTGGTCCTCCTCTTCCTTGGTCCCCCACTCGAACTTCGGCGGCCCCAGGAAGCGCGGAATACTCCTGTCGCGGACCGTGGTAACGCGGGCCTTGTCCTCAGCGACTCTCTTGGCGACCTTGCGGCAGATGTTGGCGATCTCTCGCTCCAGGTTGCGCACACCGGCTTCCCGTGTGTACTCGCGAATGATGCGAATGAGAGCGCTGTCCACAAAGCGGAGCTGCTCGCCCGTCAGTCCGTGCTCGCTGACCTGCTTGGGCACCAAGAACAGGCGGGCAATCTGCAGCTTCTCGTCTTCGATGTAGCCCGGCAGCTCGATCACTTCCATACGGTCGAGCAGGGCCGGCGGCACTGGATAGAGGATGTTGGCGGTCGTGATGAACAGAACACGTGACAGGTTGTACGGAACGTCGAGATAGTGATCGGAGAAGGCATGGTTCTGCTCCGGATCCAGCACCTCAAGCAGGGCTGCCGACGGATCTCCCCGAAAGTCCATGCCCACCTTGTCAATCTCGTCCATCATGAACACCGGATTCACCGTAGCAGCCACGCGCATGGTCTGGATGATCCGCCCCGGCAGGGCACCGATGTAGGTGCGCCGGTGCCCGCGAATCTCAGCTTCATCCCGGATGCCGCCGAGAGAGACACGGACGAACTTGCGTCCAAGGGCCTGCGCGATGGACTTGCCCAGGCTGGTCTTGCCTACACCGGGCGGGCCGACAAAGCAAAGGATCGGGCTGCGCAACTTCCCGCCCGCCAGCTTGCGCACGGCCATGTACTCCAACACGCGCTCCTTCACCTTGGGGAGACCGTAGTGATTTTCGTCCAGCACCCGCGCCGCCTGCTTGATGTCCAGATTGTCTTCGGTTGCCGTCGTCCAGGGGAGGGCGACGAGCCAGTCTAGATAGGTGCGGATCATACCCGTCTCAGGAGACATGGGGGGCATAGCCGCCAGGCGATCCAGCTCTTCCAGAGCCTTCTTGGCCACCTCTTCCGGCATGCCCACAGCAGTGATTCTCTCCCGCAACTCGTTGATCTGCTTCGTCTGGGGGTCCATCTCCCCCAGTTCCTTCTGGATCTGGCGCATCTGCTCGCGCAGGAAATACTCGCGCTGGCTCTTGTCCACCTGCTGCTGCACTTGGGTATGGATGCGCGATTCCAGTTCCAGAATATCGAGCTGCTTGGCCAGGAGAAGGTTAACCCTCTGCAGACGCTCTGCGGGACCGATGCTCTCCAGGATCTCCTGGCGAGCAGGCAAGGGCAGGTCCAGATTGGAGGTGATGAAGTCGGCCAGCCAGCCGGGCTCATCTATGTTCATGGCCGCCACATAAGCCTCGTTGGACAGGTTGCGGCTGAGCTGCACGACCTTCTCGAATAGTCGCAACACGGCCTGCATCAGGGCTTCCACATCCTGCGACTTCTCCGTCGGGTCAGGCAGCGGCACCGCCCGCGCCTTCAGATAGCGCTCACCCTGGAAGAACTCGACGATGCGCAGGCGATGTTGCCCCTGGAGCAAGGCCGACGTCGTTCCATCGGGCATGCGCAAGATGCGCCCAATGACAGCCTGGGTGCCCATCGCGTGCAGGTTCTCGGGCAAGATGTCCTGCACTTCAGGGTTCTTCTGCGTGACTACGCAGATTGGCCACTCGTTGGCCAAACACTCTTCCACAGCACGAACGGACCTCTCCCGTCCCACAAAGACCGGCGTGACCATGTGCGGAAACATGACCATGTCGCGCACAGGCAAGACGGCAAACTCCGGCAGCATCGGCTGGTCGTTGCGAGTACGATGCTTAACGTATCGTCGCCGAGGTATCAAGGTCGCTCCTCCAAAACCCACAACTTATTCGCAAGAAAACCTGGACAAGGGCCTGCATTTTGTGGTATAATTCAGGTGCGGTCAGGTGCAACAGCCAGTTTGCCTGACGACGCACCAAACAACCGCATACAGTCGTTCGACAAAGGCAAACCCACCGCAAGGTGGGGACGCAAAGCCATGGATCCGGGCCGGTACAGCAGCAGGCGGCAACCGGACAGCCAGGTTGCCAACGAGGTGGACTGACAGGGGGTCGCTTCGTCGGCCCCCTTTGCGCGCCCTGGGTTGCCTTTGCGCCTCGCCTGTCATTATAGCATACCCATTAGCAGTCTGACAAGCAAAGGAGAAGCCAACGCTATGGCGATCCACACACGCCTGCTCACCGATGAAGAGCGGAGCAGCCTTGTTGCTCTCTGCACAGGCAATAACGGCCACTCCTCTCTCGTCCGCCGGGCGCGCATTGTCCTCATGTCCGACGACGGCTGGTATGTCCCCCAGATCGCCCGCAAAGTCGGTCAGCACCCCCAAACGGTGCGCGCCGTCATCCGTCGTTTCAACGAACGGGGATTGCAGGGCTTGGCCGCGCAGGCGCGGCGCGGACGCCGCGCTCGTCTCTCACCCGATCAGCAACGCGCCATCCTGGCCCTGGTCTTGGCGGAGCCAAGGTCACTGGGGCTTCCTTTCCCCACGTGGACGCTGGCCACGCTGCGCGACGAAGCGATCCGACGTGGCATTGTCCCCCGCGTTGGCCGCGAGACCCTGCGACGCGTGCTACTTGGCTGCGGCATCTACTTCTCCCCCCATCAGTCCTGGCGACAGATAGACCAGGATATGCTATAATACCTCCGCCAGCCCGTGACCACAGTGGCTCTCTCTTGCCAGGAGCCAGAATCCCTGTCTGCAACTACGGGCGGGCGGAGGTTGCCCATATGGCGAAACTGCGTCCATCGGTTGCCTTTGTTCCCCCTTGGGTATCTGAACAGCGGCTGCAACTACGGTGGCTGTCCCGCAGCGTCGGCCTGGCCTTGACTCTGGTCGTGCTCGCCAGCGCTGCCGCGTTGCTCCTGACGGCCAGTGCCCTCGCCACGCCGATGACTTCTCTCCTGAGCGCGCCGCCTCCTCTTTCCCAGCCCGATCCCGCTTCCATTGATGTGCGCGTCAACGCCGGTGGCCCCGCCTACACCGATACCCAGGGCAATCTCTGGCTGGCAGACCAGCCTTACACCGCGGGGAGCTGGGGCTATAGCACCGGACTGCCCTATTCCACAACCCACGCCATCGCCTATACTACCGACGATCCCCTCTACCAGGATGCCCGCTGGGGCGACCCCTTCGCCTATCGTTTCACCGTGCCCAACGGCCCCTACGTCGTCGAATTGAAATTCGCTGAAATCTATACCTTCGCTATCCCTGGCTATCGTAGGTTCAACGTCAAAGCAGAAGGCACCCTGATGTTGCCCATGGTTGATGTTGCCGCCGCCGTCGGCCTGTACCGCGCTTACGACCTAAGCTTCACCACCAACGTCAACGATGGCCGGCTGGACATTGATTTCATCGGCCGGGTCAGCGCCGCCCAGGTCAACGCTCTGCGCGTCTACAGCAAGCCGCCGACTGTACCTACCCGCACGCCAACGCCAACGCCGACCCAGCCCGTCTCCCCTCTTCCGCTGCCCCCCCCAACCCCAACGGCGACGCGCATCCTGCAAACCTATGTCTGCCAGGTTGTGATCAGCAACCAGGCTGCTGCGGGCGAGTTCAACTTCCCCTACGGCATCGCGGTTGATAGCGCCGGCAACGTCTTCGTCGCTGACCACGAGAACAACCGCATCCAGCGCTTTGCGGCCGACGGCACTTTCCTAGCTGCCTGGGGCAGACTGGGGCATGATGACGGCGAGTTCTGGAAACCCAGCGATGTCGCCGTGGATAGCGCCGGCAATGTATACGTGGCCGACACCTACAATCATCGCATTCAGAAGTTCGCGCCGGACGGGGCTGCCCTCGCCTCCTGGGGCCAGCACGGCCGGGCGCTCTCCGCCGATGCCCTTGAGTTTGACCTGCCTGCCGGCCTGACCGTCAGCCCCGCAGGGGAGATCTACGTCGCTGACATGGGCAACCATCGCATCGTGGTCCTCGACCCCAGCGGGGCCGTCAAGCGCACTTGGGGCAGCGTGGGCAGCGAGACCGGCCAGTTCATGTATCCCCGTGATGTCGCCGTGCGCGGGCAGACCGTCTATGTGAGTGACCGCGACAACAACCGCATCCAGCTCTTCGATACCTCCGGCACCTATCTGACCACGTGGGGACAGCCCGGCTCCGGATTGGCAGAGGTCGCCTGGCCTCTGGGCCTCGCCCTGGACAACACAGGCAATCTCTACGTCGCCGACAGCCTCAACAACCGGGTAGTGAAGCTCGACTCCAATGGCAACTTCCTCGCCCAGTGGGGCACGGAGGGGAGCATCGTTTCCCTCTTCGGGCCGCGCTCCGTTGCCGTGGACGCCGGCTTCAACATCTTCGTCACCGATACCGAGAACCATCGCATTGTCAAGCTCTCCCGTGGCGGGACCGTCGCCCGCTCGTGGGGCAGCGAGGGACATGCCAACGGACAGCTACGCTCTCCGCAGCGGCTGGCGCTGGACAGGCAGGGCAATGTCTACGTGACCGATACAGGCAACAGGCGCATCCAGGTCTTTTCTCCCTTCGGCGACTTCCTGGGTAAGTTCGCCGAGTCTACCTTCACCCGGCCCTGGGGAGTGACCGTTGATGCCTCCGGTACTGTCTATGTAACCGATGGCGACAGCGGCCGCATTCGTCGCTATGCCCCCAATGGCGACTACCTGGGCTCCTGGGGACAAGAGGGCAGCGACCCGGGCCAGCTTCTCTCCCCAGACGGTGTTGTCCTTGACGCCGACGGCAATCTCGTCATTGCTGACAGCGGCAATGCTCGCATCCAGCGCCTAACTCCCGGCGGTCAATTCCTTGCTGAGTACGGCAGCTACGGCACCGGGCCGGGCGAGCTCATCTCTCCGGTGGACGTGACCATTGACCCGGCAGGCCAGCTATACATTGCCGATCGCGCTGCCCATCGCCTGACC
>DAOUCN010000242.1:0-4595 GCA_034431995.1 Chloroflexota bacterium | reverse complement strand
CGTCCGACCTCTGGTACTGGCTGAGGGCAGCGGCCCCCGTCGCCAGATCAACCGATGGCTGGGGTGTGGGTGTGGTGGGTATGGGCTTCATGGCCGCGCGCATGACGATCGGCTGACCGTTGGTGACGCCGCCCTCCAGTCCCCCGGCGTGGTTGGTCGGCCGCGTCCATCCCCCTGCTGTGGGCACAATAGCATCCTGAGCTTGCGTGCCCGTCAGACGCGCCAGGGCGAAGCCATCCCCAATCTCCACCCCCTTGACGGCCTGGATGCTCATAATGGCGGCCGCCAGCCGACCATCGAGTCGCCGATCCCAATGAACATAGCTCCCCAGACCGACCGGCACGCCCAGCGCGACGACGACGAAGACGCCACCAAGCGTGTCTTTGTCCGCTCGGGCCTGGTCAATGCGCCGGCGCATATCGTGAGCCGCTGCCTCGTCCGGGCAGCGGACATCGGATGCCTCGGCCAGGGCGAAAACCTGAGCCCAGGGTACGGCGGGCACGTGCGCCTCCACGTTGCCAATGGCCGTGACGAAGCTCCCCACCGCGACACCGAATTCTTTCAACAACAGCCGGGCCACCGCGCCGACCGCGACTCGCATGGCGGTCTCCCGCGCGCTGGCGCGCTCGGCGACGAGGCGCAGATTCGCATGGTCATATTTGATGCTACCTGCTAGGTCAGCGTGGCCCGGCCTAGGGATCGTCTGGACGATCATCGGCTTTCCTTGGTAGTTCGCAAAGTCCCGGTTCGCGACGTGGAGAGCCAGGGGCGCGCCTGTGGTCCGGCCATCGGCGACGCCACCCAGAATCTCGGCTTGGTCATGCTCGATGCGCTGGCGGCTGCTGCGTCCATAGCCGGCCTGTCGGCGTGCCAAGTCAGAGTTGATAGCCCCCTCCTCAAGCGCCAGCCCCGCCGGTAGCCCCTCAATGATGCCGATCAGCCCAGGGCCGTGCGACTCACCGGCCGTCAGAAAGCGCAACATGCTCGCCTCCACAGACCTGACAGATCTCGCGGACCTGTCAGGCTCGTATTCTCCTTCGCAGCGCCTCGCGTGCGGCCTGTTCCATCACCGCGAGGGGAGCCCCTCGACCCGTCCAGAGGGCAAAGGCCAGGGCGCCCTGGTGCACCAGCATGCCCAGCCCGCCGATGGCACGGCATCCCGCCTCTTCCGCCCGCGCCAGCAACGGGGTACGCTCTGGGCGATACACCAAGTCGAAGACCGTTTGCTCCGAACGTAGGACAACGCTCGCCGGCAACGGCGATCCGGCTGGCCCGCCCGCCATGCCCACCGGCGTTGCATTCACCACCAGCTCGGCCATGCCCACGGCCCCTGCAAGACCCTGCTCGTCCGCCGGCACCACCGACAGGCGGCCAGACGGCAGATTGCCCGCCAGATCTCTTGCCAGACTGGTAGCCTGCCCCACCCTTCTGCTGGCGACGAGGATTCTGGCCCCGGACTGTCCCAGGGCATAGACCACAGCCCGCGCCGCCCCACCCGCACCCAGGATGAGAGCCGTGCAGTCCATAGGCGTGAACCCAGCCGCAGCCAACGCAGCCATGAATCCGGCAGCATCGGTATTGTGGCCGACGATGCGGCTGTCACGACACACGAGAGTGTTCACCGCCCCCATGGCAACCGCCTCCGGCGCCAGTTCGTCCACAAGGCTGAGAAGCGCAACCTTGTGCGGGATCGTCACATTCGCGCCCACAAAGGGCAGCACACGCAGTCCGCTCACGGCTACCTCCAGCTTGTCGGGAGGGACAGGCAGAGGCAGATAGAGCCAGTCCAGCCCAAGATGGCGAAAGGCGGCGTTGTGCATGGCCGGCGAGACACTGTGGCCCACCGGCCAGCCAAGCACACCCGCCAACCGCGTCCCCTCACCCGTGCCCTCTCCCCCGGGGAGAGCCTGAAGGGTGAGGCGCCGAACGGCGCCGAGGTCGGGGTGAGGGCTCATGCCATTGCTCCCAACTCGGCCAACATGGCCGCAAAGCCTGGATACGAATCGGCAATGCATTCCGCGTCCGTGATTGCTGTCTGGCCGTCGGCGATAAGGCCTGCCACGGCCAGAGACATGGCGAGGCGATGATCGCCATGACCGTGTACCATCGTCCCAACCAGACGGGTCGGCCCCTCGATGGCGAATCCGTCGGGGAACTCCTCGATGCGCGCCCCCATCTTCCGCAACTCCTCCGCCAGGGCCGAGATGCGATCTGATTCCTTGACCCGCAGCTCGGCGGCGTCGTGCACCTCGGTCACACCCTCGGCCTGCGTAGCCGCCACTGCCAGAATCGGCAGTTCGTCAATGAGGCGTGGGATCTCGGCGCCGCCTATCGCCGTGGCCCGGAGATGCCCTGCCGTTGCCCGGAGGTGCGCTACAGGCTCGCTGCCGGCTGGAGGTTGCATCTCGTGCTCCAGGCGCGCTCCCATGCGGCCCAGTACATCCAGGATGCCCGTGCGTGTCGGATTCACGCCCACGCCCTGCACAACGACGTCGCTGCCCGGCACCAGGCAAGCGGCGATGAGAGGGAAGGCAGCAGACGAGATGTCCCCCGGCACCGCCATGTCAACAGGGGTCAGGTCTTGTGCAGGGGGTTCGACCGCTATGGTCTTGCCGTGGCAGTGAACTGCCACCCCCAGGCTTGTGAGCATCCTCTCGGTGTGGTCACGGCTAGCCTCACGCTCGTGCACCGTGGTCACGCCGTCGGCGTACAACCCGGCCAGGAGGATCGCCGACTTGACCTGTGCACTGGCCACGGGCATCTGGTAGTCAATAGCATGAAGCTTTCCACCCAGGAGCACAAGCGGCGGCAGGTGCCCGCCCTGGCGGCCCAGGACTGTGGCCCCCATCAGGCGCAGCGGCTCTGCCACCCGGCCCATGGGGCGGCGGCTGAGGGCAGAGTTGCCCGCCAGGATGCTCAGGAAGCCCTGCCCCGCCAGCAGGCCCGCAGACAGGCGCATTGTTGTCCCGGACCCAGCGCAATCGAGGACACGACTCGGCTCGCGCAGCCCCTTCATCCCTACGCCCTCTACGATCAGGTCCGCGCCGTCCCACCTGTGGCCCGCGCCCAGGGCACTCGTGACTGCCATCGTAGCCTGGCAATCGCCGCTGTCCAGGAATCTGCCAATGCGGCTGCGTCCCCTGGCAATGGCTGCCAAGAGGAGAGCGCGATGCGAGATGGACTTGTCGCCCGGCACAGAGATACAGCCGTGCAACGGCCCACACCTCCCGATCGTCAGGGTGCTCATGGGTACACCTCCCGCCGGGTGCGCTGGATTTGAGCAAGGACAGGACGCAGCGCCTTTTCGTCGCGCTTCTCCACAGCCGCAAGCAGTTGCGCCAGTCTCCTCATGGCAGAGCGTGTCGCGGTTGTCACGTGTGCACCGTTGGTGAGCAGGATGTCCACCATCATGGTCACGTCGCTGCCTGCCAGGCGGCTGGCATCGCGGAAGCCGGAGGCAGCGAGTTGCCAGGCCAGAGGATCCTCCGCAGCAACCTCGCCGGCGGCTGCCGTCAGTGCCGCCGCCATCAAATAGGGAACGTGGCTGATGGCAGCGACCAGACGGTCGTGACGCTCGGCGTCCACAAGGAGTGGTCGAGCACCCACCGCCCGAACAAGCTCCTGAGCCAGGCTCAGCGCCTCTGCTGTCGTGCGCTCCAGCGGGGTCAGGCAGAACGTGGCGCCTTTGTACAAAGCGGGATCGGCGACAACGATCCCGGCTTTCTCCTTGCCACACAGCGGGTGCCCGCCTACGGTCTGTACATGGCCAGGCAGGCCGGCCATGGCTTGCACGATGGCCGCCTTGGTGCTGCCCAGGTCGAGCACAAGGCACGGCGGCAGATGGGATCCCAGGCGGGCGAGGAGCTGGATGATGGCCCGCACAGGCGTCGCCAGCACGACGACATCGGCCTGCCGCGCTGCCTGCTCTGCCGTGTCCGCGATCTCATCAACCGCGCCGACTGCCACGGCCTGCGCTCGCGCCGGCTCCAGCACATCCATCCCGATCACCTGTTGGCAAGCCTGGCCAGACCGCAGGGCCATGCCCAACGATCCGCCCATCAGGCCCAGCCCAATGATGCACACGCGCGCCGTCTTGAGAGCAGGCATCTCACGCCGTCCTGCCGATGGCGGCCGCGACAGCGCGCACCTCGTCCATCAGTTGCACGAAGCGCTCCGGTCTCAACTGCTGCGGCCCATCGGAGAGGGCAGCTTCCGGGTGGGGGTGTACTTCCACCAGCAGGCCGTCGGCGCCGGCTGCCACGGCCGCGCGAGCGATTGGCCCCACGTAGCTCCAGTTGCCAGCGGCGTGGCTGGGGTCCACGATCACGGGCAGATGAGAGACCTGCTTGATGACAGGCACAGACGTGATGTCCAGGGTGAAACGCGTAGCTTTCTCAAAGGTACGGATACCCCGCTCGCAGAGGATGACCTGTCTGTTCCCTTGCAGCAACACATACTCTGCTGCCATCAGCCACTCCTCGACCGTGGCCGAGAAGCCGCGCTTCAGCAACACGGGCCGCGCCGCCCGCCCGACTTCCTGCAGGAGAAAGAAGTTGGACATGTTGCGAGCGCCGACCTGCAGGATGTCTGCATAC
>DAOUCN010000241.1:0-40694 GCA_034431995.1 Chloroflexota bacterium | reverse complement strand
AACAACACCTGTTCTGAACCGCCAAGACGCCAAGACGCAAGAGCTGTTCACTTATGAATGGATGATTCGATCAATGCTGTCCTTGAGGACAGGTGTATTGAAGTTGATCAGCAGGCCAAGGTGATGGCCCGTCATCTTCAGGTAGGAGAGCACCTGGGCGGAGTGAATGGGCGCCAGCGCGTCTACAGCCTTCAATTCGACGATGAGTTGATCTCCGACCAACAGATCCAATCGGCTCTCCCCAACGGAATGGCCCTTGTAGTTGACCGCCACGGGAACCTGACGTTTGAAGGAAATCTTGCGCAACTGTAGTTCGATGCACATGGCTTCCTCGTAGACCGACTCCAGAAATCCAGGGCCGAGTACGCGATGAACCTCAATCGCTGCACCAATCACCATATGGGCCATCTCATCGAGTTCCTTGCTGGGCTCACGCCTACCCTGCCGGTCCGTATTGTGGGCCATCATCCCCTCCTCATTACAACAACTCCTTCTTGGCGTCTTGGCGGTTGGTCATCGGCTTCCGGCGTCTTGGCGTCTTGGCGGTTCATACACGTCCCCACGTTCACGGCATATCCACCCTGCCCAGGTAGAACTGGGCCTTGTGCTCCTAGCGCGGCGCCGAGGCCGCATGATCGAGGAGAACTTCGATCTTTGGGCGCGGCAGGCCCGGATAGGCGGCCATGCCATCTTCCAGGACATGAGTGAGCTCAACAAACCTGGTCATGGTGTTTTCCGTGCCACAACCATGATCTCGATCTCGTCGAGTTTGATGGGCCGGCGCCCCCAATCGCCTGCTGTGCCACCCCAGATGTGCTCGACCTGGAACCCCACCTGGCGCAGTATCAGGCGAAGCTCAGAGGGCACGTAGCCGCGCTCCCGGACCACGGCGCTCTTCTTCCCCTCCGGCGTCTCCCACTCCGCAGTGATCGTTTCTGTCAGCGTCAGCGGATCGAAGACGCCCTTGTCCACGTCTTCCTGAGTGCATTGGCGGATGTAGCGCATGCCGTTGAGGGCGGTGAGGATGAAGGGAGCGCCAGGCTTCACGGCGGCGTGGATGTTGCGCAAGATCGCCATGTCATGCGCCACCGGGTCATCGGCCATGCCCAGGAGGGAGAATGCCCCCTCACACAGGCAGATGGCTGCGTCAAAGAGGTGATGGGAGCGGAAGCGCGTGGCGTCGGCGTGTACCCACGTCACGTCCACGCCGGCCGCTTGCGCCGCCTTGGCGGCCTCCGCCAGCATACCGGCGGAGAGGTCCACGCCGGTCATACGGTAGCCGCGCCGGGCGAGTTCTACGGAGTGGCGTCCCGTGCCGCAGCCGATGTCGAGAATCCGGCTGCCCGCCGGCAGCTTCATCTCCTCGATGAGGAAATCCACCTCGGCCAGCGTGTTCCTGGTGAACACGTTCTGCATGTAGACGGGCGCGTGCCCGTCGAAGAAGGCTTGCCAGTCGCTCATTCTGCGTTTTCTCTCTGTATCAGTTCCACTAGCACGCCCTTCATACTCTTGGGGTGGATAAAGGCAATCAGGCCGTCGGCGCCCTGGCGGGGCGTCTTGTCAATCAGGATCGCCCCCGCTGCCTCAAGCCGGCGCAGGTGGGCCTCGATGTCATCAACCTCCAGGCAGATGTGATGAATACCCTCGCCCCGTGTCTCCAGGAACTTGTGCACGCTGTTGCCCGGGACGGTCGGCTCCAGCAGCTCGATTTCGGCCTCGGCGGTGGGCAGGAAGGCGATCTTCACGCCGTCTTTCTCCGAGGCGGTCATCTTGCTCACCCGCAAGCCCAGACCATCCTGGTACATGGCGATAGCCTCGTCCAGACTCTTGACGACGATGCCGATGTGATGCACGCGTGTGATCATGGGCCGATTCTCCTTCTGGGCAGCCACATTGGGCCGCCCCTACGGGGTGTTACCGTCCTTGGCGTCTTGGCGACTTGGCGGTTCATTCAGATTGTAGGCGTTGCAGCCATTCTGGAATACATGCCTGTTGTGCCAGGTCAGGATCGGGCACGTAGGCCTTGATGTCGAGCACGGGCGTGCCGTTGTATGTATCCAGCCCCGCCACCTTGAGCACGTTCCCCCGCCGTTCCAGCAGGCGCACGACAGTGACGCCGATGGGATTGGGGCGGTACTGTGTGCGGGTGGCGAAGACACCCACCTCGGGCACGTCCTGCCTATCCTGCGGGTGCAGGCGCAGGATGGCCCGCTGTCTGGGCGTGACACCTGTCATGTAGAAGAGCACAACGATGTGGGAGTACTCTTCGATGCCATCCAGGGCCGGAGCCAGGTCCTCAGCGAGGACGATGTCCGAGATGACGTTCTCCCAGTCGCTGTAGCGATGGCCCTGTACCTGATTCCACACCCACCCGATAGGCCGCAGCACGATGCGCTTTCTCATAGTGTCACCGCCTCGCGATACTCGCCGAAGACAGCGCGCAAAGCATCGGCGATCTCTCCCAAGGTAGCATAGCCCTCTACGCAGGCGATGATATATGGCATGAGGTTCTCCTTGCTCCGGGCTGCTGCCTGTAGGGCGGTCAGGGCATTGACCACCTTCGCCCCGTCGCGCCGGGCTTTCAGCGCCTGCAGACGTACGACCTGCCGCTCGCGTACCGCCGGATCCACCCGCAGGATCTTCGGCGGCTTCCCTTGGTCCACCTGGAAGCGGTTGACGCCCACAATGACACGCTCGCCCGTCTCGATGCCCTTCTGGTAGCGGTATGCTGCCTCCTGAATCTCCCGCTGCACGAAGCCATTCTCAATCGCCATCAGGGCGCCGCCCATACTGTCAATGTGGGCGATGTAGTCCGCCGCTCGCCGCTCGATCTCGTTGGTGAGCGTCTCCACGTAGTATGAGCCTGCCAGCGGATCAATCGTATCGGCGACGCCGCTCTCGTGGGCGATGATCTGCTGGGTGCGTAGGGCCAAGAGCACGGCTTCTTCACTAGGCAGGGCCAGGGCCTCGTCGCGGCTGTTGGTATGCAGCGACTGCGTGCCGCCCAAGACAGCGGCTAGGGCCTGAATGGTCACCCGCACCGCATTGTTCTCCGGCTGCTGGGCGGTGAGAGTACAGCCGGCGGTCTGCGTGTGAAAGCGCAGCATCAGGGAGCGCGGGTCCTGCGCCCCGAAACGCTCTTTCATGGTGCGCGCCCAGAGGCGGCGGGCTGCCCGGTACTTAGCAATCTCTTCGAAGAAGTTGTTGTGGGCGTTGAAGAAGAAGGATAGGCGCGGGGCGAAGGCATCTACCCGCAGGCCGGCATCAATGGCTGCCTGGACGTAGCAGATGGCATTGGCCAGGGTGAAGGCCACCTCCTGCACCGCGGTCGAACCGGCCTCGCGAATATGATACCCGGAGATGCTGATGGTGTTCCATTCCGGCAGACTGGCGCTGCAATAGGCAAAGATGTCGGTGACCAGGCGCAGGGATGGGCGAGGCGGGTAGATGTACGTGCCGCGAGCGATGTACTCTTTGAGTATATCGTTCTGCGTCGTGCCCGAGAGCTTCTTGATGTCCACGCCCTGCCTACGAGCCACCGCGATGTAGAGCGCCAGGAGAATGGCGGCGGTGGCGTTGATGGTCATGGAGGTGGAGACGCGATCCAGCGGGATGCCGTCGAACAGGGTCTCCATATCCTCCAGCGAGGCGATGGACACGCCCACCTTACCCACCTCGCCCTCGGCCAGGGGGTGATCGGGGTCGTAGCCGATCTGGGTGGGCAGGTCAAAGGCAACGGACAAGCCAGTCTGCCCCTGCTGCAGGAGATAGCGATAGCGGCGGTTGGACTCCTCGGCGGAGGCGTAGCCGGCGTACTGGCGCATGGTCCAGAAGCGCCCTCGGTACATGGTGGGCTGTACGCCCCGGGTGAAGGGATACTGGCCCGGATAGCCCAGGTCGCGCTCGTAGTCGAGGGCTGCGGCATCGTTCGGCGTGTACAGCCGCTCGACAGGGATGCCGGAATCGGTCTCAAACTGCGCCTGGCGCTCCGGCGTGCGCTTGAGGGCGGGAGCGAGGGTGTGCTGTTCCCAGGTCTGCCTGGATGTTGGCGTATCCCCCTGTGGCACGGGGCTAGAAGCCCCCGTGCTCACCTACTGCGCCGGAGGTGCAGGGAGAGAGCGAAGCCCCTTCGGGGCTGCCCGCGAGCCAGTAGGGCTTTGCTGTGTCCGTGGCCCGTCGGTCAGGACGGGCAGCCCGAGGGCTTTAGCCTCGGGCGTTCGGGTTTCCTCTAGGGCGGAAATGGTGGTTCGGTCCCCGTGGTGCTTCTTCTGATTCTTGGCGTATCGGACTGCCGTGTCCAGCATCTTACCCCCGAAGGACACCACGCCATACTCATCTTGCCATGCAAAGACACCATCTGCGGTCAGTTCGTGGTTGACAAAGTGGGAGCTGTTGCCCTTCACCTGGCCAATGAACGTAGACAGGGCAATCCGTGGTGGTACTGAAGCGACAAGATGAATATGATCCTCGATGCCACCAACTGCGTGAACAAACGCGCCCAATTCGGATGCCTTGGCCGCGATCACGTTGTGCAGTGAGTTCTCCCACTCGGGCGCAATCAGCGGCTCTCTGTTCCTGGTTCCCCACACAAAATGATAGAACAAGCGCCAACGAGGCATTAGTCTACACTCCTCTGTGGGCCACCGACACGAGCCACGCGGCTCGAAGCCCCGTGCTGAGAGAGCAAAGCCCCTGCGGGGCTGCCCGTGAGCCCACAGGGCTTTGCCCTCTCAGCCCGACGGCTTCAGCCTCGGGCTCTATACCAGCAACTCCTTCACCAACCTATCAATCTCCTCCAGCTCCTTCGCCAGCGTGGTCCTCACCATCCCACGCACCCTGCCGATGCTCTTGATCTTCCCGGCCCCACCACCTGCCAGCCATTGCTCCGCCTTCTGGCTACAAATCTGGCCCAATTCCGCCAAGCGCTCATGTGCAGGCTTGGTGGCGTCGAATTTGGGAATGGGAAGCTCGAAGACTTTCTTGTGAATGTGACGCGGCCCCCACAAGCCACGACTTTGCATTGGTTTGATCGAACTGTCAATGACAGGCGCGTTGAGCACAGCAGCCAAGTAGAAAGCCTCGCGGTCATTACTCGTCTCATAGAAATAGGTATTCGTATCCGCAGCAAATCCAACCGCGCTGATACGCTGTCCATTGATTTCAAGTCCGATGGGCTCATTGTCAACGACAGCCGCGGTCAGGAATGTGCCCGACGTATTATAAATCACTCGATACTTCGCCTGCGGATTCTGGACCGTGAGCTTTCCACGATAGTCGAGCCAGTCAATTGCAGCCATCCGCTCCGCCTTTGCGCTTCGTCGTCTCGTCCACTCTTCCTCCACTCTGTCCAGCCACTGGGCCAGGTACTGATAGCCGCTGTTGCGTGCCTCCTCCACATCAATCAGCCTGTAGTGATCCCCTGCTGGCTCAATCGGCAGCACAACCAGACGGTAGTCGAGATGCCCAAATGGGAGCAGGTCGGTGGACAAAAGCGTACCGTAGAGAAAACGGCTCTCCACGTTCCCTTTGAAAAACACGCTCTTGTAGGCAGCCTTCGCTTCTTGCATCGCGCGATCTGCAGTTTCCAGTGGTGGCAAATCTGGATTAAGCCCGAGCGGAGAGGGTTTAACTTGTACGAACCAGAACGAACGGGGATGAATATCAGCTCCACGTCGAAACGACTTTCTATAGTAACTCCCGGCCTGCACCTGTTCGCTTTTGCCCGTTGCCCAGAAGGAATGCTTGCCGCGGGTGTGCAACGAGAACTGCACGTCGGCCACCGTTAGCGCGCTTTCGGCTTCGGCGAGATTGGCATTCTTGCGTTTCAGGCCACCGCCCAGGATCTGCCCAGGGACGGGGTATGTCATGGGGGCAGTCTCCCATTTGTCGGCGACCAGCACACACGCTGGCACGTTGAATAGTGGTGCAACGTTCTCGCAGTCCCAGATCTCGCGCCAGAACAGGTTCTTCATCTCGTCTTCGCTGAACTTGAAGGTCCGCCGGCGCAGTCCATCGTGCTGGTCGGCGGTGAATAAGCTGCGGGGCAAAACGAAGGCGATCGTCCCGCCCTTCTTGAGATACAACTCCGCCGCCCGGACAAGGAAAAGCGTTGCGATCTCAAGGTTGGGAATGTTTTCGCCACGTCCCCTGAGCAATTTGTACTTCTGGGTGATCTGCTCTTTCAGAAAGGCTTGATAGGTTGGGTCTGTGAAGCGGAAGGCGATCCATGGTGGATTGCCGACGACGAAATCGAACCTGCGCTTGAAGAAGAGGGGCTTGTAGGCGTTCTTCAGCACAAAGGCCCAGATAGTGTCCCGATCAGCATCAATGAACTGCTTCAGGGCCATAGCAATGGCGAACATAGCGTGAACGGTGGCAGGGTCGCCGGCGTCAGGGAATCGCTGCGCGGCGAGATAGTTGGCAAAGTGCTCAAGAATGATGGGATTCCCTTTGCTTTGCGACACAAATTCCTTGGCTAGTTCAATCGCCTGGTCATACAATCCCACGTTCTGCAACTGCCGTTCCGGCAGAAGGATGGGCACGCCGTCCAGCTCTACGCGATAGCCAGGCAGTTGCTGAACAAGCTCGCCATTCACCGTGACCATCTCTGCTTGGCGCACGAACTGGGGCAGCTTGATGGTATCCGCCAGGTATACTGGTATCGTAATCTGGCTCTTCCGCTTCTTGATCAAATCACCTAACGCAAGGACGTAGTTCGTTTTGGCCACGATGACTGCAAGGGGATGGACGTCAGCACCACACACTGACTCAAGAATATGGTAGAGTGTATCTTTCAAGTCTCCCAGCCTCTGGCGCTTCTCTCGAACGGTCAGATACAGAAAGGTTCCTGAGCCGCAGGCTGGGTCAAGGACCGATCCACGAGGGTTCGTGTCCAGCAGCTTGCGCACCATCCGGTGGGCAAGCCAGTCAGGAGTATAGAACTCGCCCAGATCATGGCGGGTCTCGGGGTCAACCAACTCCTGGTATAATGATTTCAGCACATCCTCCGATAGCTCGCGCAGATTGTAGTTCTGGAGAAGACTGAACAACCAGCGTGCTGTGCTGACACCCGTTTTGACTGCCTCCCCGCGTGCCAGCCAGGAAAAGAAATCCTCTTCGACGAAGTTGTACACCTGGAGTTTCTCGAAGTAATGCCCTTCGAGGATCTCAGCGATTTCTGAGTCCGCGGGCAGACTTGCGCTTCCGGTGATCCGCATCCACGCCATAAGTTTCGCCAGGGTCGCGAGGTACGTATGCCGAATAAAGAGCTCGTCGCCTGCAATCGCGCTACCATACACGATGCGCAGGTACTTCTCCCAACTGTCGTAGATCACCTTGAACGCACTATGCTCTTTGATTTGCTGCCACAACGCTAGCAATGCGCGGGTCGTTGTTTGGAAAGCGTGGCTTTTCGCGCCAAAGTCGCGCACGATCGTTTCGGTCGTCGGGGGCAAAACCGCCTTGCGTAGGAAATACCGGTCCAGCCAGTAGAATACCTCGTGCGGTTTCAGTTCCGCCCAGTTCGCCTCTTCCAGCACCTGAAGTTTGACATCGTCCGGTGCAGTCTCTGTTTTGCTTCGGTCAGCTACCACCGGCGAATACGTCACAAAATGGACGCCATCAGTGGCGATACACAGGTAAGGTCTACGGGCATCCGGACCTTCTTGCGACCAGACAATAGCAACGTAGCGGCCCAACTGATCTTCGGCTTCGGCCCGCTTCTTTGCGATATCTGTCTCAAACTCTATGATCACGTTACCAAACAGATTGTCGGCCTTGCCTCGGAGAATGCGATCTTTTTGCTTGACTTTTAGATACTTCTCAATGCCGACTAAATAAGATTCGACAAATCCTGGTTCGACGCCCAGTAGTTCGTGGACCAGCATCCCGAAGCGGTGCGAGCGCGCCGGCTCAGACTGCAGAGGCCCAACCTCGCGTAGATACTGGGGAATGCTCGTCTCCCACGCTGCTTCCCGCACATCGGGTATACGGGTAGGTCTCTCGCTAAGCTTTGTCTGCTTACTCACTGTGACGAGCCTCCCTTGTGCTTCAAGAAGCGCCGCGCTATTTCAAAGGCGGCAGCAATACGCGTGATCTTGACATCTGACAGTCCTTTGATCTCCAGAAGCCGCTCGAGTGGCTGATCGGTCAGCCCCTCAAGGGAGCCGAATCGCTCGATCACCTCTTGAGCGATCTTCTCGGCAGGTCTGCCCGGAATCCCGGTTGAGATCAACACTGCAAGCAGCTCGGCCTCGGTCAGACTCCCCGCTCCTAGCTCCCTCAGCTTCCCACCCGGATGCTTCCAAGTACCTGACAACTGTGCTCCTCCCTGTCCCGTATCCCGCATCCCGCATCCTGTATCCCGCCTCACGCCACCACCACCAGCACCTGCCCCAGCTCCACCTTGTCGCCCTTCTGCACGTGCACGGCCTTCACCGTGCCGCTCTCGAAGGAGCGAATCTCGTTTTCCATCTTCATGGCTTCCAGGATAAGCAAGCTCTGCCCGGCCTTCACTGCGTCCCCGGCCTTCACCTGCAGGTCCACGACCAGACCAGGCATGGGGGCCTTGAGAACCATCTCCCCCCGCCGCTGCACGTCGCGCTTCTGCACGCGGGCCAGGCGCAGGCTGCGCTCGTCGGCCACCTCAACGACGAAGCGCTCGCCGGAGATCACCATCGCGTATCCCTTCTCCGTCGGCTCGGCGAAGATCTCGTGTGAAACGCCGTCCTTGATCAGGGAAAAAAGGCTGGGAGAGGTCACCAGACGCAGATCGGCGGCTGTGGGCTGGCCGTCCACCTGGACCGCAAGCACGTCACCCGCTTCCTCAACGTCTACGTTGTACGTGTGGCCGTCTACGTCGGCAACATAGCGCATGGCGATTCCTCGTCGGAGATTCACCACGAAGGCACCAAGACACGACGGATCTCATACCGTCATAGCGGTTCGATCCCCTCCAGCCATTGCCTTGTGTCTTCGTGGTTCGAGACCTATGAGCGCAGGGCAGCGCGTCGGCCAGCCATGCGCCAGGAGGCAGCTTCTTCCTTGGAGCGCAGGAGGGCACGAGCCATGGCCGCCCGCCGCTGCTCGTGGGCCATCAGGGCAGCAGCAACGGCGGCCACTTGCCTATGCCGCTCCAGCTCTGCCGGCTCCTCTGGCACGACCATGCCGTCCTCGATGAATCCGGTGTCAATGTGCCCGGCGATGAAGCGGGGCGTGTCCATAATACGCAGGTGCATCGGAATTGTGGTCTTGATGCCCAGGATGCGGTACTCGCGCAACGCCCGGCGCATGCGCAGAATCGCCTCACCGCGGGTCTCGCCCCACACAGCCAGCTTCGCAATCAAGGGATCATAGTAGAGGGAGACCTCAAAGCCCGCGTAGACGCCGCTCTCCACGCGCACGCCCGGGCCACTGGGCTCGTACAGGGCCACGACACGGCCTACCGACGGCATGAAGTTGTTATAGGGGTCCTCGGCGGAGATACGACACTCAATCGCCCAGCCCTTGATCGTGATGGAGCTCTGGCTGTGGCGGAGGCGGCGGCCATCGGCGATGCGCAACTGTTCCTTGACGATATCCATGCCGGTGACGAGCTCTGTCACCGGATGCTCCACCTGAAGACGCGTGTTCATCTCCAGGAAGTAGAAGTTCTTCGCACGGTCCAGGAGGAATTCGATCGTGCCCGCGCTGGCATAGCCTACGGCCTGGGCCGCACGCACGGCCTCGGCCCCCATCTGAGCACGCAAGTCCGTATCCAGGGCCACCGAGGGCGATTCCTCGATCAGTTTCTGGTGCCGCCGCTGAATGGAACATTCACGCTCTCCCAGGTGGACGACATTGCCCGCGCTGTCGGCCAGCAACTGGAACTCGATGTGACGCGCATCCTCGATCAGCTTCTCGATGTAGACCCGGCCATCGCCAAAGGAGGACAGGGCTTCGCTCGTCGAGGCGCGCAGGGCAGCGGGTAGCTCCTCCGGCTGGTGCACTTCGCGCATCCCCTTGCCGCCTCCGCCAGCGGCGGCCTTGACCAGCACGGGGTAGCCGATGGCTTGGGCTGCTGCCTGAGCCTGGGAGAGATCAACCACCTCGCTGTCCATCCCGGGCACGACAGGAACGCCTGCGGCAGCTACCGTGCGGCGAGCTGCAATCTTGTCGCCCATGGTCCGCATGGCAGCCGCCGGCGGCCCGATGAAGGCCAGACCAGCATCGGCCACCGCTTGGGCAAACTCCGGGTTCTCGGCCAGGAAACCGTAGCCGGGATGAATCGCCTCTGCCCCGCAACGCTTAGCCACCTCAATGATTACATCGCCCCGCAGATAGCTCTCCCGTGCGGGAGCCGGGCCAATGCAGTAGGCTTCATCAGCGTAGCGCACGTGCAGGGCATTGCGATCTACATCAGAGTAGACGGCCACCACGGCGATGCCCATCTCCTTGCACGCCCGGATCACTCGGACTGCAATCTCGCCACGGTTTGCTACGAGGACTTTCTTGAACATCTTACCCCTCTGGCGAGAGACGGCCAGTCTGCGGGTCGGGCACAGCGATTCCTTCTCCGACCCGTGTGGTCGGTGGCTCTGCCTCCTGCCCTCTCTCAGTTTTGGGCTTTACAATGGTATATTCCCATGCTTCTTCGGCGGGTTCGTGTCTCGCTTGTTCTTGAGCATCTCCAGGGCAGAGATGAGGCGCGGCCGGGTCTCTTTGGGCTCGATCACGTCGTCCACATAGCCCCGGGCGGCGGCCACGTAGGGGTTGGCGAAGCGGGCGCGGTATTGCTCCACCAGCCGCGCCCGCGTCTCCGCAGGATTGGGTGAATTGGCGATCTCGTCGCGATAGATGATGTTCACCGCCCCGTCAGGCCCCATGACGGCGATCTCTGCCGAGGGCCAGGCCAGGTTAATGTCGCCCCGGATGTGCTTGGAACTCATCACGTCATAGGCCCCGCCGTAGGCTTTGCGCGTGATCACGGTGATCTTGGGCACCGTGGCTTCGCAATAGGCGTAGAGGAGCTTTGCCCCCTGTCGGATGATGCCGCCGTGCTCTTGCGCCACGCCCGGCATGAACCCCGGTACGTCCACGAACGTGACCAACGGGATATTGAAGCAATCGCAGAAGCGCACAAAGCGGGCCGCCTTCACCGACGAATTGATGTCCAGCACGCCGGCCAGCACGGCTGGCTGCTGCCCCACGATGCCCACCGGCCTCCCGTTGAGGCGAGCGAAACCAACGATGATGTTCTGCGCGAAGTGCTCATGCACCTCCAGGAAATCGCCGTTGTCCACCACATGGCGAACCACGTTCTTCATGTCATAGGGCTTGTTCGGATTCTCCGGCACGATGCCGTCCAGCTCCTCGTCCATCCGCATGGGGTCATCAGTAGGATCGCTGCGGGGAGGGTCCTCCAGGTTGTTCTGGGGGATAAACGAGAGCAGACGGTGGATGGTGTAGACGCACTCCTCCTCGCTGTTGGCCGCGAAATGGGCCACGCCACTCTGGGTGTTGTGGGCCATGGCCCCGCCCAGCGTCTCGTGGGTGACGTCCTCGTGGGTCACAGCGCGCACCACGTCGGGCCCAGTGACGAACATGTAGCTGGTATCCTTGACCATGACCACGAAATCCGTGAGGGCAGGGGAATAGACGGCCCCGCCAGCGCACGGCCCCATGATGGCTGAAATCTGGGGAATGACGCCCGAGGCCAGGACGTTGCGCAGGAAAATCTCGGCGTAGCCGCCCAGGCTGACCACGCCCTCTTGGATGCGTGCCCCGCCGGAATCATTGAGGCCAATAACCGGCGCACCGTTCTTCATGGCCAGGTCCATCACCTTGCAGACCTTCTCAGCGTGGGCCTCGGACAGCGATCCGCCGAAGACGGTGAAGTCCTGGGAGAAGACGAAGACCAGGCGGCCCTCGATGGTGCCGTAGCCGGTGACGACGCCATCGCCCAGGGGGCGATTGTCGGCCAGGCCGAAGTCGGTGATACGGTGGGTGACGAAGGGGTCAAGCTCGACGAAGCTACCCTCGTCCAGGAGCAGGCCCAGGCGCTCGCGGGCGGTCAGCTTGCCGCGTTTGTGCTGGGCTTCGATGCGCTGCATTCCGCCGCCCAGGTGCGATCTCTCCCGAATGGCCCGTAGGTCGGCCAGCTTGTCTGCGTGCGACATGCTCCCTCCTTACCCAATCCGCACCGCTGTGACCCCATTCTATAGCCCCGCTGCGTCCCTGTCAACTGTAGTAAAACCACCAAGTGCACAAAGATACTGATTCTGGCCGATCGTCTGGGGAGGGGGCCAGCGCCGCACATGGCCAGATCGTTCACCGTGCCGTAGACAGACAGCGACCCCATGTCGCCGCCCGGGAAGAAGATCGGCTTGACAACAAGCGAATCGGTGGTAAAGGCGAGACGCGTGCCGTTGGCGCCGAGCAGGGCGCCGTCGTGCAGGACTTCCAGGGCAGGATTGGCAAAGGAGGGGACGAACATGTTTTCGATCAGCATCTGGCTCAGTCGGCCACCGCCGCCGTGGGCCAAGAGCACCGTGGGATAGTCATTATACGAGGGTCACGCTCTGCGGTAGTAAGCGGTCTATGCTCGACTTGATCAGCGTGTGTGTCTGGCCGCCGCAGCCAGGCACCTCGCCCCTACGTGTCGCCTGCTGCCTCGATGTGCTGCAGGAGTGCGAAGACCTCCTGTGCCTCCTGCTCGTCTAGCTTGCTGATGGCAAAGCCCACGCGGACGATCACATAGTCGCCCACTATGCGGACACGCAGGCGCCTCTTACGAGCCAGATGCCGCCTCTGCAGGCACCTAGCTCCCCTTCTTGACCTCTCATCGGAGCCTCATCCAACACTTCGTCTCCGTCGGCATCGCACTGTCCTTATTGTCACGGATTGCGCCGCATTGTCAAGCCGACGCCAGTCATCCCCCGGGGTCTTTTCGTTGTTCTCACGCTGGTCATTTTGAGAATCCCAGGCCGTGGGCGGCATGCGTCGGCTCAGAAATGTCCCATCACGGTTGTCAGGCTGGCACGTGGCAGGCAGAATGACGCGAGTTTTCGGTTCCACACATACCGCAAGACGGTAGGGGGTTGTCAGCATGACAGACCGGAGTTTCTGAGCAGGAGCGAAGCGACGAAAGATCTCCGGCGTTGGGCAGGCCACGCGTGAGATTCCTCCCCGCTCCACGGGGAGCCCAAGAGCGGCTCGCTCCCTGCGGTCGCTCACAATGTCAAGGGAAGGCCCAATCCTGCATCGCGCCACGCGTAGACAGCCACAGCCCGCTGTGCTACAATGTCACCGGAGCACCGTGCGCCGTGTTTTTCACCCATAAGGAGACCAACCGTGCAGAACCTTGACGCCATCGCGGAGAAGATACGCCAGAGTTTCACCACGAAGAACGCGGCGCGCGACCGCGCCCTGGTGGCCTCACGCGAGCTGGTACGCTGCTGTTCGCTCTGCATCCGGGCTGTCCATCGCGCCGAGTTGCCAGAAGCCGACGACCTCTTGACCCAGGCTGAGGCGCTCGTGAGCGAACTCCGCACCTCTCTCGCCTCACTACCCGACATCTACCACACTGGCTATGTCCAAGATGCTCTGAAGGAATATGCCGAGGCCAGAATCGTCTATGCCCTGGTGACCGGACAGCCCTTGCCCGACCCCGATGCCATCCATGTGGAGTACGCTTCGTATCTCAACGCCCTGGCTGAGGCGGTGGGCGAGCTGCGCCGATATATCCTCGATGCCCTGCGCCAGAGCAAGAGCGAACGGTGCGAAGAGATCCTTGGCCACATGGACGACATCTACAGCATCCTGGTGACGATGGACTTCCCCGACGCCATCACGGGCAATCTGCGGCGCACAACCGACGTGACGCGTAGAATCATGGAGAAGACCAGGGGTGACCTCACCTTCGCCGTGCGCCAGGACAAACTGGAAAGGGCGCTGGCAGAGCTAGAGGGGAGGCTGGGGCAGGACTGAGGGATGAGGACTGAGGGATGAGGACTGAGGACTCAGCGGCGAGCGCGAAGGGCCGACGAGCCGCCTGGCAGGAGCAGCGCTTGTTGCGGGCGAGCGAGCTGGGAGAGTATGAGTTCTGTGCCCGCTCGTGGTGGCTGGGGCGGGTACTGGGGCGCGAGCGGGAAAACGTGGAAGAACTAGCCGCCGGGCGCCAACGCCACAGCCGACATGGCCGCCAGGTGGGCCTGGCTCACCTCCTCCAGCGGGCTGCCCTGCTCCTCATCCTGGTTGCTATCGTCCTGACGATTGCCCTGGCCCTCATCGGAGGGGCACGATGAGTGCGCCAGCCGTTGTCCTGGGCCTCGTTGTCCTGGGCATTGCGCTGTTCCTCGTCTCCACCTGGCTGCGTGGGCGGAGCGGCATTCCGCCTGGCGTTCTTGCCTATTCAGACACCGATGTCCCGGCACAGCCCCTGGTCGCGCCACGGTACAGACTGGTGGGCAAGCCGGACTACATCGTCATACATAGGGGTTCGGCCATCCCCGTGGAGGTCAAGCCGAGCCGCACCGCACCTGCCCCCTACGAGAGCGACCGCATCCAGTTGGCGGCGTACTGCCTGCTGCTGGAAGAGGTCATGGGTAAGCGGCCGCCCTTCGCTGTGCTTCGCTACCAGAATGCCACCTACCGTGTGGACTACACAACCCAAGCACGCGGCCGCGTCCTACGCCTGCTGGCCGAGATGCGCTCCCGCCTCGACGCCGATGACGTTCCGCGCAGCCACCACAGCGCCAGCCGCTGTGCTTCCTGTGGCTTCCGGGGGTCATGCGAGCAGAGCCTCGCGAAGTAAGACAGGTATGGTACCCATCGGCAGGGTTTCCCCACAAAAAGACACCAAGACAGTGTCTTCCTCTGTGTCTTGATGTCTTTGTGTCCTCGTAGACGACGAGATCAGCGTCCGCAGGTGGCGCAACTGCCGCCGGAGCAGCCGCTGCACCCACCTCCTGTACCAGCGACGGGGGTGGGACTACCACCAGAAGACGAGAGGGCGACGAAAGTAGAGAGCAAGCGGCGCGTGCGCTGCCCACCGCAGGACGGGCATGCCACGGGCGTATCCGCCTCGCGGAAGCTGCGGCGTATCTCAAAGCACTGCTTACATTCCTCACAACGGTACTCGTACACAGGCATCCAGACAACCCCCGGCAGCACAGATCCGTTCCATCAAGCAAACGTAGTATACACCGGCAGCGAGCGGCTTGTCAACCGAAGAACGGCTATCCCGTGCAGCCTGTGCGGGGTCGCAGAGCCACCGAGCGACGTCCCGCAGTTTGGTCTCCGCGCCTGCCAAGACAGGAGCCAAAACTAACATGCGGCAGGTCTCTCATCCTCTGATCCTGTGATTTCTGCCGCAACCTCTTGACAGGGCGCCTGGTATGTGCTATACTCATCACGAACCGAATATGCGCATAGGCACATATATGGAGAAAACGACACGTGGCTAAGCCGCTGCCCCATGAACTGCAGGTGCTCCACGCCGAGATCTGCGCCGCCCTGGCCGATCCCACTCGTATCGCCATTCTCTATGAATTGGCCGAGGGGCCGCGCTGCGTCAACGAAATCGTGAACACCCTGGATCTCAACCAGACCACCATCTCCCGCCACCTGCGCTTCCTGCGCGATCGGGGCATGGTCGCTGCCGAGCGCAGCGGCGCCAATGTCGTCTATTCCCTCACCGATCAGCGCGTCATCCAGGCCCTCGACCTCATGCGCGCTGTCCTGGCCGAGATCCTGACGCGGCGCCAAGCGCTGATCGAAGGACTGAGGTACGAGGACTGAGGTACGAGGACTGAGGTACGAGGACTGAGACATGAGGACTGAGGTACGAGGACTGAGGCATGAGGACCGAGGTACGAGGACTGAGGAACGAGGATCGAGGAACCGGCTGCGCTCACTCCTCATCGCTCATCCCTCACCACTCATCCCTCAGCACTCAGTCCTCAGCACTCAGCACTCATCTCGCCGCACGCAACACGGAATACGCAACACGGAGGAACTAATGAGCAATCTCGCTCCCGCACTGCAAGAGGACCTCAAGAGCACCTTCGGCGACCGGGTGAACTTCGACCCGGTGGAGCGGCGCATCTATAGCCATGATGTGGCCTCCCTACCCAGCCTGATCCAGCCCCTGGTGGGCGATACCACGGCCGACGCCGTCGTCCAACCCACCAACGAGGACGAGATCGTCTCCCTCGTGCGCTGGGCCGCCAACAACAACATCGCCCTCGTCCCACGAGGCAAGGCCTCCTCGGGCTATGGCGGCGTCGTCCCCCGCCGCAAGGGCATCATCGTTGACTTCTACCGCATGAAGTCCATCCTGGCCGTGGATAAGGCCAATCTCACCGTCACCGTCCAGGCAGGTGTCGTCTGGGAGAATCTGGACCGTGAGCTCAAGAAGCAGGGCCTCACCCTGCGCCTGTTCCCCTCCAGCTATCCCGGCTCCACGGTGGGCGGCTGGCTGGCCCAGGGCGGCGCAGGCTTTGGCTCCTACCAGTTCGGCTGGTTCCGCGACAACGTCGTCAGCGCCAGGGTTGTGCTGCCCAACGGCGAGGTGCGCACCTTCACCGGCAGCGAGCTCGACGTGATCAGCGACGCCGAAGGCATCACCGGCATCATCACTGAGGTCACTGTCAAGGTGCAAGAGGACTTCGATCCCCAGGTGACGTCGGTTTCCTTCCCCAATGCCACCAGCCTGGCCCGGGGCATGCAGGCCCTTGTGGACAGCAAGCTGCCTGTCTGGTCGGTCAGCTTCATCAACCCCAAGATGGCCGACCTGAAGAACCAGGTGCCCCTGAAGACGCACCACGGCCATGAGGCGGAGCATCGCACCAGCCTGCCCGTTGCCTACATCGCCACATTCGCCTACCGCCCGACTGACGCCGACGCTGTGACAACAGGTCTGAAGTCAATCGCGGCGGCCGCTGGTGGCCAGATTCTGCCCCAGGAGATCGCTGACCATGAGTGGGATCAGCGCTTCCGTCTGATGCGGGTCAAGCGTCTGGGCCCGTCTCTCATCCCCACTGAGGTCGTCGTGCCCTTGGCCAACCTGGGCGCCACCCTGGCTGAGATCGAGGCCACGGTGCAGCAGCCCCTGGTCAAGGAAGGCGTGATCATTCCCAACGGCAAGAACGGTCCCGAGGCCGTGATCCTAGGCTTCATTCCCCATGACCAGCGCACCTTTGCCTACAACCTGGCCTTCCCGCTCTCCCTCACCGTCAATAAGATCGCCGAAAAGCACGGCGGCCGCCCCTTCGCCACCGGCATGTACTTCACCGGCAAGGCCGACAAGGTGCTGGGCGCCGATCGCCTGGGCCGCCTGCGCCAGTTCAAAGATGCGGTGGACCCCAAGGGCCTGATGAATCCGGGCAAGGTCCTCGGCTCTGGCATCCTGGGCACAGCCATGGGTCTCGCCAACACCTTCGAGCCTTTGCTACGTCCTTTCGGCAACCTGGCCGTGAACGGCCTCGGCGAGCGCCTGCCCGACCAGCCGGTGCGGGGCATCCCCGCCGACGTTGCCTGGTACGCCTATGCCTGCTCTCAGTGCGGCTATTGTATTGACACCTGCGACCAGTTCTATGGCCGCGGCTGGGAGAGCCAAAGCCCGCGCGGCAAGTGGTACTGGCTGCGCCGCTACATGGAGGGCAAAGAGAAGCTCACGCCGGAGCAGGTCAAGACTTTCCTGATCTGTACCACCTGCGAGGTATGCAACAACCGCTGTAGCGAGTTCCTGCCCATCGAGCCATCGTGGATGAAGCTGCGCGGCCAGTTCATCAACGAGCAGAAAGAGATGACCTTCCCGCCCTTCGAGATGATGGCTGCGGCCCTCAAGGCCGAGGGCAACATCTGGGCCGGCTACCGCAAGGACCGCTCAGACTGGATGCCCGCCGACATCAAGGCCAAGCACGGCCCCGACCACAAGGCCAAGATGGCCTACTTCGCCGGCTGCACCGCCTCCTACGTCGAGCAAGACATCGCCCAGGGCACGACCAAGCTCCTCGATGCCGCCGGGGTGGACTTCACGACGCTAGGCAACAAGGAGAACTGCTGCGGCATTCCCGTGCTGGTGGCTGGTCTGTGGGACGCCTGGGAAGCCAACATGCGCCAGAATATCAAGACCTTCAGCGACGCAGGGGTAGATACCATCGTCACGTCCTGCCCCGCTTGCTGGATGGTCTGGCAGGTGCTGTATCCGCAGTGGGCCAAGAAGCTGGGCATCCCCTACAACTTCACCACCAAGCATTATAGCGAGGTCCTGGCCGACGCCATCAAAGAAGGCAAGCTTCAGTTCACAGAAGAGGTAAAGGCCCGCGTGACGTGGCACGATAGCTGCCACATCGGGCGTGTTGGCGGCGTCTACGAGCCGCCGCGCGAGCTGATCAAGGCGGTGCCTGGGGTCGAGTTCGTGGAGATGGAGCACAATCGCGAAGAGGGGCTATGCTGCGGCAGTGTGCTCACCCTGATCGGCGAGCCGCCCGTGGCCCATGAGATCGGCGATCATCGTTTGCAGGAGGCCGTGGACGTCAAGGCCGACGCCGTGCTGGCCCTCTGCCCCTGCTGTCAGTTCCAACTGCGGGTCAGCGCCGACCGCATGAAGACCGACATGCCGGTCTATGACCTGGCCTGGTTCTGCGCCAAGGGGCTGGGCATCAACGACATCGCCCAGGCCACGCCCCACGCCTTGACGCAGTGGGCCGTCTTCGAGAAGTTCGTCTATCTGATGACGCCCCAGGGCTTCGCCAATCTCATGGGCAGCATGTGGCCGGAGTTGATTGACGCCATGCCCTTCAAGATGGGGCCAATGATGCGCCTGATAGGCAGGCTGCCTCGCGGCCTCTCCAACGCCATGTTCGCCGTCATGAAGCCCATGTTCCCGATTCTGTTCCCCATCCTGTTACCCATGATGATGCCGAAAGTCCTGCCCACCATGCTCCAGCGGGTGGAGGCGCAGATCGCGATGCCCGACTACATGCGTGAACAGATGCCGGATCTCATGCCCAAGGTCATGGACCGCCTGATGCCCAAGATGCTGCCCGACGTGGTGCCGCTGGTCATCGAGCCGATGGTCAGCTATCTGCAGGGCGGCGAGCGGGGAGCAGGAAGCAGTAAGCAGTAAGCAGTAAGCAGCAAATGGCCCGTTGTGGGCCACAAGCAGTAAGCAGCGAGGCCACAGACCCTCCTGGAGGTTCGACAACCTTTGGGAGGGTTTTGTTTCGGTTGCGCTGAGGCTTGACATCGTTGCGGTCTTGCTGTATAATATATTCTACTGCATATTCCATTGAACAGCCTCTCGGCGCTATCCGGTTACCGGATTGAGGTTGCCATCCCAGCCGCCCATAGGCTGCATTGTGCAGAATTGAAAGCGTATGACCGCCTGCTCGGACTAGGTATGCGGAACGCGACAGCGGCATGTTATGCGGATTTGATTCGGCATAATCACTAGTTGGGCGGCCTATGTGATCATTGGAGATGCATACGAGCCGATTTGACCAGTCAATTCTCAGCGTGTTCGTGATGCAGCAATGAAGAATCAAACCGTTTCACATCAGACAGACAGATTCACTCGGGAAGCAGCGCACCTGCACTATCTCGACTGGTTGCGCGTCATCGCCATGCTGGGAGTCTTTCTCTACCACGTAACGCTCGTGTTCAGCGAGTTCCACTTCCACATCAAGAATGCTGAACAAAGCCCGGCTATCACCGTCTTTCTCGGCTTCTTGTTTCCGTGGGGGATGCCCTTATTCTTCCTGATCGCGGGCGCAGCCAGTTGGTTCGCTCTGCAGCGACGTACGCCCGGTCAGTACGCTTGCGAACGATTCACCCGACTGCTCATTCCTTTTGTTGTTCGCTCTGTCTTGCTCTCGCCCATTCAGCTCTATATCGAGTGGAGTCACAAGACCCAGACGGGCATTTGGCATGGTTCTTTCGCAGACTTCATAGAAGCGCTCGCGTGGACCCCGAACAATCCCAGGTTCTTTGGAGCGGTTGGGTATCACCTATGGTTCCTGGGTTTCTTGTTCTGTTATGCGTTGTTGACCTTGCCCATCTTCCAGTGGTTGAAGACAAAACCGGGTCAAGGCCTCGTCGCCCGATTGGCGCGGTTGTGTGAGCATCGCGGTGGAAACCTGCTATTCATTCTCCCGCTCTTGTTGATTCGATTGAGTCTCCATCCTTTCTTTCCCTATGTGCACGACTGGGCGGATTTCGTTTTTCTGCTGTCCTTCTTCATCTTGGGTTACCTGTTGTTTGCTGACCAGCGATTTACGCAGGCCGTCCAGCGCGACTGGCCGGTCATGCTCGCGTTTGGGATCCCAGCCTTCCTGACGGCTATGGCTATTATCGCGATGACTGGGGAGATCGACATACAGGCCGCGCCCAGGACACCACTGGGCCTTATCTGGTGGAGTCTCGTCACCGTTTGCAGTTGGTGCTGGACCGCCTTCATGCTGTTCATCGGCATGCGTTTCCTAAACTGGAGCCACAAGTGGTTGCGGTACGGCCAGGAAGCCCTACTGCCGTTCTTTGTGGTGCATCACCCGGTCATCCTCGTCATCGCCTACTTCGTGGTGCAGTGGAATCCCGGTGTTCTACTTAAGTTGCTGGTAGTTGCCCTCGGCGCATTTGCAGTTTCCCTCGGCCTCTACCAGTTCGTCATCAGACGCGTTACTCCTCTTCGGATCATGTTTGGGATGAAGGCCTGACAATTCGATGTATGAATGGCCACCCAACAACGTGTTCCAGTCGACTCGCTACGCTGGCGCTCCGCGAGCGGCTGAACACGGGCGTTGGGCGCCTGTGAGACTATATTTGCGTGTGATTGTGTAATGTCTGCGCAAGGGTCAAGTAGCGTAATGAACCAAAAGACTATTATCCTGCTGGGCATTTCGTTTGTCGCCATTGCCCTCGCAGGGGTCTTGTATTCCTCCTGGTCGCATGTGAATCAAGATGCATCTCAAGTGTCCGTTTCCACAGACAAGCAGGTATATTACGCCGGAGACAGTGTCCATATCACAATTCAGAATCTAGGGGAACGGTCGGTTGACATCTATTGCCCTGAGTTTTGTGCTCTGGGCAACTTTCCCACAAGAGTTGAGCGCCTCTCTGAAGGACAGTGGCAATATCTTGTGGGCTTCTGTCCCAGTATAGAGCCTTCGTTTATGGAGCGCTTTCATGACAGAGGTTATATCCGGCATTCTTTGTTGCCAAGGAACTCCTTTGAGCTGCAAATATCCAGCTCTGAAACCAAACATCTTGGGCAAGATCAAAGTCTTCGAATCGTCTACTATCTCGGCATAAGCAAGAAGCCGATATATTCCAACGAATTCACCTTCAGGCCCTAGAATCAGAAAACCATCGATACAAAACGCCGTTCAACCATCGCTTGCACCTGACGCCACTCCGCGTGCGCTTCGCGGCGCAGGTGAAACGTAAGCCGTAGGAAACAATCCATGGGGGGATGACCACACGAGCCGGTCTTCGCCCCCAAGGGCGCGGGTACAGGCGGATCGCTGTGCGGATCCTCGTGCATCTGCGCCCTTTGCGCGCCCATGGCCCGAGCCCGGCGCGAGCTGCATGACCGACCGCGGAGGGTGTTGGACAATGTACTCAGCGACTGGAAGTCGCAGCAACAACGCCGCGATGCCTGCCTCCGCAGGCTGAGTAGGTCGCCGAAGGGCGGCCTTGCGCGGGCGTAGAGGCGGTTTCAACTGCGCCAGGGCCAGCCCACCACCTTCTTGCGGTAGAGTCACTAATGCAGTATTACACAAGAGCATAGGCGGGTTCTACTACGCGGCGTTGCCTGCAACGCGGTTATGTCAGCGGTTATCGGCCAGGTGCTGCCGTGAAAACAAAGGGATGCGTCTCGCCATCTTGGCATAGCCTGCGGGGGTCGTGTGGCTGAGGCGGAGGGAGCAGTAAGGCAAGGCCCAGGCCGATCCCTGGGCGAGCGGCCGGGCCGGACTGTGCTGCGCCTCGGTTGGGTCAATGCTTGGCACAGGGCCGCCGTACGGAGCCCTAATCGAGGCGCCGGGCCATCGTCCATGCCGCCAGCACGAACAGGCCAATCGCAAGGGCCCCCAGAACTGCAAGGTCGAGGAGCACGGGGCCACTCGCTTCCGCTGCCAGGCTGCCGCGCAACGCCTCGACCGCATAGGTCAGCGGCAGGACGCGCGCGACGGCCTGCAGGCCCACCGGCATTGAGTCAACGGGCACGAAGACGCCGCCCAGAAACATCATCGGGAAGCGAATGAAGTTGGCCAATGTCTGCGCCTCAAAGACCTCGCGCACGGCCACCGAGACAAAGGCCCCCAGGGCCGAGAATGCGCTCGCTGAGAGTAGGATCGCCACCACCAAACCGAGCCAGTTGATTGCTGCTCCCCCAAAGACAACAAGGACGATGGCAAGAACGACCAACGTCACCATCAGCCCAAAGGCCATGCCGCCCAGCATCTTCCCAGCCAGCAGAGCCGGCAGACGCACCGGCGCAAGCAGCAATCGCTCCAGCGAGCCGATGCGCCGCTCAAAGGCAAGCACCACCGCTTCCATCGAGGTCGTGCTGAAGAGCAGGGTCAGCGCCAGCAAGCCTGGAACCATGTCCTGTATATTGCCTGGATTGCGGATGGTGAAAGCCAACACGAAGGCAAAGGGGAACAGGATGCCCCAACTGATGTTGGGCGGCTTGAAGTAGTAGGCGCGCACATCCTTCAGGGCGATGTAGAATAGACAACGCAGATCATCCCGCAGCATCGCCCTGCCCCCTTCCGCCCTTCTCCATGAGCATGACCTCGGCACTCAAGCCGGTGAGCTTGACGAACACGTCCTCCAGCGATGGGCGCACGGTATTGATGACCAGAATGCGCTGACCGTTGGCCTGGGCAAGGGCCTTATGCGCGGCCTGGGCAACAGTTGCGCCCTCAACCCTTCTTGTCTCAGGCCGGCTGTCCTGCCCCAGCACGGTGATGTCTACGGCGGGGGAAGCCACAATGTCGCCCTTTAGTTCATCGAGGGTGCCCAGGGCGACGATGCGGCCCTTGACGATGATCGCGATGCGGTCGCACAGGCGCTCCGCCTCTTCCAGGTAGTGGGTCGTGAGAAAGACGGTTACGCCCTGGTTGCGCAGATCGGCGATCATCTGGCGCAACTGGCGGGCAGCCATGACATCGAGACCCGTTGTCGGCTCGTCGAGGAAAAGCAGCGCCGGGGCGTGGGCCAGGGCAGCGGCAACGGTCAGGGCACGCTTCATGCCACGGGAGAGCTTGGCAAAGAGAACGTCGCGTTTGTCGGCCAGGCGGAAGCGCTTCAGGAGTGATTCGGCTCGTGTCCCCCGCTCGGCGTGCGGCACACCATAGAGCTGCATGTCGAAGATCAGGTTGTCATAGGCCGACAGCTCGTCATAGAGATTCGATGTTTCCGGGACGACGCCAACCCGCTTCTTGATCTTCGTCACCTCGCGGGCAAGGTCGAAGCCCAGCACACGGGCATCGCCGGCCGTGGGGCGTGTCAGCCCCGTCAACATGCGGATGGTCGTGGTCTTTCCCGCGCCATTGGGCCCCAGGAAGCCAAACACCTCGCCCTCGTGCACGGCGAAGTCTATTCCGTCAACGGCGCGTATGGGCGGGGCGGCCTTGCCGGTCTGGTAGACCTTGGTCAGTCCCGCGACCTCGACCACATTGTTCATCGCTTACCTCTGGCAAGCCGCCGTGACGGGGTTTTCCGTCGCAATGCCACGGCTTGGCTCTTGCTTGTGAGAGTAGAGAACGCCGGCCCTGCGCTGAGCAGCATCAAGGCGGTCATGATCACTGCCGATGTCAGGCACCAGGAGCAGGTCGCCCCGATGACGAACGGTTCGAGAAAGGTCAGGTAGATGGAAAACAGTGTACCGAAAACAGTCATAGCGAAGAGGGCTAGCTTTGCCAGCTTGCCGAGCCGCGGGGGGCCATAGCGACCAGCGATCCATGCCGCCAGGATCGCCACATAACCGGCCAGCCCTAGCACCGCAACGGGAACGAGACCAAACAGGCGGGCGTAGGCGCTCTGTTGCACGGCGTTACAGTCACCCACCGGCCCGCAGACGGCTGTTACCTGCCTCGTCTCCACATAGGCCAGGTATGCGGCCACGCCGAGGCCGATCACGGCCAGCACTGGCACGGCCCATTCCTGCCACCTGGGCCTCGCCTTTCGCTCTGCAGCCCGGAAGGTTACTGCAACCCAGGCTACGGCAATCGTCATGGCAACCAGGACGCCGATGGCCAGACCATTGCCCAGCGGGTCTTTGGCGATTCTACTCCGCAGGTCAGCAGAGGATGCCGTGACTTGGGGGAGCTGAGCGACGGGCGGCACCGACGTCGCGGCCGGCATCACGGGCGCAACAGCGACGGGCTGGGTGGTCGGCGTCGGCGGCAGGGGCGTGGTGGTCGGGGCCGATTGTGTAGGCGTCAGCGCCGCGGTCAGGCCGGGAATCGCTGGCCAGCCTACTCCACCCTGCGCCAGGTGCTTCTCGATCAGGCTAGGAAAGAGCTGAGGAATCTCCGTCGCCCCCACCAGTACCGTCTCACCAATGACTAACGTGGGCACGCCGATGCGCTCACTCGGAATGTTGTAACGCTTGATGGCGGCCTGATAGAGCGCCTGCCCGCTTAGATCGGCGACATTGGCGCCGACGACCTCCAGCCTGTCCCCGTACTTCTCCATCAGCGGCACTATGACCTCAGAGATGACCTGATGGCAGTAGGCACAGGTGGGCGAGTAGAACAGCACGGCGCGTGCCACCGGACCATCAGCCCACGCAGCCGCTGGCCAGATCGTCACGACTAGCACCAGGCATAGCGCCATGAGGTATTGTGGTTGATATGCTTGGCGGTTCATGGCTTCGCTCCTATCTGCCTCTCGCCGCTGCCGTGCACCAATGTCAGCAGGCGCACACCTTCGACCTGCTGGAAGGATGCCCCCTGCCCGACTGCGTGTAGCACCGCTTCCTCATCTACCACTCGCGTGCCAGAGATGATCGTTGCTCCATGCTCGAACAGGACGGGCGACAGCGGGGTGCTCGGCCCCAGCACCATGACCAGGGCGTCTGGCCGGCGCAAGGCCAAGAGGGCGTCCAGAGTATGGTTGATCAGGGCGCTGCCGGTGATGGCGACCACATCGGCCCGCGGAATCAAGTGGCTGGCGGCCTCGGCGGGATACTCGTCCCCGCTTGGATGCTGCTCGATCACCCACAATTGGCCGACGGCCGGGCGCAGCTTGGGAATGAAGGGAAAGTGCCCGACCAATGCGACGTTCTTGTTGCGCCCGCGCTCGGCGAGCACAGCGGCGGCATTGATCTCCACCGCGTTGCGTTCATCCACATCCAGCAGCGAGTTGATGGCTGCCACGCCGATGCTGGCCTCCAGTGTGTTGTCAGAGCGCGCGTACTCGGCCAACTCGCGCGCCGTCTTGAGATGCAAGCATCCTGCGTCTCGCACCGCTGTGTGGCCGTGTGGTCTGTCGCCCGTCACCGTCGAGGCCAGACCACAGTGGCGACTGCACACGGCCGTCCAGTGTGCGCCAACCAGCACCGACCGCACCGGCGCATCTTCTGGCAACGTGGCCAGCAAGTCATCGAGGATAGTCATGCTTCGTCCTCTGCCACGAGTAGTCGTAGGGCAAGTTTCCACCTGTACCCCGCTGTTTGGGGCATACCTGCCGCCTGCCTGTGGCCGCCGCCTCAGCCAAAGGTCAGTGTTGTCCCTGCGGGGCAGCCATGCACCAGGTCGCCGAAGGCGGTGG
This sequence comes from Chloroflexota bacterium, assembly GCA_034431995.1. Lineage (GTDB taxonomy): Bacteria > Chloroflexota > DTOL01 > DTOL01 > DAOUCN01 > DAOUCN01. The sequence goes on along the minus strand of DAOUCN010000241.1, from coordinate 14,933 downwards.
CTAAGGTCACGAAGGCGCGCTCGCCCGTGCAGTGGTTCAGGTAAAGGCGGGGCGAGCCATAGGTATCCCGCAGCACGTCTATGACGTGGCGCAGTTGCTCTGCGCTGGCATCCAACAGATGGGTGCCGCCCACGACAGCCACAATGGGGCGCTGGAAAGCACGCCACACATGAGCCAGTGTGTTGAGCAAACCGGCATGACAGCAGCCACAGATGACGATCATGCCGCCTGGGCCCTCGGCAACCAGCGACATATCATCCTGAAACGGGTCAGGCCGCCAGCCGTCCTGGTGGCGCACAAAGAGGCGCGGGCTGCGCCCCTCCGGCTCTGTGCGGTCAGGGATCTCGCCAGTCGTCCACACGCCGGGCAGTACCTCAAGTGGCGACTGGCTAAGGCGTAGGTCGGCCAGCTCGCTGAGCTTCTCCCGGCTGACGCCTAACCCGATAGACCGGTACCTGCCCTGCCGCAGAGCGAAGCGCGGGCGGAACAGGTCGGGGCTGCCGTAGAGCGGGCGCCTCACCTGGCGGCACACGCCATCCAGACCACCGGTGTGATCGGCGTGGGCGTGGCTGAGGACAAGTGCCCTGGCATCGGACGGCTCCTTCTTCAGCAGCTTCAGGTTATGCAGCAACACCTCCTCGCTGCGCCCAGTATCAAAGAGTATACCACCCTGGCCGGTTTCAATCAAGAAGGATAGACCGTGTTCGCCCCAGAAACGAGAGCCTTGCTGTACTGCGTTGTCCACGACGCAGACTATCCTGGTCATGTTTCCACCTCGCCACGCTTATTCACATTCCCTCGCCCCAGCGGGGAGAGGGTTAGAGTGAGGGGCGGGCCACCATTCACCCTCTGGTCTCGCTTCCCATGAACTAAGGCATGCAGCCTGGCACATAACTAAGGCGGCTGCGGTCTCAGCACGATGTTCCTCACCTGCAGGTCTTCCCATGACACGGCGTGGGCCTGATGGACGGGGGCGTTCATGCTGGTATAGATGGCAAACCGATTGAGCCCGCAACGCAGAATCTCCGCCGGCACGCGGAAGTGCACCCGCGTCCAGTAGCCGGCCCAGTCGTTGATGCGGCCGGGCAGGAAGCGCGGCTCCAGGGGGCGATCATTGATTTCCACACGATTGCCCCACTCGTTCAACTGGAAGCCGTCCAGCGTCAGCGTCCAGTCGTTGGTTCCGACATCCTGCACAAAGAACTCGCCGCTCCAGACCGTCGCTGGCACGATACGCTGATAGACGTGGACCCAGGGCCATACCAGGTAATCCTGATCCCCAAGATGGACAACGACATCGCGAGCCAGTATCTCTACGGCGGGCTGTGCCTGGCCGCCCTGAGGCTCGTCCTGTGGCGCACGCCTCTGCGCCAGGCGTTGCAGGGCATGGTAGGCAGGTTTCGGCGAGTAGTCGTCGTTGACGATGGAATAGCCCCGCATCTGGTCATCCACGTCCAGGCCCACGCTGAGATTCCACACGGCAAGCAGCTCGACCCAGGGCCAGTCCTGTGCAGCCTTCTCATAGGCGCGCACGAGATAGGCGGCCTGTTGCTTTTCGGTGACGACTTGCCAGGCGTGGGCTGGATCGGTGGACTCGGTGGGCCAGCCGAACTCAGTGATCCAGACGGGTTTCCCTTCGTCGCCGTTGGCCTCCATGATGTCCCGCAGGTCCTGTAAGCGAGCGAGGTTCAGGCCATCGTGGTCGTTGCGCTGGTCATCGGGAGGGTAGCCGAAGCCATAGGCGTGGGCGCCAAGAACGTCAAAGTACGCCGTGGCGCCAGCCGCGTAGAGCCCGCGCAGGAACGCCCGGTCGTCCATCGCCTGATCGCTCTGCTCGTTGGTAGGCGCCAGGCCCGCGCTCACAACCAGCGCCGCAGGGTCAGCGTGTTTGATCTGCTGGTAGGCCACTTTGAGCAGCGCGGCATAGGCTGCGGGATCTGGTCGCATCCCGCCCCATTCGTGGGCTAGATTTGGCTCGTTCCAGACGATGTAGCCCGCTACCCGCCCCCGGTAGCGTTTGGCCAGGGCGTGCACGAAGTCGCCATAGTCCTCAAGACGCTCAGGCGGCGCATTCGTCCACGTGTTGCGCGCCCAGAGCGGCTGAAAATCCACCCGGAAGATGGGGACAAGATCATAGAACTCAGCCGCCCGCACCACAGCGTCCGGGAACTCCCACGTGTACTGCCCCTTCTCAGGCTCCACCTCGCGCCAGGCAATGACCTGGACGATGGCGTCGAAGCGAGCCTCACGTACCAGAGAGACGAGCCTCCCGTCGGCGCGCAGGGTATGCATGGCAAAGACGGGAGTCTGGTGGGGCGCGATCGCTGCCCTCGTCGCGGTGGGCATCGGGGTTGCGGGGGGTTGATGGACGGCGGCGACCATCGGCCTGGGCAGGACGTAGACGCCGGTCTCTGTGCCAGCGTACAGGGCTCCGCTACGTGGGTCCCTGTCGAGGGCGTTTATGCGACCGTCGTCCAAACCCGGCGCCAGACGTACCCAGGTCGCCCCTCTGTCGGTGCTGGCAAAGACGCCGTGATAGCGGGTGCCGGCATAGAGCGTGCTTGTGCTAGTACCGTCAACCAGGAGCGCGGTCACGGTCATGTCGTTCAGCCCCGTGGCCTGCTCCCAGGTAGTGCCGCCGTCAAAGGAGCGGTGCAGACCAGCCTCGCTGCCTGCGTAGACCGTGTTGGCATCGTGCGGGTCAACGGCAAGGGCGAGGATGCTGTCGGCTGCGGGCGGGCCAAGCAGGGCCTGCCAGTGCTCTCCCCGATCCAGCGATCTGTACACGCCCCGATCGGTGCCTGCATAGACGCGAGAGCTGTCGCTTGGGGCAGGAGCAATGGAGAAGACAGTCACCGTGATGGGCAGGGATGTCTCGCGCCAGGTCTCCCCGCTGTCGCGGGAGATGAGCAGCCGCGCGTACTCCACGCGGGCGTAGACAGTTGCCGCATCGCCGGGATCAACGACGACACGGGGAACCATGATGTTAGCGAACGGACGCTCGGTCGTCTGCTCCCACGTGTTTCCGCCATCAGTGCTGATCTGGATGCCATTCCCCCAGGTCCCCACATGCATGCGCTGAGCATCGTGCTGGTCGAAGGCCAGGGCGAGGACATGAACATCGCCCAGACCAGCGCCGACCCTCTGCCAGGCGTCCCCCTCGCGCCGGAAGAGACCATCGGTGGTGCCCACGACGAGCTGACCCTCGGGTGAGAAGGCGAGGGTGCGTACGATGGGAGGGCCGACCGGCTGGCCGAGAGTGATCCAGGTGTTATCTGCCGTCAAGGCCCAGATGCCGTGCACCGTGGCCGCCAGCAGGCGATATGGGCCGGAGCCAGGGATGGCCAGGGCATAGACGGCGTGACCGGCTAGGCCATGCCCTAGCGTCTGCCATGTCTCGCCTCCATCGCGGCTAACCTGCACACCCTGGCGGGCAGTCAGGGCATAGACAGCATCTTGCTCTGCCGGATCGAACACAATGCCCAAGGGCCGGCCGGGCGGCCCCGGTGTCATGGGTCTCCAGGTCTCACCGCCATCCCTGCTGCGCAGGAGGGTATCCTGGGCACGGGCGAGGAGATGGTTCCTGGAGAAGGGGTCGGTCACCAGGCAGGAGATAACCGTGGTGGTTGGATACACGCTGACCCAGGCCATACCGTCGCTGCTGCGCATGATGCCGCCGCCGTTGGTGCCGGCGTAGAGGACATTCGCTGTACCGGCCTCGGCGAGGGCCAGGACCGAGACATCGCTGAGGCCATCTTCGTACCTTGCCCAGGTTGTGCCGCCATCGCTGCTGCGCAGAACCGCCCCTAATGCGCCGGCGTACACGACGCCTGGCTGTTGCCGGTCGAAGAGCAGGGCGTAGACCGGCTGCACGATGTCACCCAGGTGATGCCACGACGCGCCCTCATCGGTGCTGCGGTAGACGCCAGCTACCGATCCCGCGTAGAGGACGCGCGGGTTGCGGGGGTCTTGGGCCAGGGTGAAGACGCTGGCGCCCGCCAGGCCGGCATCGGAGACGCGCCACGACGCACCACCGTCAGACTTGTAGATACCCGCCCGGTCATAGGTGCTGACGACGATGTCCATCTGCCTGCCTGTGGCCGCAGGCAGCGCCACGATGCCTGTGACGGAAGCATAGCCGGGCAGACCGACGTTGATAGGCTGCCACGCAACGGCCTGCTCGCTGTCAACCAATGGACGAGCGGTGGTTGGTGTGGGTTGAGGGTGCTCGCTGCACGGAGTCGCCGACGGACTCGTGTGGTCCGGGCATGGGCGAGTGATGACTATGACCGCGAGGAGAATCAGACCCGCCAAGATCAGGACAAGCAGGCATAGTCGAGCCCACGACTGGCGTGACGCTAGCATTGCTTATCCCCTGGGGTTGCTGTTACAGGTTGGTACACATGCACTCCGGGCTCCCCTCCCAATCCTTCTCTGTTCGACATCGCCTGCAAACCTTGCTGTCCGATGCCAGGGACACCCCAAGACAAGCATCACCGGCGACCAGTAGGCCCATCAGTGCCCCCAGTGCCCATGTGATCTCTCTCATATTGCCACCACCCTCGCGTGCCACGGACTCGTACGTGTCTGCCCTTCTCCGGACAAGGTGATCTCGCCCAGATCGAGGAAGTTGCCCATCTGACCCGGCTTTCCTATCGGCAGCCACGAGTCGCTGAGAAAACGGTGCACGCCCACCTGTACGGTGTAGCGGCCTGGCCGCAGATTTGGGCCCAACGGTCTTGAATAGGCGTCGGCGATAACCGCCCCTGGCGGCCAACGGTCGGTGGGCAGCCGCCCTGCTCCAGGTGAGCGCTTCCACTCCCAGACCACCGCGCCTCCCTGGTCTACCAGCCGCAAGGATACCCGATAGTCATATTGCATGGTACGTTGGGCCTGCCAGTAGAAGGTGAGTTGTAGCGGCTCCCCCAAGCCAACAATCAGCGGGGGTGGCACATAGCCTACCAGATTCATTTCTTCGCCGAAGTCAACGGACACCCGTTGCGCATTCGGCGGCACATCTGAGGGTGCCAGCACCTGCGGAGCGTACAGGTCATGCAGAGACCATAGACCCCACACGCCCATTCCCAGAGTGACTACGCTGATCGCTACTGCCAGCGTGGGACGATAGAGCGATCCGAGCCACTGTGCCAGGCCGGCAACGAAGAAGGCGACCATGGCTGCCAGGGCAGGGTACCAGAGTCGAGCCTGATCAGTGCCTGCGGCCACGGACGAGTATCGCACCCATGCCCCTACCACCAGCATCCAGGCGACGGCCAGAACCAGCAGCACCGGCCAGTTCGCCGGGGCGCGGCGACGACGCCAGGCCCGGGCCAGGCCAAGACCCAGGCCCACTCCGGCTAGCACTGTTAGGCCAGCGCAGATCGCGTATAGGCCAGATGGCAGCAGAATGTGGGCCGCCCCGCCGAAACGTCCCCAGAACGACTGGAATACACCGCGCAGGAGCGGCTGCCAGTCGCCACTCGTCAGGGGAGAATCCCGCAGTGGCACGCCCGCTTGGATGAGGCTCCAGCCGAGCGGGTCGCCATGTACCAGCCAGTTACGCACGTACCACCAGCCGGCGATGCCTGCCGCCAGGCCAAAGGTCATCGCACCCCAGCCTAGGACGTACCGCATGACTCTCACCCAGCTATCGCCCTTCCCCGCCCCCCAAGCACGGTACACGACAACTCCGCCAGCCAGAGCCGCGAAAACCAGCAAGCTCGTCTTCGTCAGCGAAGCCAGCCCCATCAAAGCGCCCAACACAGCCCAGTCGCGCCAGCGGGCCGGCTCGGTCCTCAACACGAGATACGTCAGCTTCCACAGCAAAAGCGCACCCAGGGTTGCCGCCAGATTATCGTTGGTGATGGCGCCGCTGAGGAACAAATACTCGGGAATGAAGGCCAGGAAACCCGTCATGCCCAAGGCCATGGCTGGTTGACGGGGGAACAGGTAGCGCCCCAAGCTGTAGACAGCCCACATGGTGATGCAGCTCAGGGCCGCCGACAGTAATCGCACCAGGTGCATGGCTAGAGCACTCCCTTGGTAAGGAAACTGCTCGGCGCGTGTGTGGATGAACAGGTTGGGTGGGTCGGTTGGCGTGGACAGAGAGAAATCGGGATTGGACCTAACGAAAGGGAACTCTGTCTGAATGGCAAAGGTCAACGCGGCGCCGAGCACATAGTACAGGGGTGGCTGGATGCCCTCGTCCACCTCGTCCCCCCGGGGCAGCCGACACTCCTGTGCCAGAAACTGGACATACTCGTAGTGCGACACCTCATCGGGCGCCTCGCCCAGAGGAACGATCACTCCGTAGCCCACGCTCAGCAGGACATGCAGCAGCAGGATCAGTATGAGAGCGGGCCGGTCGCCAGATTGTCTCCACCTCAGCGTGCCAGGAAGCGAACCCTGCACAACACCCATAGCGCCGTCGCTCCGTCGCGCCATCTGATTTTCTTGCCTTGCCGATAGCCTCGCCGTTGGTAGGAAACCGGCACCTCGCAAATGTGACAACCGCGTCGCAGGAGCTTAGCAGTGATCTCCGGTTCGATGTCGAACCGCTGAGCTTGCAGCCGAAGGTCTCGCATCAGGGACACGGGTAGTACCTTGTAGCAGGTCTCCATGTCGGTCAGGGAACCCCCGTACAGGAGGTTGGTAACCACGGTTAGCCCCCAGTTCGCTAGGGCCAGCGAGAATGGCATTCCATGCCAGCCCGCCAGAAAGCGGGAGCCATACACTACCTGACACTGCCCCTCCAGGATAGGTGCCAGCAGTCGCGAGTACTCCGCCGGATTCATCTCCAGGTCGGCATCCTGGATGATCATGTAATCGCCCTGAGCGTGAGCCAGTCCAGTGCACACGGCTGCCCCTTTGCCCCTGTTTACTGGGTGGCGGGCAGTGCGCATGTCACCGTGTGCTGCCTCGGCAGCAATCAGTCCTGGAGTCCCGTCAGTGGATCCATCGTCCACCACGATGATCTCTTTCTCCACACCCTCGATGGCGACGGCTCGCACGCGTGCCAATACGTCGCGCACGGTGCGCTCTTCATTGAAGACGGGGATGACCACTGAGAGCTTCAACTATGTCTCCTTCGCCGGCACCCCACAAGAGGGCCCTGACCATACGCAATCGGGACCTTGGCTCCAAGTACTTCGACGAACGCAAACATAGAGGCCATTGTCCAGCGCCTCACCCACCGCCTGCAGACGCTGGGTTACACGGTCTGGCTGCAGGTGACGCCGGCCCTGGTTGCCCCCTAATGGGTGTTCTCACATTGGACGGTGTTCGCGCGTACCACCCAGATCCAGCACCTGGAGCACGATAAGGATGTCCTGACCCGCCGGCCGCTCCTACGACCAGCTCCTGAGATAGAGCTCCTGGACGTAGCGGTCGAGGAAATCCTCCTCCTCGGAAAGCTTGACGTGCTCGATGCGACGAGCTATCCTCTCGGCGTCCTCTCTCCTGTTCCGGCAGAGGAGCATTTGCCTGGCTCCGGTCAGAGCGCCGTTGCCGATCTTGACCAGCTTGCCCTTCACGTCCGGCAGGGCACCAATCGCTACGGCGCTCTCCAGATTCACGTGGTTCCCGAAGCCGCCGGCCAGGTAGATCCGAGCCAGTCCTGCCAGATCCACGCCATATCTTCGCATCAGGGTCTGCTGGTTGAGGGCCGAGCCGGCCTTGGCCAGCCGCAAGGCGTAGATGTCCTTTTGCGTGATGGCAATCGTGGCCCCGTCTTGGGCGATGATGAATTCATTGGTATCTCGGAACGGCTCTGACAACCGCCCCCGATGATCTATGATCCCTTCCCTCAGCATCTCAGCGAGTAAATCAATGAGGCCCGATCCACAGACGCCTATCGGTGGTCTCCCCCCGATGGTGTCATAGCGGATCTGGCCATCGTTGATCCACACGTTCTTGACAGCTCCCTGGATGGCGCCTGTGCCACAGCTCACCCCGGATCCCTCAAAGGCGCCACCGGCGGCGTTGGAGGCAGCCAGGATGCGATCCCTATTCCCGATGGCGACCTCGCCATTGGTGCCGATGTCCACCGCCATGCAGGGCCTCCGCCCCCTGTACAGATCGCACGCCAGGATCACCGCCAGGCAGTCAGCTCCCACCTGGCCACCGACCAGGGGGGCGCCGTAGACATTGGCCTCTGGGTGGATCAGCAGATCGAGATTCTGTGCCCTTTCGTTAATGGGGGAGGTGTCCTCCGGCTCGTAGGGACTTGTGCCCAGGGAATGGACACTCTGGCCGAAGAACAGATTGCGCATTGTGGGGTTACCCACCACAACCGCTTCATAGATGTGATCCGTCAGTTTCCTATCCCCGCTCTCCTCCGCATCTTGCAGCATGGCATTGACTGCCTCCACGATGACCTTCTGCAGACGGGCGAGTCCGCCCTCATGCTGATCGGCGTAGGCAATCCGCGAGATAACGTCATCACCATAGGCGGCCTGCGGGTTCTTGCACGCCAGGGTAACGATGAGCTCCCCGCTTTCCAGGTCCAGTAGTTGAGCTACCAGCGTGGTCGTTCCCACATCTATAGCCAGCCCCAAGAGCTCCCCCTCGTACCTGCCAAGGGATACTCCCGGCCGTCCCTCAAGAAGAACCTGGTCTCCCTTTCGAGATATGAAAGGGTCAAGGGGAACGCGCCCTTCGATACTTTCGGTCAAGATCGCGTAGTCGCCTGCCGCTTTGACAAAGACGTAGATGTCCTGGTCGGCGGAGATCACCCTTGCCTGACAAGCCAGCCGTTCGTCCTCAGCCAAAGAGAAGTCGCATTCGGCTTGCGTCCTCCCTGCTAGGCTCTCTAAGCCCCTATCCACCCTGACGACGCACTTGCCACATTGGCCGCGCCCACCACAGGCGCTGTGTATCTGGAGACCCAGCCGCAGGGCGTGATCCCGCAGAGTGGCCCCCTCCGCGATCTCGATCCCATCCCTTCCCCGGGCGTACTGGGGGAAGATCACTTTGTGTCCAGCTCCCATTCTCGATATCGTCTCCTTGGCTAACGCCCCGCCTGTCCTGTCCCCGAGAGAGCGGACCTGCCCTCAGTGTCTCTGGCAGGTAGTGAGCAGTGGAAGTCTCACAAGTAGGTCTATCGCCAGAGGAATGAGGAAAACGTAGATAGGCCCCAGTCCCCCCATATCAGACCGCCGATTACGGGGGCAGGGACGGTGACCAATCCCGCCGATAGGCCAACCAGGTAGAGCTCATCTCCGGATGCGCCGGCAAGAAAGCCGCACAGCGTCTTGCGGCAATCATCATGCCGTCCCCTCCCTCTACCACCGCCATCGACCGTGGCGCCATCTTCGGCCCCAACCGCCACAGCGTACGGCCCACAACTCACCGTCGCCATATGCTGTCGCCATGGCGAGTGCTCGGATAGCTGATGATTCTGCCATACGTGGGGCGCCAGCAATCTGGATCGGCCTGCCCTGTATTCCAGCATAGCCGATGACCTGCTCGTCCGAGCCCGGATCGGGTAGGCGCAACGCGCAGTACCCCTGACCGCGTCCGGTGAACATCCCCTCACCGCGGGGTCCCGTTCCATCAAATCTAGGCATGACTCTGACCTCCTTCGCCTCCGCGCGCAGCGGCATCTGACACGCCTGCCCCTGGCGATAGCCCACCCGGCGTCTGATGAGCAGGGCAACTGCTCACGTCTGCTCCTTCTTGCGCTTACGCCCGTTAGCGATGGCCTGCCGCAGTGCACTCACCGATAGCTCGGTGCAGTGAACGCTTGCGTAGGGCAAGCCATCCAGGGCGGTTATCAGGTCGTGTGGCGTGACCCTTTCTGCCTCCTCGAGTGTCATTCCTGCAACCATGGCGGCGATCATGTCACCACAAGCCATGGTGGAGATACATCCATCAGCCATGAAGGTGGCCCCTACGATCCTATCGCCAGCCAGGCGCAGGAAAACCTCCATCACTTCACCACACCAGCCGCACGCCGCTCCGTATGCGTCCGGTTGATGCATGCGAGCAAGGTGCTTCGGACGCAAGCCGTGTTCAATGACCTTGGCCGAAAAGCAGACTGGGCGTTGCTCGCTGTCGGGCTGCGTGGTCGCACCGGTCTTGCTCCCATCTGTCATATCTTCAGGATAGGGCATGGCGATTAGTTCTGAACCTCCGTACGTAGAAGCTCTGTCCCTCGAATTCTGTTCGGGCGAGCTGTCCCTGTTCCGTGAGCTCCTGAACGAGCGACCACTCTGCCCCTGCCCGTGCCAGAAACAGCCGCACCGCCTCCTCGCGCATGGGGTGCACCGCCGTAATGCGCAGCAGGTCTTCTCTGACATCGCCTGTTGAGGCAAAGGCATCACCCTCGTAGCCGATGAGATACTCGACTGCTTCAATCCTCCGGCTCAGGAGGTGATAGCATCGGTTCAGTGCCTCGTCATCAGGAGGACGTACCCACGCCTCTGCCGGTGGTCTGGTAGGGATGGCCAGGTAGGCTGTCATAGGCTTCAGCCGGGCCAGAAAGTCGGCGATGCTCTGCACATGCTCGGAGCTATCATTCACATCCTTGACCAGCATTGTCTCCGTTACCAGTTGTCCTCGGAACGTTGCCACAAAGCGCACCATCTCCTCTAGGATAGAAGCCAGGTGCAGCGTCGGGTGTGGACGGTTGGTCTTGCGCCAGACCTCTTCCCAAACGGCATCCACCTTCAGGGAAACCCAGTCTGCCTTTGCCAGCTCGTCCTGCACCCCGTCCAGGCACAGCAGCGACCCGTTCGTAATGACTGCTATCCGCGTTCCCAGGGGGCGCAGCCGCTCGATCTCAGTCCCGAGGCTGATGTCCAGGGTAGGCTCCCCATCCGGCACGAAGGTGAGAAAGTCTACATGCTCGCCCGTTGCTTTCGCCTGGCGCAATCTGTGCTCTACATCGCGACAGATATCCTCGACCGGATAGAAAGACTTGCGCCGGGCGCGCATGTCCGTGGTGCGCCCCACCTGGCAGTAAACGCAGGAATAGGAGCAAGACTTGGGCGGTATGTTGTTGATGCCCAGGCTACGTCCCAAGCGCCTGGAAGGAACTGGCCCGAAGGTATACATGCTTCTCGTCGGCGTGATCAGCCGTTGTTGGCTATTCGCTGTTCAGGAGCTCCGTCAGGACATCAGCCTGGATGTATCCCTTCACGGTGATTGACTGGCTGGTCACACCCGGCACCCGCGCGATCATTTCCTTGATGGCCGCTCCCAGAAGAACAGCGATCGGACACAGTGCCGACGAAGGGCGAAAGGTGTACGATACGTGCCCCTGGTCATCCACGCTCAGGTCTTCGACCAAGCGCATCCGTACGACATCGGCGCCCGTCTCCGGGTCTATGACCGTCGAAAGTCTCTCCAGGATGCCGGCCCGCAGCTCCGACCGACTCTTTGATGGTTCCATCATGGCATCCTTGACAACCTGCACCATGGGTGCTATCCTCACGTCTGGGGAGTCCATCTATTGCGTCCGCTCCATGAGGAGGTCTGGCCATGGGCATCAGAGTCTGGCGCCGCTCGTGTGCGTTCGTTCCTTTGCTGTCCCTCGTTGCCGTGCTTGTCCTCGCTGCTTGCGACATGACTTATCCTGCGGCAAGGCAGCCATCGCCATCTGCCGCCGCGCTGGCCGAGGCAACGGGCACGAACACAGCCACGAGCACGGCGACACGTGCCGCGAGTCCAAGCCAGACGAGGACGGTTGCGCCTACCCAGACTGCCAGCACCACCCCCCGCCCAACGCCCAGCACGACCGCCAGCGCCACTATCACATCTACCCACACGGCCACTGCATCGGTCACGCCAACACCATCTTACACGTCCGTCCCGCCCACAGCCACGCCCTCGCCTACCGCTACGCCCGTCCCGCCCACAGCCACGGCGCGACCCACCAATACACCGGTCCCGCCCGCAGCCACCCCGCGGCCTACCAATACGCCCGTTCCGCCCACGGCCACGCCGCGGCCGACCAATACGCCCGTTCCGCCTACTGCCACGCCGCGGCCGACCAATACGCCCGTTCCGCCCACGGCCACGCCGACGCCCACCAAAACCCTTGCCCCAGCCACGGCCACGGTGGCGCCAACAAACACGGCTACCCCTCCCCCGCCAACACCCACGCCCGGCTATGGTTGAGGGTGATCCTGGGCTACGGCTGCGTAGCCTCCTGCAAGCGCATTGATACCTGCTGCCACATCTCCCTGATGGTCAGGCTGGCCGGAGCGTCGGGTGCATGGACGGTGACAGGCTTGCCGTGGACGATGGCCTTGGCCACGCTGGTATCGAATGGAACAGATCCGACGATCTCGATTCCCTTTTCACAGCAGAACGCTTCGATGTCTCTGGCGACCGCCGGATAGATGTCGGCTTTGTTGATACAGACAAGCGACGGGATGCGGAAGTGCGCCGTGGTCGCCAGGACACGCTCCATGTCGTGGATGCCAGCAGCGGTCGGCTCGGTGACGATGAGGGCCAGGTCTGCCCCCGATGCCGCCGAGATCACCGGACAGCCGATACCAGGCGGGCCGTCCACAAGCACGGCCTCGTGTCCGTTGTCCAGAGCGAACAGCCGGGCCTGCTGCTTCACCAGCGTCACCAGCTTGCCGGAGTTCTCTTGGGCGGGGCGCAAGGCGGCATGGAACAGCGGGCCATAGGGCGTCTGCGAGCGGAACCAGCGCCCTGCCACCTGTGCCTCCATGCGAATAGCCTGGTCGGGGCACTGATAGACGCAGGCGGCACAGCCATCACAGGCGATGGCGTTAACACAGTAGCACTGGCTCTCACCCCCTGCCCTCGCCACCTGCGGCGGCTCACCTTTGGCTCTCCCGATGTCGGGAGAGGGGTGGCCCTCACCCTCCCGCCTCCCTCTCCCGATGTCGGGAGAGGGAGGGATGATGGCGTCGAAGCGGCACACCTGGGCGCAGATGCCGCATCCCGTGCAGAGGTCTGGGGCAATGACGGCCACGGAGCCGCCCACGAAGTCGTGTTCTTCAAGCAGGCGCGCCTGTAGCACCAATTCGAGATTGGCCGCGTCCACGTCCGCATCGGCCAGCACGGCGCGCAGGGGTGGGGAACCCGCGGCGGCCAGGTGTGCGAACGCGGCCGCGACGCTGGTCTTGCCCGTGCCGCCCTTACCGCTGAGGATGACTAATTGCTTCATTGTTGCTCCGGTTTCAATGCAGCCAACGCCGCGGCCAGGGTGTCGGCAACGACATCGTGCATCTCGACTCCGGCGTTCGCGAACACGTACTCAGGCCCTTTGCTGTGTAAGCTCTCCTTGACCAGTACGGCATCCACCTTTTGCCCCACCAGCCATTCGGCCACCTGGATGCCTTTGGCCTTGGGCAGCTTCGTGTGTGGGTTGGCGACAATCTCCTGCCGCTCCACCGCGCCGTCGCTCAGCCGGATGGTGACCAGGGCGAAGTAGGGCGCCTCGCCAAAGTGCTGGCTGATCGCGCCGCTCAGATCGGCCAGGGGGACAGCGTAGCGGACGCGCACCTTGGCCGTCGGTTCATAGTGAATGAGAACCCGGTCCACATGGGCAATCTCGCGTCGGATGTCTTCTTCCAGGCGCTGGCTGACGGCATGGGCTTTGTCCAGGTCATGGGTGCGCAGCGTCACCTCGGCCTCCAGGAAGCGGTAGCGGCCGGCGTTGCGGCCGGTGAGGGACTTCACCGCCGCTACCGCCGGCTCGTCTTCCATGAGGCCTCGCACCCTGGTCAGCGTTTCTGCATCCAATGAAGCGTCCAGTAACACCCGCATCCCGTCGGCCAGGAGCTCCCAACCCGCCCGGGCGATGAAGATGACCACCACTGCCGCGCCAATCCGATCCAGGGGCCAGCCCAGCCGGCTGCCCGCCAGGGCGATCAACACGACGGCCGAGGAGAGGACGTCGGTCTGAAAGTGACGGCTGTCGGCGGCCAGGCTAGGGGAGTTGGTCGTTTTCGCCAGCCTGGTCTCGTAGCGACTGAAAGCCAGGGGGATGACAACGGCCAGGGCCGCCCCGGCCAGGATGGCGGGCGAGGCCGTCACGACACGCGCGGCGCCTTGCCAGGCCTCCCGGGCGATCTCATATCCGGCCAGGAAAATCAGAAAGGCCACAATGATGGCGGCGACGTTCTCGACTTTGTACAAGCCGTAAGGGAAAGCCTTGGATTTGCGCCGGGCGAGGAGCAGCCCTCCCACCACCCCCAACGAGCCGCCCCCCGCCACCGCAGAATGCACGGCGTCGGCCGCCAGAGCCAGGCTGCCGGAAAGAACGGCCAATGCGGCCTTCAGGGCGGCCAGAAACAGGTTGACGGCCAGGGAATAGATGCCCATGCGTTCCGAGGCTTCCACCTTTACCTCCGCAGCGTGGCGATGAGCCGCTGGGGCCGAAGCAACAGGTCAAGGGCGTCCTCGATCCGGCCTACGACCACCCCGGCGGCCTGGAGCGCCGTCGTCGCCAGTCCCTCTGGCCCCAGCACCGCGATCCCTAGCGCCGCTGCCGCCAGCATCCCAGCATCGTTGGCTCCGTTGCCGATGGCCACTGTCCGTGCAGGCCCCAACTGCGCCACCAGGTCGAGTTTCTGGCTCGCTTCGTCGCCAGGGACGATCCTGAACAACTGCAGCCCCAGGCATTCGGCGCTCTGCGCGGCCTGACCCTGCGTGTCGGCCGTGACCAGATGGATCGTCAGCTTGGCCGAGAGGGCGGCCAGCCGCTCGGCGACGCCGGGCAACACCTGGCCGTCCAGGGCGATGGTGCCGTTCAGGTCGAGCACCAAGTGCGCCAAATCGAGTGTCTGCCAGCCGGGGATGCGGATCGTGATCATCGCGATAGTCCGGTCGCACTGAACTGCGCTTCATTCTCTCGCGTGCCCAGCAGCCCAAACGAGAGCCGGTAGAGGAGATAATCGGCGGTGTTGCCCAGCAGGTTGCCGATGCGGATCATCCGTAACACGATGTCTATG
>DAOUCN010000240.1:0-8943 GCA_034431995.1 Chloroflexota bacterium | reverse complement strand
ACGCGACCGATGGCAGCATGATCAACAACTGTCAGGCGCAAGACCCCATCCGACCCTACCAGCCCATCAAGATAGACGGCTTGCAGCCGAAGCTGTACATCGCGAGCTCTGGCCCTGCGCGAGCGTTTGTCTTTGTCAAGGCTGACCAGGACAACTGGGTGAACTGGGCATGGATGGTTCCCACCTGGTGGCATCCGCCGCTTCCCGCTCCGCCGTGCGTCGGCACGCCGGTGTGGCATCCCGGCCCGGGCCCGCATCCCTTTGGGGCCAAGCCAACCGAAGTGATCGTGAATCAGGCAGTTGACGTCGTCGGCAGCGGCAGCGCCAGCCAATCCGTTGATGTGAAGACCCCCGGCCCCGCCAAGGTTCACGTCAACAACACGGTGACCATGAGGTCACCCTGCTTCGGCGTAGCCTGCAACGGCACGGCGAGGTGCTTCACCTACATCGTGAAGGCTGGCGACAACCTGTCGCGCATCGCTGCGCGGTACGGAGACACGGTGGCTGGTCTGGTTAGCCGCAACCACATCGCCAATCCCAGCCGGATCTACGTCGGCATGAGGCTGACCGTCTGCGATCCGTAATCCCTTCCCCAGCGCGCCAGAATGGAGCCGATCCGACGCCTCGGATCGGCTCCATTCCTTTGTGCGCTTGCTTGCGTGCCCTTGCCAGCGGCGAACGGGCGTGCTATACTGACCGACGTGAGCACACAGACGTTCCTAGATCATCTCCGGGGACTGCCTTCCTACCGCGGTCAAGTCGTCCATGTGGAACGTTTGCCGGCACGCCCGCCGCGCTACGGACGGCTGGAACGCCCGCTGCCCGCACCCCTGACCCAGGCGCTTTCGCGGCGAGGCATCGGTGAGCTATACACCCACCAGGCACAGGCGGTCAGCGCCGTGCGGCGAGGTGAGAATGTTGTTGTGTCTACATCCACCGCCAGCGGCAAGACCCTCTGCTACAATCTCCCCGTCCTGGAAGCCATGCTCAAGGACCGGCATGCTCGTGCCCTGTACATCTTCCCCACCAAGGCCCTGGCTCAGGATCAGCTTCGCAGCCTGCGCGAGCTGACTGAGGAAGCGATGCCTCCCTTGCGCTATGATACCTTCGATGGCGACACGCCGCAGGGGCGGCGAGGCAGAATCAAGAAGGAAAGCCGAATCGTCCTCACAAACCCCGACATGCTCGCCGTGGGTATCCTGCCCAATCACACCTCGTGGGCGCGCTTCTTGGCCAGCCTGCGCTATGTTGTCATAGACGAGGCCCACGTCTACCGTGGCATCTTTGGCAGCCATGTCGCCAACGTTATCCGCCGTCTCCGCCGCCTGTGCAAGTTCTATGGGGCGGATCCTCAGTTCATCTGCTGCTCTGCTACCATCGCCAATCCGCAAGAGCTGGTAGAACGCCTGACGGGAGCGGGTGTGACAGTCATCAGCGACGATGGATCGCCCCACGGGCCCAAGGACTTCGTGTTCTGGAATCCCCCTCTGCTGGACGATGTCACCGGCACCCGCCGCAGTGCCCATACCGAGGCGACCCATCTGTTCACTGAGTTGGTGCGGGCGAACATCCGCAACATCACCTTCACCAAGACCCGGCGTGTGGCTGAACTGCTGTTGCTCTACGCTCGCGAGTCTTTGCAGAAGGAGGCGCCAGAACTGGCCGGCCGCATCAGGGCCTATCGCGCCGGCTACCGGCCCGAGGATCGGCGGCAGATCGAGCGTGAGCTCTTCGGCGGCCATCTCATCGGCGTGACAGCCACGACCGCCCTGGAGCTGGGGGTGGACATCGGCAGCCTGGATGCCACTGTGCTCACCGGCTATCCGGGAACAATCGCCAGTACGTGGCAGCAGGCCGGCCGCTCGGGGCGGGGTACCGACTACTCCATGTCATTCCTGGTCGCCCTTGACAGCCCGATAGACCAGTATCTCATGCGTCATCCCCAAGACTTCTTCGCCAGGATACCGGAGCATGCCCTCATCAACCCGACCAATCCGCATATCCTGGCACAACACCTCCTCTGCGCGGCCTATGAAATGCCTCTGACGCCGGAGGACGAGCCCCTCTTCGGCGGAGAGGACGGGTACGTACCGGTTATGATTGACCTGGAGAAGCGTGGCTATCTCACCTATGCGGGTGATCGCTGGTTCTATGCTGGCATGGACTATCCAGCGGAGAGTGTGAATATCCGCTCCACGTCCAGCCGCAGCTACAACATCGTGGACACGTCGCGCCCAGGGTACAATGTCTTGGAGACAGTTGACGCCGAAGTTGCCTTCTTCCAGGTGCACCCGGGGGCCATTTACCTCCACCAGGGTGACTCGTACATCGTGACGCAACTGGACCTTTACACGCGCAACGCCTATGTCGTGCCCACCGATGTGAACTACTACACCCAGGCCCGTGACCTGACAGACGTGCGCATCATCCAGTCGCTGCGCTCACGCCGCCTGCCCACCACGGATGCATACTGGGGCCGCGTGCGGGTGACGACCCAGGTGATCGGGTTTCGCCGCAAGCAGCAGTATACCGATACCGTGCTGTCGGACGAGCCCCTCGACCTGCCGCCCCAGTCGTATGAGACCGCGGCCCTGTGGTTCGCCGTGCCAAAGGAGATGGGCGACGCCCTGGTTGCGGCTGGACGTGACCTGGCTGGCGCCATCCATGCCCTGGAGCACGCGTCCATCGGTATGCTTCCCCTCTTTGCCATGTGTGATCGGCAAGACATCGGCGGGCTGAGCATGGTCGTGCACCCGGACACCGGTGTGACTACTATCTTCATCTACGATGGGCCGCCCGGAGGCGTTGGCATCAGCGAGAAGGGCTTTGAGATCTTGCCTGACCTGTGGCAAGCCACGCTTCAGCTCCTGCGAGAGTGCTCTTGTCAGGATGGCTGCCCGTCGTGCGTGCACAGCCCCAAGTGTGGCAACAACAACGAGCCGCTGGACAAGGCCGGGGCGCGGGAGCTGCTATCTATGCTCTTGGCAAACCGTAGCAGTCGTGGTATGATGGAGCTGCAAGCTCCAGACAACGGTGAGAGGAGGTGATCTGGTCGGGAAGCAGCCAGCAACGCTTCTTGACAGTCCCAAGCGTGCACTACAGGCAAGCTGCGGCGTCAGCTCATGAAAGCAAGGAGGAATCAGGCGATGTGGAAGGAATTCAAGGAATTCATCATGCGGGGAAGCGTCCTGGACCTGGCTATCGGGATCGTCATCGGTTCTGCCTTCGGTACCATCGTCAATTCCTTGGTGAACGACATCCTCATGCCGCCGATTGGTTTGCTGCTGGGCAAGGTTGATTTCTCCAGCCTGTACATCAACCTGTCCGGCGGCAGCTATCCGTCGTTGGCCGAGGCCAAGAAGGCTGGGGCGGCTACCATCAACTACGGCGTGTTCATCAACGCCGTCATCAGTTTCCTCATCATCGCCTTCGCCGTGTTCATCATCGTCAAGCAGGTCAATCGGATGCGGGCGCAGCCGCCAGCAGCACCGGCAGTGCCCACCAGCAAGGACTGCCCATACTGCTTCTCGACGATTCCCATCAAGGCCAGCCGCTGCCCCTATTGCACGTCCCAGTTGTAGCTTGTCACTGGCAACCCGTAGCCCGCAGCCCCCTGCCCTCAGCGAGGGCAGGGGGCTTTCTGTGCCCCTGTGGCGCACAAGCGGGCATGAAGCCACACGCCCGGTGTGGAATGCCACGACTCTGTCCCCAGCCCTCGCTCCCCATGGGATCGGAACCTTGCCAAGACAGACTCCTCGCACTCCAGATACGCACTTTCACATCGGACAGCGTAGCTGCAACCAGCCGGTTCATCCGTCTGGACAGCGATCCACAAGCCGCGTTACCGCCAAGATGGCCGCCGGCCAAGCGCGACATTGCGGTAGGACTCCACGCCCAATACGCCGGGGACGAAGCCGGTGACGGCAGAGGAAAGGAGGACCGGAGACTGCAGATATACGAGGGGCACACGTGGCATGTCGCGGCGCAGCACTGCCGCTGCCTGGCGATAGAGATCTGCCCGTGATGTGCTGTCGCTCTCGGCTCTTGCCGTCGCAAGAATGTCCCGCAGGGCCGCGTTGACGTAGCCGGTGGCGTGGCTTGCCACGTCGCTGGTGAACAGGTTAACGAGGAAGCTGTCCGCGTCCGGGCTGTCGCCGGTCCAGCTCTGGAGATACAGGTGGAATGCACCTTCGATGGAGCGGAGCTGATAGCTCAGCCAGTCGGTGGAGTGCACGTCGACCAAGATGTCAGCAGCTTCCAGGTCATCGGCGATGGCCTCAGCCGTGGTCTGAGGATCGGGCAGGAAAGGCCGTGGTTGTGAGGGATACCACAGTTGCACGAGGAAACCGCCGGCAAGGCCGGCATCGTCAAGCAGTTGTTTGGCAGCCCCTGGGTCATAGCCGATCTCGCCCAGAGTGGCGTCGTACCCCAGGATGTTGGGGGGCACGAATTGGTCCGCTGCTTCAGCCAGCCCGCCGTACACGCGGTCCACCAGAGCCGTGCGATTGATGGCCTGGGCAATCGCTTGGCGCACGCGAGGGTCGCTGAGGGCCTCAACCTTCTGGTTGATGGACAGGTAGACGACTGTCAGGCTGGGCCGGAGGACCACCCGCACGTCTGGCGTCTTGCCCGCCGCACCGACGGTGGCCGCATCCATGCCCTCGGCCAGGTGGACCTCCCGCTCCCGCAGGGCTGCAAAGCGGGCCTGGTCATCGGGTATGACGCGGAAAACCACTGCTGAGAGCTTGGGCGGTGCGCCCCAGTATGCGTCATTGGCAGTCAAGGCGATCGTGCCGTCTGCCTTCCAGTCTGCGAAGCGGAAAGGGCCCGTGCCCACAGGATTGCGCGACAGAGCATCTACGTCAGCCTTGAGTGCGGCAGGGCTGACGATTGAAAAGGGAAACATGCTCAGGCTCGCCAGCAGAGGCCCATAGGGCTGCTCGAGCATGATGCGGAAACGGAGTTCGTCCACGGCTTCGACGGTGCGGACGATACTGCCGCTGCCCGCGAAGCCGCCGAAGAGAATCTGCCAGTACTCAAAGTCCCCGTGATGGTAGGGACTGGAGGGATCCATCCAGCGCCTGAAGTTCTCGGCCACGGCCTCTGCGTTGAGTGTGGTGCCGTCGTGAAAGGTCACCTTGGAGCGTAGGGTGAAAGTCCAGGTCTTGCCGTCGGGCGACACCGCCCAGGATTGGGCGAGGAGCGGCTCGCAGGCTGCCGTCTGTACGTTGTGCTCGACCAGTGTTTCGTAGACCTGAGCCACGACCCGGGCCGACGAGAGATCGGTGGCGTTGGCGGGATCGAGGGTGAGGGCGTCGGTATCCAAGGCGACCGCGAAGGTGCCGTCTGGTGCAGGGCTGGTGACGAGAGGGATGCTACAGCCAGTGACAGCCACTGCCATCAGGAGAATGACAACGCGTCTGATGAGTGGGGACACGGCTGGCCCGTCACCTCAATTGGGGATCGAGGGCATCGCGCAGGCCGTCGCCGAATAGGTTGAAGCCCAGGACGGTGAGCATGATGGCCAGACCGGGGAAGAAGAGCACCCACCACGAGCCGCTGGTCAGGTACTTGTAGCTATCGGCCAGCATCGCTCCCCATTCTGGTGTGGGCGGCTGGGCCCCCAGGCCGAGGAAGCCGAGGGCGGCGATCTCGATGACGGCAGCGGCGATGCCCAGGGTGGCCTGTACCACTACCGGCGGCAGGCTGTTGGGGAAGACGTGTAGGAACAGAATGCGCGCGCCGCCGCTACCGACGGCTTGTGCCGCGGTGACATACTCGCGCCGCTTGATGGAAAGCACGGTGGACCGCGCGATGCGCGCGTAGACAGGGATGCTCACAATACTGACGGCGATGAGGGAATTGAACAGGCCAGGCCCCCGCATGGCGACGATGGCAATGGCCAGCAGAGTGCTGGGGAAAGCCAGCAGGATGTCCATCACGAACATGAGGACGATGTCCAGCCACCTGCCAACGAACCCCGACACCAGCCCTAGCAGCGTACCGCTGATCACTGCGATGGCCACGGCGCCAAGGCCGACGCCCAGGGAAACACGCGCCCCGTGCACGACCCGCCGGAAGACATCGCGCCCGTGGGTGTCGGTGCCCATGAGGTGCTGCAGCGAGGGCGGCTTCAGGCGGCTTGCTAAGTCAGAGTCAATCCTGGCATCGTAGCGCCAGACGAAGGGCGGCACGATAGCCATCAGGGCGAAAACAATGATGATGACAATGCCCATGCGCGCCACGGCGCTGGCGAGCAAGCGCTGGCGGGCATCGCTCCACAGACTGCGCGGCTTGCGCGTGGGGGCGATCAGTGGAAGTGGACGAACGGTGCTTTCGATCATAGAATCTGGTTGCGACTCCTCACGAGAGACGAATGACAGGGATAGGCAGGCTCAGTCGAAGCGAATGCGCGGGTCCAGAACGGCGTACAGGACGTCTACAATGAGATTGACGACGACGAAGATGGTAGCGATGAACATGGTCATGCCCTGAACAATGGGATAGTCGCGGGCCACGATTGACTCGTAGAGCCAAGAGCCGACGCCGGGCCAGGCGAAGATGGTCTCGGTGAGAATGGCGCCGCTGAGCAGACGCCCAACCTGGAGGCCAACGACGGTCACCACGGGCAGCAGGGCGTTCTTCAGGGCATGGCGCACGACCACCATGCGCTCGCGAAGGCCCTTGGCGTGGGCGGTGCGGATGTAGTCCTGGCCCAACACTTCCAGCATGCTGGAGCGGGTCATGCGGGCGATGATGGCCATGGGGATGGTACCCAGGGCGAGAGCGGGCAGGATGAGATGGCGGAGAAGATCAACCAGCACCGTTCCGTTGCGCGACAGCAAGCTATCCAGGATGTAGGAATTGGTGCGGATGTCCCTGCCGGCGATGTGCAAGGGCTCCAGGCTGAGGGTGGCGGTGATGCGCCCGCCCGTAGGCAGGAGGTGCAACTGCACGCCGATGAACCAAGAGAGCATAAGGCCCAGCCAGAAGATGGGCATGGACACCCCGGTCAGGGCCACCAGGCGGCTGATGTTGTCGAAGGACGAATTGCGACGGATGGCCGAGACGACGCCGGCGGGGATGCCTACGATGATGGCGACCAAGATGGCAGCGGTCGCCAGCTCCACGGTGGCGGGAAAGCGGCGCAGGATGTCCTTGGTCACCGGATCGCCGCGCAGGATGGACGTCCCCAGGTCTCCCCGCAGCACCTTGCTCATGTAGATGAGGTACTGCTCATGGATAGGCTTGTTTAGGCCCAACTGCTCGCGCACAGCAGCGACGCGCTCGGGCGTCGCCCGCTCGCCCAGCATGGTGACGGCAGGGTCGCCCGGTATCAGGCGGATGAAGGCGAAAACGAGGACAGAAACGCCAAAGAGAACTGGGATGATTGTCAGAAACCGCTTGATGATGTACCGTGTCATTATCGGATAGACCCTCCCGCAGGCTCACCGCCTGCGGGAGGGTGAGTCAGGGATCTACGGTGCTACGGCGACGGTGTTGAAGAACTCGGTGCCGGTGGGGTTCGGGATGTAGCCGCTGACCTTCTTGGACATGGGCAGGGGCGGC
This sequence comes from Chloroflexota bacterium, assembly GCA_034431995.1. Taxonomy (GTDB): domain Bacteria; phylum Chloroflexota; class DTOL01; order DTOL01; family DAOUCN01; genus DAOUCN01. The sequence continues at coordinate 1,374 of DAOUCN010000240.1, read as the reverse complement.
GTGTTGTTGCCGATGAAGACGCGCAGCACCTTGTCGTGGATCAACTGCTCGGCCTTGAAGTACATCGGCGCCCGATCGGACTGCTTGACCGTGATGGCTGCCTTCTTGAGCAGGTCAGACACTTCCTTGTCAGCCAGGAAGCCTTCCCGCTGGATAGGGGTGTCTTTGGCGTCCATGCAGAAGAAGTAGCACAAGAAGTTGTCGGGGTCGCCGTTGTCGCCGGTCCAGCCAAGCATGTAGAGCGGCAATTCGCCGTTCTTGCGCTTGTCCAGGTAGACCGACCAGTCCACCGTCTGCAGCTTCACGGTGATGCCCGCCTTGGCCAGGTCGGCGGCGATGGCCTCGGCGATCTCCTTGGGGTTGGGGAAGTAGGGGCGGGAGACTGGCATGTACCAGAACTCCAGCGGCGTCTTCTTGCCATCAGCCCAGGTGATCTCGCTCAGGCCAGTGGGGAAGCCGGCATCTGCCAGCAGCTTCTTGGCGGCGGCGGTATCGTACGGCCAGTCCTTGAGGTCTTTGTTGTAGCCCCAGAGGGCTGGTGGCTGGAACTGGACGGCGACTTGACCGGTGCCGCCATAGAGGGCATCAACGATGGCCTTCTTGTTGATAGCCTGGGCGATGGCCTGGCGCACCTTAACGTTCTGGAACTCCTTGACCTTGTAGTTGAAGGCCACATAGCCAGTCGTGTTGGCCGGACGCAGGAGCAACTGGAGGTTGGGGTCGGCCTTGACAACCGGCACGTCGCTGGGATTCAGGCCCTCCATCGCGTGGATCTCACCGGCTTTGAGGGCGGCCAGGCGCTGGCTGTTGTCCTTGATGTTGCGGATGATCACCCGCGACACCTTGGGCAGGTTGGCCTTGTCCCAGTAGTCCTTGTTGGCGTCCAGGGTGACGGTCTCGTTGGGCTTCCACTCCACGAACTTGAAGGGACCGGTGCCCACCGGCTTCTTGCAGGAGTCCACACCAGCAGCCTGCAGCGCCTTGGGGCTCCAGAACACAAAGACGAACATGCCCAGGTTCTGGAGGAAGGGGCCCTGGGGTTCCTTCAAGGTGAAGCGGACGGTGCTGGCATCAACGGCTTCGATCTTGGCGATGATGCTGTCAGCGTCAAAACCGCCGAACTGGCCCTCGTAGTACTCGAAGGTCTGGCCGGCCTTCAGTTGAGCGGCGTGCAGCGGATTCTTGGTGTTGGACCAGTAGTCATGGTTGAAGAGCACGGCCTGCGCGTCGAAATCTGTGCCGTCATGGAACTTCACGCCCTTGCGCAGGGTGAAGGTCCAGACCTTGCCGTCGGCGGAGACGTCCCACTTCTCGGCCAGGCTGGGGATCACGTTGGTGGTGTCCCTGTCGTACTTGACCAGGCCCTCGAAGATC
>DAOUCN010000239.1:0-3283 GCA_034431995.1 Chloroflexota bacterium | reverse complement strand
GCCCCTGGGGTGCGCCGTAATAGATCTGGAACGATCGCCGATAGAGCTCGGCCAGGCCCTGGCGCAGGGCCGGGTCGGTGATCACCACGAAGTGCCAGCGCTGGCGGTCGGAGCCGCTGGGCGCATGGGTGGCGATCGCCAGGCAGCGCTCGATCACCTCCGGCTCCACCGGTCGCGCCAGGTCGAGCCGCTTGCGCACCGCGCGGGTGGTGGTCAGCAGATGGTCAACGATGGTGAGGTCAAGCATAGGTTTCCGTGGGTGTGGTGATACGTGACAGGACACAGTGGAGGAGCGCGGGGGGCTTCGCCTTCTCGCATTTCCCTCTTCCCCGCCCGCGGAGGCCAGGCGGCCCGGCGTGGGGGGCCGCAGGCCCTCCACCCCTTCCCACCGGAAGGCGACCGCGTAGCTCCTATTGGTATTGTACCGATAGCTTACCACGACGTGGTATGATTGACGCAGTCGATCGTGAGCGTGAGCGGAGAGACGATCGGAATGCGGGATGCGTATCACCCTCGACATTCCCGACCAGCCGCTCAAATAGCATGCAGGGCTACCAGGCCGAAGATGTCCGGGTGCTGCTACGCTTGATGGACCACGTGCTCCGGCTCACTCCGGGGCTGGCGAGCGAGGCACGGCAGGCAATGCGCCAGGTTGAAGAGGAGATCTTTATTGGGGGCATCAGTGTGTGCATCTGGTACGAGCCCGGCTCGTGCGGCGGCGCGCGCGTCGGAAGAGCGGCGAGAACGACCGGAACTTGAGCAAGGAGCCATGTATGCAGAACGAGCCGCGCCGCTCGCCGTTGGATCGGGTCAGTCCGGGGCTGCTGGTCGCCGGGGTGCGCGCATGGCTCTACCTGGGCATCGCCGCCTGTACCATCGCTGCGCTGGTTGTGCTGAGCGCGATCGCCGGCCTGGTTGTACCGCTGGTGATCGCTACGGTGATCGCAATGCTCTTCTACCCGGTCGTCGACTGGCTGGCTGCGCGCCGGGTGCCGCGCCAGATCGGGGCGATCGGGGTGATGCTGGCGCTGTTTGCCGTGCTGGTCGGCGCGCTCTGGTTAATGGTCGATGGGATCGTCAGTCAGAGCGACCAGATCGTCAGGCTGGTCTATTCAGGGATCGCCGCGGCTGAGCAGAGGGTGTCGCATCTCAACTTGCCGGTCGGCGTGGTCAATGGGATGTTGACGAATGCGCTCAATGCGATACCCCAGATCGCTGCGGGCGCTGGTGCGTTCTTCAGTTCGAGCTTTTCGGGCGTGATCGCCCTGTTTGTCGGGCTGTTCCTCAGCGCGTTTCTGCTCTACTATCTGCTCACCGATTGGCACGGGATCATCGGCTGGCTGGCGCGTCATATCGGTCTGGAACCTGAGGTCGGCGAACGGGTGATCACGAACACCACGCAGGCCGTGCGGCGCTATTTCTACGCGCTGACCCTCTCAAGCATCGTCGTTTCGGTGACAATCGGCGGAACGATGGCGCTCCTGGGTTTGCCACTCGCCTTCACGATCGGTCTGGTCACGATGATCACGTCATATGTCCCCTACCTCGGGGCGATCGTGTCGGGCGTGTTTGCCTTCCTGGTCGCGCTGGGCGCCGGCGGGGTCGGCGCGGCAATCACGGTACTGGCGGTCGTGCTGTTGATGCAAAACATCATCCAGACAATCATTCAGAACCGCCTGGCCAGCGAGCAACTGCAACTGCATCCGCTGGTGACGTTCATTGCGACCATTCTGGGCGGAATGGTGGCCGGGGTCATCGGGGCGATGCTGGCCACGCCGGCCACGGCGGTGGTGATCCGCGCCCGTGAAGATCTCCGCGAAGACTCTGGAGCGAGTTGAACCATGCCTTAGATTGCGGATTATAGATTGCCGCTCCATGCAACAGAAAGCGCTCCAGCGCTCACGAGCGTGCGGCGTCTCGATGACCTCTGGTAACGTTGAAGCCACTAGCCTGCTCATAGACGCGCACCTGCACGCTCACCGGCGCCGTGGCGGACGGGTCGTGCTGGAGTAGGGCTACGTCAACGTCGTCCGCCTGGCGACCGAAGCCGCGGGCTAGCCTCTGCGAAGCTCGCTTTCGCGGGCTCGACAGGCCACGCAGGTGGCCTTCGCAGCGGTTAGCCGGGGCGTTATGGTCTTTGAGAAATTCATCCGCTATGCCGGGCTAGCCGTGGGGCTAAAGCCCTCGGCTACGGAATGCGAAGCCCGCCTGCGCGGGCTAGAGCGGATTATTTTTTCAAAGACCATTACGCCCACGGCGCGGACGATCAACCGGACGTTGAGGTAGCCCTCGTTCTGGAGCGCGTCGGTTGATCTTGTTCGGAAGCGGTGTAGAGTCAAGGTGCGCGGAAACCGAACTATCTGACCATTGATTGCCCAGAATTGGAGGGCTGCATGACCATAACTACTGAGTATGAGCAGGCGCTTGAACTGGTTCGCCGGCTCGACCGCCCAACTCGGGCGCGTCTCGTGGCGCAGATCGTTCAAGAACTGGCGGTCGAGCCAGATGTCTCACACCATCAGCATCGGTCAACCCAGCAGCAAGGTTGTGAGGCCACGACAGTTGACGACATCGCACGGAACGTCCAGTTTACGCTGGATCAGCACGGCAAGACGACGGCGGTCGTGTTAACCCCCGACCTCTGGCGGCAGATCCTTGATGCCCTGGAGGATATGGAAGATCAGGCATTGGTACGAGCACTCCAGCAGCGGATCGCAGCGGGGCCGACCGCAACGGGAGCCTTGCGTTGGGATGATGTGTCCAGGGACTGGGCGTGAGCTACACCGTCTTCCTCGAACCCGAAGTCCATACAGCCCGCACCGAATTGCCAGGCAACGTCCGCCAGCGCATGCGGGGCGGGCCATTGCGAACCTCGCAGTTGCTCCGCGTCCGAGAGTACGGCTATGCATACCACGGGCCTTGATGTCCGCGAAGGTGTCGAACTCCGTCGGATCAGGATGGAGCGCTGGCGGATTGTCTATGCGGTCTGTGATGAAGAACAGTGGGTCTGGGTGTTGGCTCTGCGCCGCCGCCCACCGTATGACTATGACGACCTGCCGGAACTGATCGCACGCCTCCCCTAACGTGAACATGGGGGAACCAGGTTCCCCCATACCCTCGCCCGCAGGAGGGTTGGGGAGGGCTGCGCCCTCAAGCGCGGGGATGGGGAAACCGGGTTTCCCCATACCCCCGTCCACGGAAGGGTCTGGGAGGGCAAAGCCCTCCCAGGAGAACCCTGTTATCCCCTTACGGATGCGAGCCGGAGGCCCGCGCACCCGGGCCC
>DAOUCN010000238.1:0-5142 GCA_034431995.1 Chloroflexota bacterium | reverse complement strand
GTGACGGGTGCGACCACACCCCAGCCTACTGCCACGAACACCCCTGCCCTCGCGCCCACGTTGACACAGACTCCCACCGTTGTCCCACCGACGCCGACAGTCACGCTGTCGGCCACACCATCTCGCACTCCGTCGTGGACACCACTTCCCACCTACACGCCCTATCCAACGTACACGCCGCCAGCGACCGTAACGCCTGTCAATACGGCAACGCCGACACGCACGCCCACACCACGTTTGGACGTGCGCATCAGAGATGTGGCGATCTATCCCTTGCACCTGCCATCGGGGTCGGTGTTGCGCGTCGAGGTGACGGTAGAGAACATCGGCGACGTGACGCTGCTTAGTCAGGACGATCCGCCCCCAGGCTTCACCTACTACGAAGGGTCGTCGGCGCCGGTCGGGTGGTCCGGCTACTTCCGGGTTGGCGCCGACGTGCGGGTGCGTGCCCTGAGCGAGACCCATCGCTATCGCTGGGGCCTGGGTGGACACCTCGTGCCGGGGGCGTCGCGACGCGTCGTCGGGCTGATCCGTCTCTATACGCCGGGGACATACACCTACTGCGTCGGACTGGTACAGGAATGGACGCGCTGGTGGGCCCAGTGCGAGGGTTCGACGATCATTACGGTGCATGCGCCGACGCCAAGCCGCACGCCGACAACCGCCATCACGGCGACCATCACGCCCACCGCCACGCGCACCCCCACCAGGACACCAACCATGTGCGCTGACAGCTACGAGAAAGACAATGATCTGCTTCACCCTCTCAACCCAAGCCTGGCCAAGGTGATTGGCGCCAATACATCTATTCCTCAGCTCCACAGCTTCCATGCCTTGGGAGACGTAGACTGGGTGAAGTTTGCTGTCGTTGCCAACATCACATACACCCTGCGCACGCACCACCTCCAGGGAGGCAACGATACGTACCTGGCCATCTATCGCTGGGACGGCAATCCCGCCCACGACCCGATCGAGCTGCTCCACAACGACGAGGACCCGGACAATTTCAGTGTATGGCCGCCCCTCAGCGGGCCCTCGCGGATTGACATCCTATTCACCCCAGCGCAGATCGCGCTCTGGGGCAACACGTTCTACGCTCGGATCAAGCCCCCTAACCCCTTAGTCTTCGGCTGCAACAAGACCTATCAATTGAGCCTGACCAGGCCTGTGGTAGAGGCTCCTGGCGAACACTATCTGGCGGAGGCACGTGAGGACGGGCTGGAGGCAAGCGTGGCTGAGGTGGATGTGGGCGCCGGCAGCGCCTGGCCCCAGGCCGTGGCCGCCGTTGTCACCGATTTCGTCTATCCGAACACGCGGCTGCCGGTCGTCTTGTCTGCTCTGGCGCCGCAGCGATTGGACTTCACCATCACCCTGGAAGTCCAAGGAGGCAGCCGATGAGGACAGAACGGGGAGAGCGGACGGCCCTGGTCATCGCGGCGTTCCTGGTTCTTATCATGGCCTACATCGTCGTGTTTGCTGGGCTTGTGGGAGCCTATCGCAGCGAGTCTGCCCTGGTGCCAAAGGTCGTCGCGGCGGAGAAGTCCCTGGCCGCTGCGCAGCGTGCGCAAGAAGGCAATGTGGGAGCATTGCAGCTGGAGCTGGCCAGCGCGCGCGAGCGTCTCGCCGCAGTGCGGGCGCGGGTGCCGACGGAGGTGCAGGCCCATGACCTCTATGAACGCTTGACACAGGCAGCGCAGCGCAACAGCATCACTGACTTCCGCTTCCAGAGCAAGGGAGACACCCCTGAGAAGCTGTCGGCGGGAACATATCGTGCTTACCGTTTCTCGATTCAGGGCCGAGGGTCCTATGACAGACTGACGGCGTTCGTGGACAGCGTGCAGCAAGAGCTGGGTGCAACGGCACTGCTGGATGGCCTTAGCCTGACGCCTGCGGGCAATGAGTGGCAGTTGAGCGCCGACATCGTGGTCTATGTCCTGGGAGGGTAGGGGCGTGAGTATGGAGAGCGAGGAAGGTGCTGAGGGCAGCGGGGCGCAACCGGAGAGGGTTGTCCTTGTTCTGAGTGGTCTCCTGGCGTTGCTTCTCCTTGCTGCTGCTGTGGCTGCCATGTACGTCGTGCAACACCGGAGCGGATTCAAGTCCCAGGTCGGCCCGGCACCGACGATCGTTCTCGGCACGCCTTCAGTCAAGGGAACGGCGACTCCCGCGCCAACGGCGCAGCCGGGTGGGCCAACGCCGACAGTCACGTCTACTGCTCGTATCGGCCAGGCAACTGCCAGTCCCACTGCCCGTGTCGGGCAGGCAACGGCGGTGGCGACTCCTACCAAGAGGCCCGCTACCGTCGTGCTGCCGTCGCCGACTTTGCCCGTGACCGCAGTGGTGACAAGACCAGGCGAGGTCCGTAGCTGGTACTTCGCCGAGGGAGCGACTATTCCTCCCTTCCAGACATTCTACTCCGTTTACAACGGCGGCAGCGTTGCGGCCCAGGTGACGGTAACGCTCTATCCTGAGCGGGGCAGTCCGGTCCAGCGGACGGTGGAGGTAGGTCCGCGCAGGCAGCTCAGGGTTAGGGCAGCCGATCTGCTGCCCAGCGCGGTCTTCGGCGCCCAGATCGCCAGCGAGCAGCCCATCTACGTCGAGCGGGTGACCCTCGGCGACCGCGATGGCACGGCCACGCCGGGGATGTCCCTGGCGACAACCTGGTACTTCCCGGAGGGGCGCACCGTCGAGGACTTCACGACATGGTTGCTGGTGCTGAATCCAGGAAGACAGATGGCCCAACTCACGGTGAGCTACCTCGTGGTGGGTGGTGAAGTCGTCACCCGAAAGCACACGGTGGCCCCGTCCGTGCGGCTCACTATCCCGGTTCACGCTGATGCGCAGCGCGGCGTCCTCGGCATCATTGTCCGGAGTGACCAGCCGGTGGCGGCGGAGCACTCGATCTACTTCGATGACCAAAAGGCGGCCTATGGCGGCGGCGGCCTTTCGACTCTCAGCAAGACATGGTATGTGAGCTCTGGCAATACGGAGGAGGGCTTCACGGCTCAAGTAGCCCTCTTGAACCCGCATGATACCGGAACAGAGGCGAAGATCACGGTGGTAGGCCGAGACCAGAAAACGACGACCGAATCCTACTCCCTTGGGCCCCAGAGCAAGCACGACATCGTCCTGAACGATCTCGCCGACGGGCAGCTTGTGGGCGCAATCCTGGAAACAGACCAGCCTGTGGCCGTGCAGATCGTGACCTTCTACGACGCGGACAAGAAGTCTGCGGCTTACAGCGCCAGCGCCCTGCCAACCCCCGCCTACGTGTGGTATCTGCCGGACGTTGCCACCGGCAGCCTGCATAACAGCTATGTAACGGTCATTAACCCCGGTGCGCAGGAAGCAAACGTTACAGCCCTCTACGTGGCGGAGGATGGCTCGCAGGTGGAGAAGAGCTACCGTCTAGCAGGACGTGCAAGGATGAATCTGTGGGCGAACCAGGAGGCGAAGGACAAGGTCGTGGCGTCAGTGGAGGTGCACAGCAGCCAGCCGGTGGTGGCGGAGCGAATCACGGTCTTCCGCACAGCCGTGGGTGCCACAGCGTCGGCGGGGATGCCGGGGCAGTAGGGGTTGGCTGTGGCAGTGCGCTCACTTGATAGATAGAGACAATGCCTGGGAAGAAAAGACACGGGCCGCTTGCCAGACTTCTGGCAGGCGGCTCAGGCTTTCTTCTGGAGGCCGCTGTCACTGGGTGTTGGCGTGAGCCTGGCCTGCTGGGTGAGGAAAGGCCAGGTAATCGGAACGCCCTGGGCCTCCACGGGCCCCACCGTGATTCCTTCTTCTCGCTCCAGCAGCTTGAGGAAAGCGGCGCCGACCATGGGATCGAATTGAGTGCCAATACCGGTGACCAGCTCGCGAGCGGCGACAGAGGGATGCATGGCCGGGCGGTAGGGCCGGTCCGACGTCATGGCGTCATAGGCGTCGGCAGCAGCCACGATGCGCGCGCCCAGGGGGATAGCCTCGCCGCGCAGGCCCGCCGGGTAGCCCGTGCCGTCGTAGCGTTCGTGGTGGGTACGTACGATCTGTACACCCGCCTGGAACTGGGAGAAGTGGCTGAGGAAGCGTGCACCAAGCGACGCATGGGTGTTCAACTCGCGTTTCTCGTCTGGGGTGATGGGGCCCGGCTTGCGGAGGAGCTCGTCGCGAATGGTCATCTTGCCCAGATCATGCAAGTGACCAGCCATGGCAATTACCTGGACCTGATCATCGGGCAGGGCAAGCTCCAGGGCGATCTTCTCGGCGTAGTAGGCGACACGGCGTGAGTGCTTAGCAGTTGACCGGTCGCGGTCGTCCAGCGTATCGGCAAGCTCCAGCAGGGCATCTCTCGTCTGGCTGAGGAGCTCGAAGATCGTCCGCGTGGCAATGTAGACGACGGCTGTTGGCAAGGACAGGAAGAGCACGGCGACAGGCATGACCTGCCAGATCACGGCAACCAAGACGCCGATGCAGATCATGGCCCCGACCGACAAGAACAGGTTGCGCTCGGTGTTGAGCCAGACATGCTTGAAGGGCAGTCTGTTTGTCAGGGCAATGACCATTGACACAAGGCTTGAATTGACCACGAAGTAGACGAGTCCGGCCAGCCCGAGCGCGAAGGCGCTGCGAGAGCTGGCGAGCAAGACCCCATTGCCATGGACCAGACCATAGGCCAGGGCAGTGAGGGCGACGGTGAGGGAATACTGGCCAACGTTGAAGGCGATGCGATACCATGTCTTGCGCTGGGCGGCGTCTCCAATCACGCTGGCAATGATGTCTTGCCAGATGGCAGCGGAGGGACCGAAGAGCAAAAGGGTGGCAAAGGAGATGGCTGTGGACACCGTCATCTGGTCGCCCCGGGGCAACTGGATGGGGAAGATCTCGGCAGCGCAGCAGATCACGGTGAAGAGCAGAAGGGCAGGGAGATCCGCGGCCTTGATCGGAACTGCCAGCAGATACGTGACAGCTACCACCAAGCCGGCGCCGGACACGAACAGGATATAGGTGCGCGCGGTTCTGGTGAAGCCCGACATGTCTCCGCTCCCCTGTGCTCTCAGGTCTCCGCTACCTGCAAGGGACCAACGACGCTGACCGCTTGTGTGATACCGAAGTGGGCGATGGGTCGTGGCGACCGCAGCAGTCTGCCGCTGCGGCCGCCACGAG
>DAOUCN010000237.1:0-14632 GCA_034431995.1 Chloroflexota bacterium | reverse complement strand
GTTCTGGAAGCGCGTCCCCCGGTCGGTCTCGTCCCAGGGCGTGTGGTATGATCTGACCCTCAAGTACGTAGACCATGGCACCGATCCCCTGTCCATTCAGTACATGGACTACGGCGGTGTGACCCGTACCAAGACCATTCGGAAGCAAGGCACCGGCCAGTGGGTCACGACCACCCTGGCCATCCAGGACATGTATCTCAGTGCCAGGATGCCCGGCGGCGCCGACTTTCGCCTCAGCGCTGAGGCTGACCGAGGCGGGCTGGACGAGATCGTGCACATGGTCATGCTGAAGGCGCACGGGCCGGCCATCCCCACGCCGACGCCGCCCGTAGGCAAGCCCTCGCCCACGCCTGTCCCCGCCTACGAAGTGCGCGTGCGGGCAGGCGGGCCGGAATACAGGGACCGCAGGAACAACGTCTGGCAGGCAGACCAGGCCTACCGAGCCGGTAGCTGGGGATACGTGGGGGGCAACACCAGCTCGACCTCCAACATCGTGACCGGCACCGACGACTGGCCACTCTACCAGACCGAGCGCTGGTGGACAGGCACGGGGGGCTACCGCTTTGATCTTCCCAATGGAGCCTACGAAGTCGAACTGAAGTTTGCCGAGACTCTGCGGGGGGCAGCCAACCAGCGCCTCTTCGATGTCGCAATCGAGGGTACGCTGGTGCTGCAAAGCCTTGACCTTTTCAATGAGGCCGGGTACAACGCGCCCTACGACCGCCGCTTCCAGGTCACCGTCAGCGACGGCCAACTGAACATTGACTTCACGGCGCGCAAGGACTCGGCCAAAGTGGACTCCCTACGCGTGACATCGCTGCCAGCCGCTATGCCGCCGGCACAGCCGACGCCCACCGTCGCCGCCCCTACACCAACCGTGCCGGGCCCCACGCCTACGGCAACTCTGCCGATGCCGACGCCCACCACTCCGCCCACTACGCCAACAGCCATCCTGCCATACCCGACCCAGGCGCCATCCGCCGGCGTGCCCGCCACGCCGACGCCGACCCTGGACCAGATCGTCACCGGCCTCGAGGAACGATACCGCGACCTGCGCGACCTGGTGCTTCAGCTCCTGTCTATCCTGCAAGGGTTCGGGCCATAGCAAAGCCCCCCTGCAGGTTGCCCAACCTGCAGGGGGGCTCTCACGCTATGCCCTTGCCTTCGCCACCCCGATGGTTATCGCCTCGCCCTCAAACTCATAGCTAGCCGTGAAAACCCCCTCCGGCGGCGGGCTGAAACGCAGGTCTACCGTCAGCGTCTCCTGGCAGAAGTAGTCGGCCCAGGCTTTCACCGCCTCGGTGAGGGCTGGCCCGGCCTGAATGTAGGTGACGATGCGGTCGGCGATGTCGAGATCGGCGCACTTGCGCGTATCCTGGGTGAAGCGCACCACCTCCCGGGCCACGCCCTCCTGCACCAGCTCCGGCGTCAGGGCCGTGCTCACGCCCACCAGGTAGCCGCCCTCCTCGGCGGTGGAGAAGCCTGCCCGCTCCGTGCTGCGCACGTCTAGTTCATCGGGCAGGATGGTCAACCGTTCGCCGTCTACTTCTACCTCCACGCCCTGCCCGGCGCGCTTGCTGCGGGCCACCGCGGCCGGGTCGAGCCTCGCCAGGGCAGCGGCAATGGCTGGCACGCGCTTGCCGTACTTCGGCCCCAAGAGACCAAAGGCCGGCTTCACGGCATAAGACACCAGGTCGGTCTCCTCCCGCACGAAGTCGAGAGCCTTGACATTAAGCTCATCCAGCACTTGGTCCTTGAGCTGCGTCAGCGTGGCCCGCTCGTCCTCCGATTTCACTTTGACCAGCACGGTAGACAGCGGCTGACGCACGCGCAGGTTGGCCTTGCTGCGGGCGGCACGGCCTAGGCTGACTATCTGTTGCACCAGCCTTGTCTCCGCCATCAGTCCCTCGTCCAGGAGGGCGGTATCGGCCTTGGGCCAGTCGCAGTGATGGACGCTCTCAGCAGCCTTCACCTCCACCGAGCGCACGAGATTCTGGTACATGGCGTCGGCGATGAAGGGAATGAACGGCGCCAGGAGCTCGCACAGGGTCACCAGACACTCGTACAGCGTGCTGTAGGCCGCCCTTTTGTCAGCGTCGTTCTCGCTCTTCCAGAAGCGGCGGCGGCTGCGCCGCACATACCAGTTGGACAGGTCGTCCACGAAGGCCTCGACGGCTCTGACAGCCCCAGCCGGATCATAGGTCTCCAGCCTGTCCGTCACCGTCTTGACAAGGACTTGAAGCTCGGAGAGAATCCAACGGTCCAGCGCTGACAGAGCGGAAGCAGGCAGCCGCTTCTTGCCAACCGCAGGCGTCCATTTGTCGAGATTGGCATAGGTGACGAAGAAGCTGTAGACATTCCACAAGGGCAGGATGAAACGGCGGCGTGTCTCGTCGCCCAGGGTGTAGCCGAAGCGGAAATCCTGGGTGATGCTGGCCCCGCAGTACATCCAGCGCATCACGTCCACGCCCATCCTCTCCGCCGCCTCGGTGAACTCGATGGCGTTGCCCTTGCTCTTGTGCATCTCCTCGCCTTTCTCGTCCACCAGCGTCGCATAGGAGAAACAGGCCCGGAAGGGTTCGGCGTTCTCCATCACCGTGCTCATGGTCAGAAGCGAGTAGAACCAGTTACGGAACTGGCCTGGGAAGGATTCGGAGATCAGGTCGGCAGGGAACCACTGCTGCCAGTATGCGCGATCATGGCGATAGTTGAGCGTCGAGTACGGCACGATACCCGCGTCTAGCCACGGATTCCCCACGTCAGGGATTCGGCTGACCTTCGCCCCGCAAGTGGGGCAGGCGATCTTCACCTCGTCAATCCAGGGGCGGTGCGGCGTGTGACCCTCGAACTTCTCCCAGCCCTCAACCGCCCGCTCCTTCAGTTCCACTTCGCTCCCCACCACATCAAACGTGCCACATTCCTTGCACTCGTAGATGGGCAGGGCGAGACCCCAGTAGCGCTTCTTGGAGATCATCCAGTCGTCCATGTTCCGCAGCCAGTCCAGCTCGCGCTCCAGGCCGAACGCCGGCACCCACTGGATGCGGCCCGTCACATCCATGATCTCGTAGCGCAATTGGCCCATGGAGATAAACCACTCGTCCACCAAACGGAAGAGGAGCTCGGTGGCGCAGCGCCAGCACACAGGATAGCGGTGGGTGTAGTCCTCCAGGCGATAGAGGATACCCTTCTTCTTGAGGTCGTCAAAGATGGGCTGGGCCGCCTCTTCGGCGTTCATGCCCGTGAGCCAGGCGAAGCCCTCCGTGAAGATGCCGAACTCGTCAATGGGGGCGATCACCGCCAGATTGTGCAGCTTGCTCAGGGCGAAGTCCTCCTTGCCGCAGCCAGGGGCGATATGGACGATGCCCGTCCCTTCCGCCTCGCCGACCTCCTCCCAGGGGATGACGGTGTGGACAACGCCTTTCTGCGGGGGCAGCTCATCGAAGGGGCCGCGATACGTCCAACCCACCATGTCGGAGCCCATCAGTTCTCTCTCGATGGTGTGGTGTCCCTTCACGGCGTTCTCCACCGCGCCCTTGGCCAGATAGTACACCTGATCGCCCTGGCGCAGGGCGACATAGGGCCGCTCTGGATGGACAGCAGCGGCCACGTTGGATGTGAGCGTCCAAGGCGTGGTCGTCCACACCAGCAGAGATTCCTTCTGTCGCCCCACGAGCGGGAAAGTAAGGAACACGCTGGTGTGGGTCAGCTCCTGATAGCCCTCGGTGACAATCTCGTGCTCCGAGATGCCAGTGCCGCAGCGCGGACACCACGGCATGACATCATGGCCCTTGTAGATGAAGCCCCGCTGGTGGCACTTCTTCAGGAAAAGCCAGATGGTATAGTTGTTCTCGTCCGACATCGTATGGTACGAGTTGTCCCAGTCCATCCAGTAGCCCAGGCGGATGGACTGCAGCGTCTGCACGTTGGCGTACTTGCGCACGCGCTCCTTGCAGCGCTCCACAAACTCGGCGATACCATATCGCTCGATGTCACGCTTAGATGAGAAACCTAGCTCTTTCTCAACTTCCACTTCGACCCAGAGGCCCTGGCCGTCGAAGCCATTCTGCCAGCGCTGGTCGTAGCCCTGCATGGCCTTGAAGCGGCAGTAAAGGTCCTTGTACGTGCGCCCCCAGGCATGGTGCACGCCCATGGGGTTGTTGGCCGTGATCGGCCCGTCAATGAATGACCAGCGCGGCCTGCCCGCCAGCTTCTGGCGCAGTTTGTCAAAGGCCCTCGTCTCCTGCCAGAAATCCAGCATCTCGTGTTCCTGGGCCACAAAGTCGGTCTTCGATGAGACTGGCTTGAACATGCTGAACACGCTCCCTTCGACCAATAGTCGGTAGCCAGATGTCAACAGTCAGACCAAGAACGAAGAACCAAGGAGGAATCTACGTCCTGGTCTTTCGTCCTCGGTCATTGGTCTGCCGTCGTCCGTGGTTCGTCCCTCAATGCCCCAGCAGCTTGACCGATTGCTCTCGCGGCTGCTGAATCAGCGTAAAGCCCCTGAATTGCGCCAACAGCGCCAGCGTCCAGTCGCGCCTGGCCTTCATGCGGCCATTGTGCGCCTTCCACTGCCCGCTCAACTGCTCCATGACCAGTCGGCTATCGCCTCGTATCTCGACGGTGCAATCGCACGGCTCCCGCCCAGCCTGCCGCAGCGTAGCGATCAGATGCTCCAGGGCAGCAACCAACGTATCGTACTCGGCTTCGTTGCTGCTGACCACGCCCCCGAACTGAAGCCGCACGATCTGCGGCTTCGTTTGACCCGCGGCAGAGATGGCAAAGCTGCCATAGCCAGGCCCCGGATTGCCGATACTCCCGCCGTCGAAGATAATGGTGTAATCGGCGACCATCACTACTGCACGGCCCTCCTCTGGCCCAAGACGTTGACCACCCAGATGCCCACGCCGACCGTCAGCAGCCCAGCCACCATCCGCCACCCCGCTGACTCGCCCAGCAGGACGACCCCTAGGATCACGGCAATGGTCGGCGTAACAAAAGACGTCAACGATAGAGCAGTCGGGCCTACGTGGGCCATCAGCCAGTAGTACAGGAAGTAGGCCACACAGCCCTGACCCACCACCATGCTCACGAACACAGAGACAGAGAGCGGTGTAATCCGAATCTGGTCGAAGCTCTCCGCCAACAGCCCAACCAGCAGAAGGAGCGCCGAGCCGGAGAGCAGTTGCACGCCCGTCATTACGGTGCCGTACACGCCCCGTAGCAGCTTGCGATTGAGCACGAGGCACAAGGCCCAGACCGCCGCCGACAGCACCACGGCCAGCTCGCCCGCCATGGAGCCGGACTGCCCGCCCACCAGTCGCTCACTGAGAACAAGCCACACTCCGCCCAGACCGATGCTCAGCCCAACGAGCCGCCACAGATTGACCCGCTCACCCGGCAACAGGACGTGGGCAAAGGCGGCCGTGAAGAAGGGCATGCCGGTGAAGAGCAGGGCCGACATCGCCGATGGAATGTACTGCCCCGCCCAGTAGACCAGGCCATTGGAGAGGCCAGTCATCAGCAGACCGATGCTGAACATGCGGCTCAACTCGCCCGCGGGCGGCCACCTGAGCCTGCGCCAGGCGGCAACAGCCAGGAGCAGGGCGGCTGCCAGCACTCCTCGCACCCCTGCAAAGAGAAAAGGCGGAAAGCTCTCAACGCCCAGTTTGATCAGGAGCCAGCCAGAACCCCACAGCAGACAGACACCCGCAGCAGCAAGAAAAGCACGCAAGGAACGACTCCGAAGGTGGGCTGGCATCACCGCCGACAAAAGAAAGGCTCTCGCCCCAGCTAAGGGACGAGAGCTCCCAGTGCTCCCGCGCTACCACCCTTGTTAGCCGACGAATCGGCTCACTCGCAGGTACGCCCCGACAGGCCACGTACTGGACCTCCGAATCTCTCGGACTCTGGAAGCCCAGCCCCGCAGCGGCTGGGGTTATACCTTCCTTCCGCTAACGGTGAAGGAACC
Organism: Chloroflexota bacterium; assembly: GCA_034431995.1. Lineage (GTDB taxonomy): Bacteria > Chloroflexota > DTOL01 > DTOL01 > DAOUCN01 > DAOUCN01. Next base: position 8,661 of record DAOUCN010000237.1, on the reverse strand, counting down.
GGCTGAGTCTACTTGAGCAGCGGCGGCAGTCTCGGTGGGGGCGATGCCCGCTCCACACACGTATACTCCTCGGGCGGGCATGATGTCCGCCGCCAGGGCGACCGTAGGGCGGGTCTGAGGCCCGCCGCCTGCACGTCTCCTCGTTCGGTCAGCGGCTCGGGAGTGATGTCTCGGCGACCGTGCTCCTGCCTGCTCGCACCAACCAGGCTCGCTGCCAGGGTTACCGCTCGCTTAGCTGTCTCCGTCGTAGCCGTTGTCTCTTGTGTCTGCATCATAGCACACGGGGCAGGTCCTGTCAAGAACGACGCCGAGAAAGACCCATGGTCCTTTCCTTATTCTCACACTGGCCATTCTGAGAACCCCATGCCGTCGGCGGCGTGCGTCGGCTCAGAAACGTCCCATTCACGGTTGTCATGCTGCCTGCCCCCTGGACTGCCAGCCTCAGGGGCGCAGGCCAGGGGGCAGGCTGGCACGTGGAAGGCCAGGGAGGAGCGTCCTTTGCGACGAAGCATCTCTCGTGGCCCCAAGGGGAGATGCTTCGCTGAACTGCGCTCAGCATGACGGACCGGAGTTTCTGAGCAGAGCGAAGCGACGAAGACTCTCCGGCGTTGGGCAGGCTACGCGTGAGATTCTTCCCCGCTCCACGGGGAAGCCGAAGAGCGGCTCGCTCCCCGCGGTCGCTACTCGGAGACTCCTAGTCGCGAGACACCAGAGGATAGACCTAGCCAGAAACAACCGAACCTACGGCAGGTTAGGTCCTGAGACTCGAAAATCTTCGTCATATTCTGCAGTATTCTCGACTTGACAGCGGACCGTGTGCAGGGCTATACTTACTTGACAAGGACGCGGGACGTATGCCTTGCGCGCCCCGTCCACGAGCGAAGATCGCGAGCGGAGCCGGCAGAGAAGAGACTGCGGATAGCAAAGACAGTGCCTGACACGCGGATGCAATGAAACCCGAGCGCAGAAGAGATGCTGCTCTTTGGACGCCAACGCGCCGGGTGGAGCAAGTGGCGTAACCGGCCGCTGTGTGGGGGGCATGCCTATCCTATGCCCGACGTCTCCCCGCAGGGGACGGAGAAGCTGCTGGCCGGCCCGCTCCGAGTCAAGGGGCCGACATCATGGGTATCTCAGCTGACGTCCGCCGGCGCTTACCGTTCCTGGCGACCACTTCATTCCGCCTGGCCTTCCTCGGTCGCGCCTTCCGGTCGCTTGGCCGCCTTGCGCGTGTCCTTCTTGACGAGCTGATTCGCACAGGCCTAGGCCAGCCTGAGACGGCCCCTTCCACGATGCCTGCCGTTGATATTGCCCCGGCTTTTCGCCAAGAAGCCTGCCCCTCGCCGGCCGATCCCGCGACTGCAAACGCCGCGCCGGTCCAGATGGCTTCCTCTCGTGCGCTGCCCACCGCGACGGACTACCCTGCCTTGCCGATCCTGCCCACGCTCGCCCCGCCACTGCCCCACACCAGCGTCTTTGCTGTGCCCTTCGCCTCGCTGCCCGGCGGCCACTACGAGCTGTCGGTAGATGTCTTCTTCAACGCCCGTCATTTCGTCGTTATGGGCGGACGGCGCGGCCCGATTCACACCCACTCCTATCGCCTGCAGGTGCGCTGCACAGCCAGGTCTCTGGATAGCAACCAGTGCATCGTGAGCTTTGCCGATGTGAAACGCCTGACGGAGGGGGCCACCGCTCCCTTTCGGCAGCAACTGCTCAATGAATTGCCCGTCTTCGCTGGCCTGCAGCCAACGTCCGAATGTCTGGTGACCGTGATCGCCCAGGTGCTTGAGCACGACCTGCGCCAGCTACCGATCCGTCTGGCCTCTGTGACCCTATGGGAAACGCCATCGGTCTCGATCACCTACACGCCAAACGGCAGGCACAGAGCCAACGGCCTGAACGGAGGCCCCTCTCATGCCAATAGAGGACGCGCTGTATAGCATCTGCGGGTTATGACTCCCGCCCTGGCCGCCCAGGTACCGGCACCCTGTGGAGCCTGGTCTGGTATGACACGACGACATGCCACGTCGGCGATCGTCATCGCCGCAATTCTGGTGACGGTGAGCACCCTCCTTGCCTACCGGAACGTCTTGCCGGGTGTGGCTGGGGGCGAGGTCTACCCCTGGGGATCCGACACCTGGGGCCACCTGTTCAAGACCCTGTACCTGTACCGAGAAGTGCAGCAGGGCACTCTCTATCCCGACCTCTTGCCGTCGTGGTACATGGGCTTGCAGATGCTGCGCTACCACGGGCCGCTGACGTACTATCTCATGGCCGCCCTCTATGCCTTGCTGGGCGATATCGTCGTGGCCGGCAATCTGTTTCTTTGGCTCACTACCTGGCTCAGCGCCCTGTCGGTTCTGCTCTTCCGCCGCTGGCTGCGCCTGGGACCGGCGCTGGTAGCCGCCGTCCTCTTGCCCTGGCTGCCAGACCACCTGCGGGTGGGCTTTGCCGAAGGTAACCTGCCGCGCGTCCTGGCTGCCGCCTGGCTGCCCCTGGCCCTCTACTGCCTGGGGCGCCTGGTGTTCGAGCGCTCGACGCCGGACGACAGGATGCCCCGCGCGCCCATCGTCGGCCTTGCCCTCACATTGGCCCTGGTGGTTGTCTCTCATGCCATGATGGGCGCCATCTTTGCCGCCTGCCTGGCTCTGGTCGCCCTGCTGGCCGCGCCTGCGTCTGGGGCTGGCGCTCGACGGCTGGCAGCAGCCTGGGCTGGCATTGCCGGCGGGCTCGGCCTCTCCGCCTGGTGGCTGCTCCCCAGCCTGACCGGCGGCATCACCGAGATCAAGGCCAGCGCCCTGAGCGACGCCGTGGCACGCTTCCCGCCGACGGTCTCCCTCAATCCCCTGTTGCGCCTGGGCAACCCGGAAGTCTTCTACCTGGGGCTGGGCCTGTTCCTGGCTGCGCTGTTCAGCCTGGCCCACTGGTCGAGTCTCTCCCCCCTGGCCCGCAGTCTGCTGGTGACCGGTCTTCTGGCGGCCGTGGTCAGCTTTGAGGGTGTGTACAGCCTGTTCACTGCCCTGCCCTTGAGCCAGTTCCTGTGGCCCATCCGCTTTGCCAGCTTTGGCGGGCCTGCCTTGCTCTTGGGGGTAGCTGCCTCGCTCTCTGTCTGGCGATGGCGGGTTCTCGCCACTGTAGCTGTGGCGGCGATGGCCCTGGATTTCTACCCATCCTCGGCCCTCGCCCATGGTCGGGCTGCTCCCACCGATTTCGTAGCGATAGCAGACGAGCTGCGCAGTGAGCCTGGCTGGCGCGTGGCTGTGGCCGACCTGAGCCGCCTGGGATCCAAACCATCCCACTTTGTCACCGAGGTTGGCGGGCGCGAACAGGTGTTTGGCTGGGCGTACCAGGGGGCGCGCACGGCACGCGCCGTCGCCGCCCTGAACGAGGCCATGGAACGGGGATACTTCGCCTATGCTACGGACCGGCTCAACGCTTTGGGCGTGGATGATGTGCTGCTGGCGCCGGGCAGCGGCATCGCCCCAGGCCTCGACGCCGCCCTCGTCGCGGCAGGCTTCACGCCCATCTCCTCAACCGGCCCCATCCTGCGCTTTCACCGCGACGGCCAGCCGCGAGCCACCCAGGTGCAAAACATCATCTTCGGCATTGGCGGCGGCGCCTACGACGCAGCCTTGCTCTTCCCGCGCATCGTGACGGGAGGCTCGCCCCGCGTTGACGACTACACCCTGGCCGATCTATCTCGCTATTCGACTCTCTATCTGTCCGGCTTTGCCTGGCGCAACCAGGGCCGGGCCGAGGCTCTGATCCGCGCCTATGCCGCACAGGGCGGGCGCGTGGTCATTGATCTCACCGGCGCGCCGCAGGATCCCCTGGCCCGCGTGCCCAAGTTCATGGGCGTCTACGCCGAGCCTGTCGTCCTGGAGTCGGCAGTGACCATGATCGGCGAGTTGGGAAGTTATCCTCTACTCCCCTTCAGCGCTGGCGAAACGCCCTGGCATGCCTTCGTTCCTCAAGGCGTCCACGGCGTCAGCCTGGCCTTCGACTACATGGGTGAGCAGGTGATCGGTCTCGGCTATCTGGAGAACGGCAATCCAGCGGGCCCCATCTGGTTCCTCGGCGTCAACCTGCCCTATCACGCCTTCCTGACCCAGGATCCCCAGGCTGTCCGACTTCTGGAAACAGTCTTGGGTGCGAGGGCTGGCGAGCCCCCCTCCAGGACTGCGGTGATCCTGGAGGGATATGAGGCCACGGTGACAGGCTATCGTTTCCGCTACCAGACGGGGAGTGGGGGGCTGCTCCTCATCCCTGTGGCCCATTTGGGGGGCCTGCAGGCCACGATTGACGGCCAGCAGGTCGAGACGATGGCCCTCGATACCCTGGTCGCTCTGCACGCGCCCGGCGGCGCCCATGCCGTGACGCTTGCCGTGCGGCCAACAGCGATCCATTGGGCAGGAATGTTCGTTACCACACTGGTGGTGATGCTTATGCTTGTCTTGCTCATTCCCTGGAGGCGGCCAGCACAATCCGGCGTGCGCGTCGAACAGAGGCCATCTGCACCCCGCCAGCGCCAGGCCGGCAGCCTGGCGGCCTGGATTGGGCTCGGGCTCGCCATCTGGCTTTGCCTGGCAACTCCGGCCCAGGCGGCCAATATCGTCATTGACGGCAGTTTCGGCGACTGGGGCGGGCAGGCCAACATCTCCGACCCCCAGGGCGATTCCAGCGACCCCGACGCCGACATCGCCCGCCTCTACTGGGCCAACAACCCCAACGACCCTACCATGTACTGGATGATCGAGCGCTATCAGCCCCAGAGCAATCAGGGCATCACGTACTACATCCGCGTGGATGTGAACAATGATGGCAGCTACGATCAGGCAGTTAGCGTGTACTATCACGCCAAACCCAATGGTGCAGACGTGAGCGTGAGCCACGGGGGGACAGGCGCTGGCGAGGCGTGGGATGACACGGGCAAGAAGGGAGGCCGCAGGGTCGAGGTGGGTGTACCCTTCGCCAGCCTGGGCATCACCTCAGGCTCGGTCATCCGCTTCAGGGTGGAAAGCGTCACCGCCAATCAGGTGCGCGACGGCACGGCAGAGATCCAGTACACGGCGGTGCCCATTCTGGGCGTCTATGGTCTGATAGGGGGAACGGCGCTGGCCATTGCAGCAGTCTGGTGGTGCACAGGGAGAAAACAGTGGAAGGTCCGATCGCGGCAGTAGCGGTAGTTCTCTGGGGATCAGGGGTCCTGTTCTTCCGCGCCCATCGCATCTGGCTCTTGTACTACACCCTGGGTGCGGTAGGGTTGGCGTTTCTGCTTGTGTATGTCGTTCAGAGTCTGCCTTCCGGCGTCGTGGGCTTCGAGACCGTGACCGCCTACGGCGCCCACTATGTGGCAACTGCCCTGCACATCCCCACGCGCATCTTCCAGGCGGCGCCGAACACTGTTCTCGTACTGGTCATCGCCCAGGAAATTGGCTGGACGGCCCTGCAGGTCGGCATCGAGTGTTCAGGCCTTCTGGAAACGGCCATCTTCGTGGGCCTGCTCGCGTTCTATCCCGGCTGGCCGTGGCAGCGCAAATCGGCGCTTATCATGGCCGGGTTGGGAGTGACATACCTGGCGAACATCGGTCGCATGCTGGTCATCATCTTCTTGTTGCACCGCATGGGCAAAGACTGGCTTCTCTTCGCCCATACCCTGGTCGGCAAGTTCGTGTTCTTTGCGTTGGTGATCGCCATGTACTGGTATCTGCTGACCCTCCCAACTATTGTCAATCTCGCCCACAGGCTGAAAGCAGAGGAACAGCCGTGAACCGCGACCTGCTGCCGTTCGTCGCCTTCTGGGGCGTGTGGCTCCTGATACCGATTGCCGTAGACGGCCTGGCGGCGATCATCAATCTTGCCGGTGGCTGGTGGGCCAGGGGCCATCAACGGCGGCTGCCGACGACGAGCGAACTCACCTTCTTCCCCATGGTCAGCGTGCTGGTGCCCGTCTACAACGGCGCCGAGACCTTGGGCCTGTGCCTGCAATCCCTACGCCAGCAGACCTACCCCCAAGACCGGATGGAAGTCATCGTCATCAACAATGGCAGCACCGACCGCAGCTTCCTTGTTTTCGACGCGGAACAGCGCCATGCCTTTGCTGGCAGCATGAGCTGGATCTCCATCCCCGATCGTGGCAAATCGTGGGCGCTGAACGCCGGCATTCACATGGCGCGGGGCTCGCTGATCTTCAATGTAGATGCCGACACCGTCCTCGACCCAGATGCAGTGCTAAACATGGTGCGCGCCTTCGAAGCCGACCCATCATTGGCCAGTGCCACCGGCGCGATCCAGGTTCTGCCTCCCGCCGGGCCCCACCCCAGCCTGCTTCAGACCATACTGGCCGAGTGCGAATACCTGGAATACCTGGCGTCCTTCAAGATCGGTCGGGTCTATCAGTCGCTGAACAAGAGTCTCTATACCTTAGCTGGTGCCTTCTGCGCTTTTCGCCGCGATGTCTTGCTACGCACCTTCCTCTACAGCCAACAGACGGTAACCGAGGATACAGACCTGACCTTCGATCTGCACGAGCGAGCACCCTCCGAACACCTGGCCTGTGTGCCCGAGGCCACTGCGTATGTGCATCCTGTACCCGGCCTGGGTGCGCTCTACTCCCAGCGCGTGCGCTGGCAGCGGGGCCAACTCGAAGTCATCGCTCGCCACGAGCAGTTGCTGCGCCGCGGTGGCTTCTTACGCCTGCGGGGACTATCGCCGCAGCGCCTGCTGATGATTGACCACACCCTGAGCTTCCCGCGTCTGGCGTGGATCTTCTTCCTGCCGGGTCTGGTCTTCTTCGGCTACTCGCTCCAGCTCGTCCTCACCGGCATTCTGGCTACCTACGGCTTCTACGCCGCGCTGGAGGCGCTGTGGGTCCTGACCGCCTACGCAGTGAGCGAAGCCGAGGCTCGTCAGCGTCTGCGCCGTGCCTGGTGGCTCTTCAGCGCGATTCCGCTCTATCGTTTCCTCATCTTCTGGTTTCGCCTGGCGGGGTTCCTGGCGGCGCAGGCCGACCCGCCCACCTGGCGTGCACCCGATCCCATCTCAGCCACCCGCGCCGGCCTGGCTAACACGTGGCAACGGCTGCGCAGGACGTGGTACGTGATACGTGATGCGTAATGCGTGGAATCGAACCGAACCTGGAACACGCACCACGTGCTGCGCTCCATGCTTCACGCCCCACGCTCGACCCTCCACGCGTCACGTCCGCCGAAACCCGAAACCCGATACCCGACACCCGCTACCCCACAATGCGTGTCCCGGCTTCTCCCTTCAGCGCGTCGGCGATCCTCTCCGGGCTCGTGATCAGCGCCTCCTTGCCGCCCCGTTGCAGGTACTGGATGCAGGCCTGAATCTTCGGCCCCATGCTGCCCGCCGGGAAGTGGCCCTCGCCCAGGTAGCGCGCCGCTTCCGCCACAGTCATGCGCTCCAGGAAGCGCTCGCCCGGCTTGCGATAGTTGATGGCCACCCGATCAACCGCCGTGGAGATCAGAAACAGGTCGGCGTTGATGGCCGAGGCCAGGATGGCGCTGGCGTAGTCCTTGTCTATGACCGCCTCCACGCCGCGCAGAGTGCCGTCCTCCTCGCGCACCACAGGCACGCCCCCGCCCCCCACCCCGATGACCACGAAGCCACCCTTCAGTAGGCACAGGATGGCATCGCGCTCCACGATCTCCAGAGGGAACGGCGACGGCACCACTCGCCGCCAGCCGCGCCCGGCGTCTTCCATCACGCTCCACCCTCGCTCTCGCCGGTAGCGCGTCGCCTTCTCCCGATCGTAGAAGGGTCCGATGGGCTTCGTGGGATTCGCGAAGGCAGGATCGTTCTTGTCCACGACTACCTGGGTGACGACGGTCACCGCCTGCTTCTGCACACCCTGCTTGAGAAACTCATTGTACAAGCACTGCTGGATCATATAGCCGATGGCCCCCTGGGTATCGGCCCCGCACGAATCCAGGGGCACCGTATGCAACACATGGCTGGCCAACTCGGAGCGCAGCAGGATGAACCCCACCTGCGGCCCGTTGCCGTGGGTAACCACCACGTCCCAGCCTTGCTGGATCATCTTGGTGATGTGCACCGCCGTCTCGCGCGTCGTTGCGAACTGGTCTGGCACCGTCTTGTGCTGCTCGTCTTTGATCAGCGAGTTGCCTCCAATGGCAACCACTGCAACCTTGCCCATACCTCTCCTCCTTTGGAGTATGCGATCACCGCGCCTGTCGCTCTCAGCGCACGATGATCGGAAGCGACATGCGAACCCAGGGCACTCCCTGCCTGACGAATACGACCCTTTGACTGCCCCGGTCGGCCACCAGAATATCGCCTGCCATCGGCCCGCCAGCCACCGCCGCCGCTGGCCCACCGAATCGCCCTGGATAGCCATCATTCGGCTGCGTGTACACAGCCAGCAGGCTGCCATCGGCGCCGAACAGCCTCACCACATTGGTCCCGGAGTCAGCCACAAGAAGCCGGCCACTTGCGTCCGCCCACATATTCTGCGGCATGTTCAATCCTGAAGCAAAGACCCCCAAGTAGGCCAGGGAATCGCGACCGTCGTAGGCCAGCAGCTTGATCGTGCCGTCGCTGGCGTCAGCCACAGCCAGCCGCCCGCCAGGCCGCGCCGCCAAGCCCCGCGGCCGGCTCAGCCGCGGGTGCTTGCCCCCGCCC
>DAOUCN010000236.1:0-5791 GCA_034431995.1 Chloroflexota bacterium | reverse complement strand
CGAGGCCCCACCTATTTCGCATCGGACATCGCCTATCATTATGACAAGTTCGTTATGCGCGGCTTCGATCGGGTGATTGATGTGTGGGGAGCCGATCACCAGGGCCACGTGTCACGGATGAAGAGCGCGGTGGCGGCCTTCGGAGTAGACCCAGAACGTCTCACCATCTTGCTCTACCAGCTCGTCACGGTGACGCGTGGCGGTCAGGTGGTGCGCATGTCGCGCCGCCGAGGCGAGATCATCAGCCTGCGCGAGGTCGTAGACGAAGTGGGCGCCGATGCCGTGCGCTACTTCCTTCTCGCCCGCAGCCCCACCGCCCAGATGGACTTCGACCTGGAGCTGGCGAAAGAGCAATCCCTAGAAAACCCCGTCTACTACATCCAGTATGCGCATGCCCGCATCGCCAGCATTCTGCGCTATGCCAAAGACATGGCCAGTGGAACGGCGGATGTGTCGTTGCTGACCGGCGAGCCAGAACTGACACTGATTCGCAAGATGCTGGAGTTGCCAGAGGTAGTGGAGAAGGCTGCCGTCCACTGCGAGCCTCACCATCTCCCCCACTATGCGTTGGAGCTTGCGGGCATCTTCCACAGCTTCTACAAGCAATGCCGGGTTGTCTCCTCCGACCCCGCTGAAGCAGCGCTGTCCAGGGCGCGCCTGCGGCTCGTCCAGGCGGCGCGTGTCGCCTTGGCAAATTGCCTCCGGCTGATGGGGATGAGCGCCCCCCACACGATGTAGGCAGCCCCAGCGGCCTTTACGCCGGCTCGACCACGAGCACTTGCAGCCGGGTGCCGGCGGCACTGCGCAGGATGGGCTCCAGGTGTTGACGCAGATGCTCACTCATGTGGCCGACGACCAGCAGATCCGCGTCTTCGTGGCGTTCGAGAAAGCGCTGGATTTCGTCGGCCACGACGCCCTCCCTGATTTCCCCTCGCGCACTCACTCCTTGCTCCCGGGCGCGCTGCCGGGCTTGTTCGAGGACGATCTTGCCTATCTCCCGCAGGTCCTTGGCAACAATCTCTATGTCGAACTTGCCCGTTAAGCCGCGGGCGAAGGCCGTGTCAACCACGTACAGGAACACTAACTCCGCATCGCTCTCACGAGCCAGCGCAATGGCCCGGTCCTCCGTTCGCCTTGACGCTTCGCCCCCACGTGTCGCACATACGATCTTCCGATGCTGCGTACTGTGTCTCTGCCCCACGTCCACCTCCGCCACCTAAGTCAGCCAGGCGAGGAGCAACAGCCAGGCTGTGGCCATGACGAGACTCACAACTGTCACGGGGATGCCCTTGCGAGCAAAATCCCCGAAGCTCACCGAGAAGCCAGCTCGCTCCGCAAGCCCCACCGTGATGATGTTGGCAGAGGCACCGATCACTGTCCCGTTACCCCCCAGGCATGCCCCGAAGGCCAGGGCCCAGTATAGGATGTTGTTGGTCGCGTCCGGCAGCGTACTGGTGAGGTGCGCCACCACAGGTAGCATGGTGGCAGTGATCGGGATATTGTCAATCAGCATGGAAGCGGTGGCGGTGATCCACACGATGAGAATGATGGCAATCGTCAGGTTGCCGTGGGCGACGGCTCCTACCAGCTCAGCCAGGGCCTGAATGACACCCGTCTCGTGAGCGGCTCCCACCACAATGAAAAGGGCAATAAAGAAGATCAGGCTCGGCCATTCTACTGCCTCTAGCTGTTGGACAATATCCGCCTTCGTCCAGATCAGGAGCACAGCCATGCCCAACAGAGCAGGAACGCTGGCCTCCATGTCAAACACACTTGCCAGCAGAAAGAGAATGATCACTCCCCCAAAGACAACCAGTGACCGCCAGAGAGTCTCTCTTTCTGTAATCCTGAACTCCCTCTCCAGCCTCTGCAGCAAGGCGCGGGCTTCTTCTCGCGTGGCATCATGGTATTGCCCACGGTAGAGCACAGCCACCAGCGCGACCAATCCGAGCAAAGCAATGGCACAGGCGGGAGCCATGTACACCAGAAACGCTCCAAAGTCCAGCCCGGCATACGACCCGATCAGCAGGTTCGGAGGGTCACCTATCAGCGTAGCTGCACCTCCAATGTTAGAGGCAAACACCTCCGGCAAAAGGAGGGCCAGGGCATTGAGCCGCAGGATCAGAGCGATTTCGATTGTGACGGGTACCATCAACAGCATGGTGGTCACGTTGTCCAAGAGTGCCGAGAGCACGGCGGTGGTGGCGATCAGCAGCACAACAAGCCGCCAGGGGCTCCCTCTGGCCCTCCTGTACATGGCTACGGCCAGCCACTGAAAGACGCCGGTGCGGGCGGTGATCGTCACCAGCACCATCATCGCCATCAGCAGGAAGATCACGTTGAGGTCAATGTAGCTTACGGCCCGTTCGAAGGGCAAGATCAGGAAATCGTCGCTGAAGAAGCCGCCTATGTGACTGACAATGAGCACGGCGGCTGCTCCCACGAGGGCCGCCGCCGTCCGGTGCATGCGCTCCAGTGAGATCAGGACGTAGACCACGCCCAGAATGATGGCCGACAGGAAGACGGCTGGCGTCGGTTTACGCAGAAGGGAAAGATCAGCCCTAGCATAGAAGTGATCGTGCTCCCGCGCGATGTCGGCTGGGGGAACAACAATATCCTTCGCCTCGTAGGTCGCCTTGCTCACACGCACGATGACGCCCGCTCTCCCTTGCTCCAGTTCGGCAGCCTGCTGTGGGGTGAGCAGCACCTCACTGAGGAACGCCCCCTCGTCGTCTGTCCGCCACACCAGCGTCTTGCCTTTGGCCGACTTCGCCCCCACGCCGGCGATAGACAGCTCTACGTGTGCCCCCGCCACAGGCTCGCCATGGGCATTGCGCACATGACCAGAGACAATCAGTAGAGGGGCTGCCTCGTCGGCCACTGCGGGCGTGGCGGCCCACGCGGTGAGCAAACATGTGATGAGCAGCGCAAAAATGCCCAGATGCCGCATGGTCAACCCCGGGGCTCTTGCTTGCTGGCACTTCGGCTGCGTTGCCCGCCAACAACGCGCGTGACAGGCATAACGAAGAGGATGCCCGTATGGGGCTGCGATAGATCGCCGACTACCTTCTCAGTGGCGGCGATCAACCGATCCACGATGGCTTCGTCATCCACGACGGCAAAGAGGGTACGGTGCGGGCACTCCTCGCACTCCGTGAGGTCTCTGAGCGATGGCAACAAGGGCACGTCATCACGAGAGAGAGCTCTTGCCACACGCGCCAGACCGGTACTCTCTATGACTGTTGCCCCTGGCACGCCTGCCCGTTCCCATGCCACCAGGAGATCGGCCAAGAACTCGACGCTGTCTAAGACGAACACCACCAAAGAGAACATTAGGCAGACTCCTTTCCGCGGAAGGATGCTCGCAATAAGACCGGCGTTATCAGGGTCGTAACCAGAACGACGATCACCATCGCCGCAAAGACGGCACTGGGAATCAGTCCTGCGTCCAGGCTGACGGCCGCCACAATCAATCCAACTTCGCCGCGAGAGACCATACCGATGCCGACGCGCAGCGACTCCCGGTTCGAAAAGCCGCCCAGACGGGCGCCGAGTCCACAGCCGAGAATCTTGCCAAGCACAGCAACGATGACGATAGCAAGCGTGAACCACACATCCTGGCTGCCGAGCAGACGGCCATTGGCCCTGAGACCAACGCTGACGAAGAAGATCGGCACCAGCAGGCCGTAGCTGATGGTATGTACCTCGCGTTCGATCGCCTCACGCAAGGGCGTGCGGGCGAAGAGCACGCCAGCAATGAAGGAGCCGGTGATCGCCGCCATGCCACCGATCGCTTCCGCAGCCCACGCGTACAGCAAGGTCACCACAATGACCAGAGCGGTCAGCCCTTCGCTGATGGGCAGAGCCGATACCCATCTCGACAGACGCGTCAGGACAAGCGCGCCAAGCACGATTCCAACGATCAGGTACGCGACGACTCGCCCGCCAATGATGCCGATCTGCCCGATTGATGCCCCTCCTTCGCTGCCAACCACGGCAATGGAGCCAGACAGGAGCAGGATCACGAGAACATCGTCAATCACTGCCGCGGCGAGGAGAGCCAGACCCTCTCGACTCCGCAGCACCCCCAGCTCAATCAGTGTCTGAGCAGAGATACTTACCGATGTCGCGGTCAGAATCATGCCAACAAAGAAAGCCGAAACCAAGCCATAGCTGAGCCCGAGGCTAACAACTGCCCCCATCAAGAGCGGAACGATGACGCCCAAGGCCCCCGCTAGAAGAGCGACGCGGCCAACGTGACGCATCTGATCCAGATCCGCTTCCAGACCAGCCATGAACATGAGGAAAACCACGCCCATCTCGGCCAGGTAGAGTACGGCGTCCTGCACGTGTCCGTGACTGAAGGCCTCGCGCGCGAACAGATCCAGGAGCGTGGGCCCCAGAACGAGCCCCATCAGTAGTTCCCCTAGCACTGCTGGCTGGTGGAGGCGTAGGCTCAGGTACCCGGCTGCCTTGGCTGCGAAAATGATGATGGCTAGTGCAATCAGGAAGACTATCGTTGCGTGCATATCGGCTCCCTTAGGCGCGCACCAAGCGCCAGAGCTTGACGCAGGTACGGAAGGCGTAGTATGCCAGCAAGAGACTCAGAAGCAGGCCGTGGACGCCGTCACGGTAGCCGCGCAGGGTCACATATCGCCGGAAGAACTCCCTCAGTGGCTGACCGATGAACGAGCGCAGACGCGGCCGTTTGCCTTCCCTCTGCAACTGGCGGGCGTAGACATCCGTGTATCGCTCTTGCTTCCTCACAAACTGGCCAAGGCTATCATAGTTGTAGTGGATGAGGGTGTTGTGCAGGTGCCCGGCCGGGCCATCGAATATGACCAACTCGTGCACAGGGCGTGCCGGGTCCCACCGGCAGCGCCCTCGGCGCAGCAAACGCGGCTGGTAGTCGGGCGACCAACCCGCATACCGCATCAGTTTGCCAAAGATGTAGTTACATCGCGGCACCCAATAGCCGGCGCAGGCGTCGGTCTGAATAACCTGCCGCACCTCATCTGCCAACTCGGGTGTGGCGCGCTCGTCAGCGTCAACGAAGAACACCCAGTCGCCGGTGGCCAGCTCCATGGCAGCGCTCCGCTGATCCGCCCAGTCCACAAAGACACGTTGCTCCACCCGCGCGCCTGCGGTGCGCGCCAGCTCAACAGTGCGGTCCTCGCTGAACGAATCCAGGACCAATAGCTCGTCGGCCCAGCTCAGGCTTCGCAGGCAGTCGCAGATATGCTGTTCTTCATTATACGTTAAGACAAGCGCTGATAGGTGAGGCTCCACCTGTCGCCACCAGGGTACTGAAGATGGAGAGTCGATGCCAGTTCTAGCCGCTGACGGCCGCTCTGGCTAGTCTTCCTTCCGCTGATAGGCATACCTGCCGTGTGGCACGCTATATGCGTCACAGTACTGATCCTGTCAAAGATCACAGCGCCCAGACTGCCCGGTAGGCAGCCAGGCGGTTGTCATATTCCTCTTGCAGGATACGGCCCCGGCGCCGATCGCGCCACGCCCTCCACATTTCCCGGCTGAGGCCGAGACGCACGACCCGTCGTGCCGCCCAACAGAAGGCCGGGCTGTAGTACTTCGCAAACAGAAGGTAGCGGCTGCGGTGCAACTCGACGAACATGCGGTGGCGGAATTGCCGTGTGCTCTGGGCGCTGTGATGAATGATGACAGCGTCAGGCACGTACCATATCTCCCAGCCTGCGCGCTTGATGCGCACACACCAGTCAATCTCCTCGCAGTACATAAAGAAGCCTTCGTCGATGGGACCCACTTGATC
>DAOUCN010000235.1:0-17325 GCA_034431995.1 Chloroflexota bacterium | reverse complement strand
GCCCAGGCCCTCGCCCTTGTGTGCGCCCCGCACCAGACCGGCGATGTCCACGAACTCGATGGTGGTGGGCGTCGCTTTCTGGGGGCGGACGATGGCGGCGATACGGTCGAGGCGCGCATCGGGAACGGGGACGACGCCGGTGTTGGGCTCGATGGTGGTGAAAGGGTAACTGGCCACCTGTGCTCCGGCGTGGGTGAGGGCATTGAAGAGGGTGGACTTCCCCACATTGGGAAGGCCGACAATGCCAACACTCAGGCTCATGGGGCTGCCTCCTCTGCGCTGTGCGGACGACTATCCACCCCCATCATACCTGATGGACGGAGAACCGTCAAGAGCAGTAGAGGACTCCAATCATCTTTTAATCTCTTTCTAACGCATTCCTAATCTTCATGCTACATGATAGGGCGGCTGTGAGCAAGGTAACCGGCGCTACGCGCCGCAGCGTAGTGCTGCACAGCACGCACAAGGAGGAATGCAAACATGAACAAACGAACATGGATCGTGCTACTTGTTGTTGCTGCACTGGTTCTGGCCGGGTGGGGTGCCGCAGTGACCACAGGATCGCTCCCCGTTCCGTGGGGGCTCTCCCGGGCCGTGGCCGCTTCAACGTCTAGCGCAAGCACGACAATTGCACCCGTAGCTAGTGCCCCCGCACCGCTGGCTGCCAATAGCACCATCGCTGCGCTGGAGAGCGCATTCCAGGGCATCTACGAAGACGTGAGCCCCTCCGTCGTTGCCGTCGAGGTCGTTCAGCAGACGACGATCTCGCCCTTCGGTGGGTCGTTTGGCCAGCAGGGCTTGGGGTCTGGGTTTGTGTGGGATACCGACGGTCATATCGTGACCAACAACCACGTGATTGACAGTGCCGACCGAATCACAGTCATCTTCAGTGATGATTCCACGGCACAGGCTACGGTTGTCGGTAGGGATCCGCAGACCGATCTGGCCGTCCTGAAGGTGGATGTACCGGCCAGCCAGCTCAAACCCGTGCGGATGGGTGATTCGACTACGGCAAAAGTGGGGGAGCTGGTCGTCGCCATTGGCAATCCCTTTGGCGAGCAGAACACGATGACCACGGGCATCATCAGCGCCCTCGGCCGCTCCTACCCTGCCGATCAGACCGGGCAAGGGCCATCATACACGATTCCTAATGTCATTCAGACCGACGCGGCCATCAATCCGGGCAACTCCGGGGGTGTCCTGTTGGACACCGAGGGCAGCGTCATTGGCGTCACCTTCGCCATCGAGTCGCCGGTGCGGGCCAGCTCGGGCATCGGATTCGCCATTCCGGCAGAGGTGGTGAAGCGGGTTGTGCCCGTCCTGATTAGTAAAGGCAGCTTTGAGCATCCCTATCTCGGCATCAGCGGCACCGACCTGACACCCGACCTTGCCAAGGCCATGGGCCTGAAGCAGAACCAGCGGGGAGTGTTGGTAGGCGATGTCACAGCGGGTGGGCCCGCCGCTGCCGCCGGTGTGCGCGGCTCCAGCGAGACGACGACCATCAATGGCTCCCAGGTGGAGATTGGCGGCGACGTGATCATCGCCATCAATGGCCAGGCGGTCAAGACATTCAACGACCTGGTTTCCTACCTGGTCGTCTCGGCTGAGGTGGGCCAGAAGGTCAACCTGACCATCCTGCGCGACGGCAGCGAGCAAACGGTTGCCGTGACGTTGGCTGCCCGCCCGACGACCACCGCCGCCCGTCAGAGTGGACGCCGCAGCACGCCCGACCAGGCTCTTCCCACAACGCGGGCATACCTGGGCATCAGGGGTCTCGACTTAACGTCCGACATTGCTCAGGCGATGGGACTCTCTGCCGATCAGCGTGGCGTTCTGATCGTGAGTGTTCAGAGCGGTAGTCCGGCAGACAGCGCCGGCCTGCGCGGCGGGACACGGTCGGTCACCATCGGAGGAACCACCGTGATGATCGGTGGCGATGTCATCGTTGCCATGAACGGCAAGCCGGTGACTGGCATGCAGGACCTGCAATCCCTGCTGGCCAAGGCCAAGTCTGGCGACAAGGCAACGTTGACGATTCTGCGTGATGGCAAGCAGATGCGCATCTCGGTGACGCTGGGATCAGCGCCCACCACACCGTAGATACGCCGTCCGTACGTAAGCTCGCCCCTCTCCATCTCGCAAGATGGGGAGGGGCTTTCTTGCGCCTACCTCCCTCCCGGCCTTTGCCGCGTGAGGCGCCAAAGAACGATCCTGTGGCAGGTCTTCTTCGTCAGTAGCCGGCCATGATCAGCGGCAGATAGACCCGATACTCGACCCGGATGTAGTTCGTGCGGGTGATGGTGCTAGTATCCACGCCATCGCCGACGGTCAGGGTAACCGTGTACGCCCCAATCGCGGTGTACAGATGCGTTGGCTCGGTCAAGGTACTGCTGGCTCCGTCGCCGAAGCGCCACTGGCTGCTGGTGCAATCGCCAATAGACAGGTTGCCGAAGCTGACCAGGAGGGGCGGCGGGCCAACCAGTGGATTGGCCTTGAAGTCAGCCGTCACCGTCTTCTTCCAGACCTCGGCTCCGCTGGGGCCGGTGAAGGCGGCAATGTAGAGGCGATTCTTGAAGACCGTCGCCCCTTTGTCGAAGTAGGCGGCAAAGTTGACTTCTGCACTCCCCCAGCCGTCTCTGGCAACAGCCTCCCACGCAGTGCCATTGGCCGTGCGCCATACTTCCGCTCCCGTTTGCACGTTGGGCAGCACCGCGTAGAGCTTGTTGTTGAAGACGAGCAGCCCGTAGACGCCCCTGTTCTTCACATTGCCCAGGCCATCGGTGAAGACGGCTGTCCAGTTCAGGCCGTTGCTGGACTTCCAGACCTGGCCGCCGGTGGCCGTGTTGCGCGTGCCGACATACAGATGACCGCCGAACTCCGCCATGGAGGCCACGTAGCTATTGCTTGCCATGCCCAGGCCGTTGGTGAAGGCGGGCGTCCAGGTGGTGCCGTTGTTGGTGCGCCAGAGCTCGGCGACGCCGTTGCGGCTGAGGCCCAGGTAGAGATAGCCGCCAAAGACGTCTGTGGTGACATCGGGAAACACGTTGCCGGCCGCCACACCGCCGGTGGCCACCTGGGTCCAGCTTCCGGCATTGCCCGTGCTGCTGCGCCAGATCTTCACGTCTGTGCCCGTGAAGCTGGCGCCAAGTCCGGTGGCCACGGCATAGAGATTGCTGCCAAAGACGGCCAGGGCATTGATGGCGGTCTTGCTGGCGTCGCCGGAGCCGCCTTGCGCCACCCGCTCCCAGCCGGTGGGTGCGGTGCGCCACAGCTCACCGCCGTTGTCGTTCCACGTGCCCACATACAGCCGGCCGCCGAAGGCAGTGGCGCACAGGGCAGCGGTGTTGCTGGCCCAGCCGGCCGCGCTGGGGGTGGCGGGCGTCCAGGCGGTGCCGTCGGGCGTCTGCCAGATCTGCGGCCCCGTGTCGCTACCGGTTGCGGCGTACATCTGGTTGTTGAAGATGGCCAGGGCGTAGATGGCATTGCTGGCATCGCCGAAGCCGCTCTCGTTCACCTGCACCCAGCCAGGATAGCTGCGAGACTGCAGAGGCTGCGGTGCGCCACTGCCGCCATCGAGGACGGCTTCCTGGCCTGTGACTGTCACTGCGTAGAAGAGACCCATGCCCAGGACGAGGATGCCCACAGCAAGCAAGCGGATTGTCATGGCCCACCTCCCAGTAGTGAATGTACGGCTTGATACCGGGCCGCAGCCGCGAGACTCTCTGCAGCGAAGGCATGAGCCCAATGATGCTACTATTATACCACATCTGGACAAGCTGTTGTCACGGTAACGCAATTGATGCCGGAACACTGAATCCCCGCCATCCAAGTCCACTACGTCCGCTCCCCCTTCCCCGCGTTCATCCGCGTTCCCCCGATATATGCTATAATAGTAGCCGATGGACATCATCCTCAGCCATAACAATCTGGACTGCGATGGGCTGGCGGCGCTGCTGGCCATGGCCCGCCTGCGCCCAGGGGCGCGCCCCGTCCTCCACGGCAATCTCAACCGCAATGTGCGCGACGTGCTCGCCGCCTACGGCACGGGCCTGCCCTTCCCGCCCCGCCGCGTCAGCGACCTGCCCCGCCAGCCCATCCGCTACCTCATCCTGGTGGATACCCAGACCCTGCCCGCCGACGAGGCCGTCCTGAGTCGCATACGGCAGAGCAATCCCACGATTGAGATCTACGATCATCACCCCCTGGCCGAGGAGCGCCCGCCCGCCGCCCGCCTCACCCGCGCCGACACGGGGGCCACCACCACCATCCTGGTAGAAGAGATGCAGACTCAGGCCATGACCCTGCCCCCTACAGAGGCGAGCCTCCTGCTCCTGGGTATCTACGAAGATACCGGCAACCTGACCTATGCCAGCACCACCCCACGCGACGCCCGCGCCGCCGCCTGGCTGCTGGAACAGGGGGCCGACCTGCACACGGTGAGCGAGTACGTAGACCGCCCCCTCAGCCCCCGCCAGTGGCAGGTCTACGAGGCACTGATGGCCAGCGCCCGTGTTCAGGAGATGGGCGGCCATACCATTCTCCTGGCTGTCGCCTCGGCCCCTGACTATGTGGAGGAGCTCTCGACTCTCGCCCACAAGCTCAGGGACATCTATGATCCCGATGCTGCCTTCATCCTGGTGCAGATGGAGGAGGTCGTGCAGATCATAGCCCGCAGCCGGAGCGAGGCCATGGACGTGGCGACCATCCTGAAGCCCCTCGGTGGAGGCGGACACGGCTTTGCGGCGGCGGCATTGGTACGGGGGCGCAGTCTGTCGCAGGTGCAGGCCGACCTCTGGGCCAGCCTCAGCATCAGCCTCGCCCCTGCTGTCACTGCCGGCGACATTATGACCCGCGAACCCCATACCGTCAGCACAGGCACCACCATCGCCGCCACCCATGACGCCCTGCGTCGCTACGGCCATGAGGCCCTACCCATTCTCGACGATGGCCGCCTGCTGGGGCTCATCACCCGCCGCGACGCCGACAAGGCCATCCATCATGGCCTGGGCAATCGGCCCGTGGAGTCCTTTGCCACCTTCGATGTGCCTACCATCACACCAGGAACGTCTGTCAGCGAGATTCAGGACAAAATGGAGGAGAGCGATATTGGTCAGCTCCCCGTGATGGAGGGCGATCGCCTGGTGGGGATCGTCACCCGCACCGATGTCATTCGCCGCTGGCGGGGCAAGCCGGGAGCTGTGAACCTGGCGGCGCGCCTAGAGGAAGCTCTCGATCCCCAGGTGCGCCGACTGCTGACCCTGGCCGGCAAGACGGCAGCGGCTATGGGCTTTTCCCTGTATCTGGTGGGCGGCTTTGTGCGGGATCTTCTTCTCGGCTTGCCCAACCTAGACCTGGACCTGGTAGTGGAAGGGGACGCCATCGCCCTGGCCCAGCGCCTGGCCCGTCAGCATGGCGGGCGCACCAAGAGCCATGCCCGCTTCGGTACCGCCAAGTGGATTGTCCCGCGTGCGGCCAGCCGACCACCCTCCCCCTGCCAGGGAGAGGGTGGATTGCCACCTGTACACCATCTATCGCTGGATTTCGTCACCGCTCGCACCGAGTTCTACGAGCACCCAGCGGCCCTGCCCCTGGTCGAAGCCGCCTCCCTGCGTCAGGACCTCTATCGCCGCGACTTTACCATCAACACCATGGCCATTTGTCTGAGCGGGCCGCGCTATGGAGACCTGGTGGACTTCTACGGCGGCAAGCGCGACCTGGAACGCCGCCTGATTCGCGTTTTACATAATCTCAGCTTCGTGGAAGACGCCACCCGCATCCTGCGCGCCGCCCGCCTGGCCGAGCGTCTGGGCTTCACCCTGGAGCCCCACACCGCCGATCTCATCCCCACGGCCTGGGATTCCCTGGACCGCATCTCAGGCGATCGCCTGCGCCACGAACTGAACCTGATCCTTCAGGAAGCCGAGCCGGAGCGGATCATCGCGCACCTGGCCCGCCTGGACGTTCTGCAACACCTTCACCCTGCCCTCGACTACACGCCCTGGCTGGCAGAGAAGTATGCCACTGCCCGCGCCGCTGTCCCTCAGTGGCGATCGTGGGGCTGGGGTAGCGGTAGCCGTGGAGGTGATGAGGCGATCGCCCGGGCTGCCACCTATGTCGCCCTCCTTACTTACCATCTGACCAGGGCCGACTGTGAGCAGTTGCGGGCCCGCCTCAACATCGGTGGTGAGGTTGGGCGCATTATGGGCCAGGTAGACGACCTGCGCACACACGTGCCAGACCTGGCCAGCGGCCTCACCCCCAGCCGCATCTATCATCTCTTGCAGCGCTACCTGGTAGAGAGCCTGTTCGTCGTGTGGCTGGCCGAAGACGCCCCGGCCGTCAAGGAGGCGATCGCTCTCTATGTGAGCACCCTGCGCACGATGCGCACCGATGTGGACGGCTCGACGCTACAGGCCCTGGGTCTGCCCCCCGGGCCCGCCTACGGGCGGCTCTTGCGGACCGTCCTCGACGCCCGCCTGGACGGCCAGGTCACCAGTCGGGCCGAGGAAGAGGCACTGCTGCGACGCCTGCTGGTAGCGCAGCCTTCCTCAGCTCTGGCAGGTCCCCGGCCGGCGGAAGGATAAAGCGGGCCCGTCGCTACTCGACAATAAGTATTCTTAAAAAACGCGGTGTCTCGTGGAGATTCGTAGTTTGCTCTTGCAATACGGCCATGCGATCTGCTAAGATGAAAAGGCGCGGCGATCTCCCTCGCCGTTCACGTACTGGCGGATGACACGCATATGCCCGAGTTTGGTTCCCCCAGCGGGCCTTCCCCGGCGTTAACTCCGTCTCCTGTTCCACACCCCGGCAGGCCGCGGACGGCCTTTTGAGACAATCGAAAACGTGCACGACCATGAACCAGGAGGCAGCCCGTCTTGTTAGCGAGCTGCGCCTCCGGGGCGGGATATTTGCATCCTTCGTTCGGCCGGGCCTATGAATACGCGTCAAATCTGGCAGGCAGCCCTAGGGGAGCTTCAGCTCCAGATGCCCCGGGCCAACTTCGACACCTGGCTCAAAGACACCTTCATCGTCTCGCACGAGGACGGGGTGTTTGTGATCGCCGCGCCCAGCACGTTCGCCCAGGAATGGCTGGAGAACCGTTTGGCCGGGCTGATCAAACGCACCCTCACCGGCATCCTGGGGCGCAGCGTGGCCGTCCGCTTCGTCGTCCAGTCCCCAGCCACAGATCGCCGCCCCTCTCCGCCTCTCCCTATCGCCAGCCGGAGATCACCGGCTGAGATGGCAGCCGATCGCCTGGCCTCGGTGCGCGATTGTGTATCTGCTGTAGCCGACCCGTCAACGTGCCTCAACCCTCGCTATACCTTTGACACCTTTGTCGTCGGCGGTTCTAATCGCTTCGCCCATGCCGCGGCCCTGGCCGTCGCCCGCCGTCTGACCACAGCTTACAATCCCCTCTTCCTCTACGGGGGCGTCGGCCTGGGCAAGACCCATCTACTCCACGCCATCGGCAACCTGGCCGTCGAGCACGGGGGTATTCGTTCCGTCTACGTGTCGTCAGAGACCTTCACCAACGACCTGATCACCTCCATTCGTGAGCAGAAGACGGCAGCCTTCCGCGCTCGTTATCGCAGCATTGACCTGCTGCTCATTGACGACATCCAGTTCCTGGCCGGCAAGGAGGGCACGCAAGAGGAGTTCTTCCACACTTTCAACACCCTGCACGAAGCCGGCAAGCAGATCGTCGTCTCCAGCGATCGCCCGCCCCGGGCCATCCTGAGCATGGAGGACCGCCTGCGCTCGCGCCTGGAATGGGGACTCATCGCCGACATCCAGCCGCCCGATCTCGAAACGCGCATGGCCATCCTGGCCAGCAAGGCCGATAGCCACGCCGTGACAGTGCCCGCCGAGGTCTCGGAACTGATTGCCCGCAAGATCCCCTCCAATATCCGCGAGTTGGAAGGGGCACTCAAGCGCGTGCTGGCCTTTGCCGCGCTGAACAACCTCCCCCTGACGGCGGATACAGCCGTGCGCGCCCTGGCCGACATCCTGGCCCGCCCGCAAAAGGTCACGCCCGACGAGGTGCTCCAGGCCGTTGCCCGCTACTATCGGATCCCCCTGGCCAACCTGACCGGCAAGGGCCGGGACAAAGAAGTGGTCGTCCCGCGCCAGGTGGCCATGTACCTCATGCGCGAAGAGACCGAGGCCTCCCTGGACATCATCGGCCAGGCCCTGGGCGGGCGCGACCATTCTACCGTCATCCACGGTTGCACCAAGATCGCCTCGTCCCTGGAGGAAGACAACTCCCTGCGCCAGCAGGTCACCTCCCTGCGCGAGTCCCTCCACTCCCCCGCCAAAGTCCCCACTGTGTGATCGGAACCGCCAAGACACCAAGACCGCCCGTGTGTCTACCCATACTGCCGCGTCTGCGAGGGCGTTTCCTCTTGCCGCACCGCCACGAGGGGCGGCCCTTCGGCCCCCCGCACATCGGGCCAAGACCGCTACACCCTGCGGCCATGCCTCTCGTTACTGCCCCGTTAGCATTCATAACATACTCCGCAACGTATTGCTAACAGGCTAGCGATATGATACACTCTGACTGCCAGCGGTGTCGCGGCAGATGTCGTGGGTGAGGAGCGTGAACGTGGCGATCGCACAAACGGGCGACGAGCATATCACCCCTTCAGAGCGCCCGACCACCTCAGCACCCCCGCCCTGGTCGGTACGCATGGCTGACTCAGTGCTGCGGCGAGACCCCGTCACGTGCACCAGGTGGCACTACGAGCACGGCTTGATGCTCAAGGCCCTGGAACAGGTCTGGCTTGCCAACGGCGACGACCGCTACTGGCGTTACATCAAAGAAACGGTAGATCAGTTTGTTGATGACGCCGGCGGCATAAGAACCTATTCGGTGACGGAGTACAATCTGGATCAGATCAACCCGGGCAAGAACCTGTTCACCTTGTACCGGCTGACCGGCGACGAGCGCTACAGGAAAGCCCTCTACCTGCTGCGAGAACAACTGAAAGGGCAGCCGCGCACCAGCGAAGGGGGTTTCTGGCATAAGCTCATCTACCCCTTCCAGATGTGGCTAGACGGCATCTACATGGCGGCACCATTCTACGCCGAGTTTGGCCGCACATTTGATGAGCCAGCCGCCTTTGATGATGTGGCTCATCAGATCATCCTGATCGAGAAGCACACACGCGATCCCCGCACCGGGCTGCTCTATCACGGTTGGGATGAGAGCCGGCAGCAGCGCTGGGCCAATCCTGAGACCGGCTGCTCTCCGCATTTCTGGGGCCGGGCCATGGGTTGGTACGCCATGGCCCTTGTAGACGTGCTGGATCATTTCCCGGAGAACCATACCGCCCGTGTTCGCATCATCGAGATCCTCGCCAACGTGACAGCCGCCGTGGCCCGCGTTCAGGATATGGCCACAGGCGTCTGGTACCAGATCCTCGATCTGGCGGGTCGGCTGGGCAACTACCCGGAGGCCTCTGGGTCGTGCATGTTCGTCTACTCTATTGCCAAAGCTGTGCGCAAGGGATACCTGCAGGCGTCGTGGCTGGATGTCGCCCGCCGGGGCTTCCGCGGTATTCTAGACAACTTCGTCGCCGTGGGAGACGATGGCTTGGTCAGTCTCCATCGCATCTGCAGCGCCGCCGGGTTGGGCGGCACGCCCTATCGCGATGGGTCCTACGAGTACTACATTGGGGAGAAGATCGTCACCAACGACTACAAAGGCGTCGGTCCGTTCATCCTGGCAGCATTGGAGATGGAACGGCTCACAACACCACAGGGTTAGAGGAGAGGCAGGCGCATGGTGCAGTCCCCCGTGCTCTTCAGCGTCCGAGACTATGGCGCAAGGGGTGATGGCTACACCCTCGACACGACTGCCATGCAGCGAACCATCGAAGCGTGTCGGCAGGCGGGGGGCGGGACGGTCTACGTGCCCGCTGGCACCTACCTGACCGGCGCCATCGTCCTCGCCAGTAATGTTACCTTGCATGTGGATGCCGGTGCGACATTGTTGGGCAGTGAGGACGCGGCGCACTATCCGATCATCAGCAGCCGCTGGGAGGGGGCGGAACAGGAGACCCACGCTCCCCTCATCGGAGGCGACCAGCTCCGCAATGTGGCCATCCTTGGGCGGGGAACCGTCAACGGACAGGGATCTGTGTGGTGGCAGCGACACCGCACAGGAACGCTTGCCTACCCGCGCCCTCGTCTGATTGCCTTCTCCCAATGCAGCAACCTCCTGATCGAGGGCCTGACGCTTATCAACTCCCCCAGTTGGACCATCAACCCGGTCTTGTGTGAGCAGGTTACTGTCCACCAGGTGATCATCTCTAACCCCCCTGATTCGCCCAACACCGATGGCATCAATCCGGATTCCTGCCGCAACGTCCATATCTCCAACTGCCATGTGGATGTTGGCGACGATTGTATCGCCATCAAGGCGGGGCGCGAAGGCAACAACAGCCAGCTTGGGCGTGTGCCCTGCGAGAACATCACCATCACCAACTGCACGATGGTTCATGGCCACGGAGGCGTCGTTATCGGTAGCGAGATGACGGGCGGCGTGCGCAACGTGGTCGTCTCGAACTGCGTGTTCATAGGCACCGACCGTGGCATCCGCCTGAAATCGCGCCGTGGCCGTGGCGGCCTGGTGGAAGACATTCGCGTGACGAACATCGTCATGCAGGATGTCCTCTGCCCTATCGCGATCAACCTGCACTACGCCTGGGGAGCCTGGGGCGATCCACGCGTCTCCGACCGGCGCGCACAGGCCGTTACCGACGGCACGCCCGTCTTCCGCCATATCCACCTGAGCCACATCACGGCCCGCGGTGCTCGCTATGCGGCTGGATTCCTCCTCGGCCTCGCCGAGATGCCGGTGGAGGATATGACATTGAGCGATGTTTCGATTGCCATGGCTCCAGATGCCGAGGCAGGCTATCCCGAAATGGCTGACGGCCTGCAGGCGGTAGCTCGCGCTGGTCTTCTTATCTACAATGCGCGCGGCCTCCGCCTGCACAACGTCGAGGTCAGCGGCCAGATCGGCCCAGCCTTCGTGCTCGAGGGCGTGGAAGACGCGGACGTGAGCGCCATCGCCAGCCGCACTCCTCCACCCGCTGGGCCCGTCATTCGGATGACTGGCGTGCGCGGCGCGTTCGTGCATGACTGCCTGGCCAGACCCGCGACGGATATGTTTCTGCACATGGACGGCGATTGCCGCGACGTCGTTCTCGAGGGCAACCACCTGGCCCACGCCAGGCAGGCCGCCACACCGAAGATGAGGCGGCAGGTATACTGAGAGGGTTCGGCTATTGCTCTCCGGCCCAGTGCTCAGGCCCCCGATCATCGTGGCCATGACGCCAGAAAACCCGGCTGTGCCTCCCCTTCCTGCCGCGTCAGCATTGATGACACACTCCCAGCAATTCCAAATATCAACGGTTGGGCTCCTGAAGCGATGAATCACCAGGCTACGAAGACGACGCCCGCTCAAGCGGGCTCGATCAAGGCCGGTTGACCGGCCGGCCTCCCCGTAGCCCGACGACTGATCGGCGGGCATAGGCTACTGAATCGGTCCCGCCAAGCCCAGAAGAGCGAACTCTCCCGTTGTGGCAGTGACATTTCTGTGCCTTCCTGAGCCATATTCCATTGCTGACACACTCCGCAACGTATTGCTATATAAACTGGCAATATGATACACTCTGATTGCCGGAGGTGTGACGACAGATGCGGTGGGTGAGGAGCATGAACATGGCAATGGCACAAACGCGCTACGAGCATATCACTTTGAACGAGGAAATCTTATGCCTGCGCTCATAGAAATGAGACCGCTTGAGCAGTATCGGCTCTGGGTCAGATACTCGGACGGCGTGGAGGGAGTTGTTGACCTCTCTGATTTCGCGGGGGACGGTGTGTTTGCGCTCTTTTCCGGGTGCACGCCGCCACTCTGCACATGCCCTGCGTCTGCCAAAAAAGGGTATTGATATTAGGCATCGAACGTGATACACTCTGGCTGTCTCACTGTCAGGACAGACGCAGCGCGGCAGGAGCGTAAACATGGCAATAACTCAAACGCGGTATGAGCATATCACTCTGAACGAAGACGGGGTACCTCTCATCGCTGGCACCACCATGAAGGTCGTGGAGCTCGTTGTCGAACGCATGGCCTATGGCTGGAGCCCGGAAGAGTTGCACTTCCAACATCCCTACCTGACCCTCGGCCAGATACACTCTGCCCTGGCGTACTACTGGGATCACCAGGAGGAGATTGATCGGGACATCGAGCGGCGACTGCATTTTGTTGACCGGCTCGAGCGTGAACTGCCTGCGCCTCCTCTCGTGGAGCGACTGAAGGCCGAGGATCTGATCTGACAGGTGGATCACTGGACTTCCTGCAGGGCAGGATGACCAGCGTGGCCCTGCAATACACGCGCAGCAAGCAGTCGCTCACCAGCAAGTGGTCCCTGTAGAGGTGTGGCAATGCGTGACTTTCTCGCTCGCTTCGGCATTCCGTTGGTGATCATTTCCCTCAGCGCCTTCGTCACGGCGGCTATCGTCTCTTTCCTCTGGAGCCTGGCCCGCCATGGAACTGGCGTCGTGGACTGGGAGGCGGCGGTCCGCCTGGCCGTTATTCTGGGCATTGTCGTCCCCCTGTCACGTGCTGTGGCAGGCAGGAGTACCCAGACATAGCACCGCCGCTGTATAACCTGTTCATACAGGCCACTTTTCGCCTCACAGATTGTGGATAACCTCGCCCTTTCTGTGGATAACTGCGCTACGATGTTGATAAGTGGGTTGGATCGTCAGCCTGGCCGCGTCGGTGTGTGCGCCATCCTGCGCCCGTTCTCCTCGTCGTCCCCCCGCGCCTTGGACTGCGCACGTCCCCTATCCACTTGTCCACGCGCCTACTACGGCTACTGAGAAGACACATAGAGTTATATCTGCGCATGCCATCAGTCCCTCGCAATCTTGAGGCAGATCAGGTATAATGCAGTATAGATCAGCATGCCAGAGACGACGCTCTTTTGGGATCGGGCCCGGATATGGGTCAAGGCTGGCGATGGGGGAAACGGTGCGGCGACTTTCCGCAGGGAAGCCCACGTCCCGCGCGGCGGGCCTGACGGCGGCGACGGAGGGCGCGGGGGCGATGTCGTTCTGGTCGCCGACGCCAGCGCCAACACCCTTATTGCCTACAAGTACAAGCGAGAGTTCCGGGCCGAGTCGGGCGGACACGGCCAGCGGGCCACGAAGCACGGCAAGGCAGGAGAGAGCCTGTACCTGAGCGTGCCGCCGGGTACGGTCGTGCGCGACGCCGGTACAGGCGAAGCGATTGCCGACCTGGTGGCTCCAGGGGATCAAGCGATCGTGGCCAGGGGTGGACGGGGCGGCCTGGGAAACGTCCATTTTGTTACGCCATCGTTCCAGGCGCCTCACTTTGCCGACAAGGGGGAGAAGGGGGAGGAGCGCTCTCTCCTCCTGGAACTGAAACTGGTGGCCGATGTAGGGATCATTGGCTACCCGAACGTGGGCAAATCAACCCTCTTGGCTGCCGTGTCCGCTGCCCGTCCGAAGATTGCCGATTATCCCTTCACCACGATCACACCCAACCTGGGCGTGGTCGGTGTGGACGAGGATAGCTTCGTCTTGGCCGATATTCCTGGCTTGATCGAGGGCGCCCACCAGGGCAAGGGCCTCGGCCACGAGTTTCTCCGCCATGTCGAACGCACCCGCTTGCTGATCCATGTGCTGGACGGTACATCTGCCGACCCGCTACGAGACCTGGAGCACGTGAACCAGGAGCTGGCCCTCTATGCCGCGCCCCTACAGGACAGGCCGCAGATTCTGGCCGTGAACAAGATGGACCTGGCCGAAGCCCGGCAGCACTG
This sequence comes from Chloroflexota bacterium, assembly GCA_034431995.1. Classification (GTDB taxonomy): domain Bacteria; phylum Chloroflexota; class DTOL01; order DTOL01; family DAOUCN01; genus DAOUCN01. The sequence continues at coordinate 3,463 of DAOUCN010000235.1, read as the reverse complement.
GCCTGCCCTGCAGCGGAAGTTGCAGCGGCGGGGCTATACGGTCTTCGCCATCTCCGCGGCCACCGGCCAGGGCGTGCGCGATCTCATGCAAGCGGTCGCCCGCCGGCTGAAAGACTTGCCAACGCCCGTAGGCCAGCCAGCCGAGGGCGTCAAGGTCTTCCGGCCCGAGCCTGTGGATGCCGTCGCAGTGACGAAAGAGCACGGAGTGTTCATCGTACAGGGCAAGCGGGCGCAGCGCATGGTGGAGGTGTCTGAGCTTGATAATCCTTACGCCCGCAAGCGCATGATGAAGGTCTTGCGGCGGCTGGGCGTGGTGGCTGCCCTCGAAAGAGCGGGGATCAAGGCTGGCGATAGGGTTCGCTTCGGGGCGACCGAGATCGTGTGGGAAGAGACGGAACACGGAACGCGCAAAACGTAATACGTGATGCGTGGTGCGTGGGGCGAGAGACGCAAAGCGCTGGGCGAGGCAGATATGAGAATCGGCATTTTTGGCGGCACCTTCGACCCGATTCACTATGGCCATCTGGTCGCTGCCGAGGAGGCGCGGGCTGTGCTGGCTCTGGAGCGAGTGCTGATCGTTCCTGCTGGCCAGCCTCCCCACAAGACCAAACGGCCGGTCACGGCGGCAGAGCACCGCCTGGCGATGGTAGAGCTGGCTATCTCCTCCAATCCGCACTTCGTGCTCTCCCGTGTTGACCTGGAGCGGCCCGGCCCGCACTACAGCGTGGACACGGTGACCCGACTGCGGCGTCAGTTGGGCCCAGGCGACATCTACTTCATCGTGGGCATGGACAGCCTGATGGAGCTTCCCACTTGGCACGAGCCAGAACGCCTGATGGGCCTGTGCTATATTGTGGGGGTCAACCGCCCTGGGTATCAGTACGATCTGGCGCCCCTGGAGAAGGCGGTGCCGGGTATCTCCGGCCACATCATGGTTCTCGAGGCGCCTCAACTGGAGATCTCATCCCACGAGTTGCAGGACCGCGTGCGCCGGGGCCTGCCCATCAAGTATCAGGTGCCTGAGGCGGTGGAGGAATACATCCAGCGGCACAGGCTGTATGTGGACAAGTGAATAGTGCCAGGGTCGCGAACCACGGCGTGTGCAAAGTGGCGGGGGGCGACCGGAAAACCTCTCGCAGTTTGATTCCAACCACAGACCACGACGGGAGTTTACAACTCCGGGGGTGGAGGGACGCAACCCGCGCGAGGTTGAGCTGACTTTGCACAGGCCCTCGGTCGCGAACAGTGAGACCTTGACACGACGATGATCATAGGATACAATTGATACGGCTGATATAATCGATACAATTGACCCGGCTGCTCGGGGGAGGCGTCAAGATGGAGAGGACAATCACGGCTCTGAAAGCACGCAGAAACTTGGGCCAGCTTCTTGAGGAAGTCTACTATAAGGGCAACCACTACATCGTTGAGCGAGCCGGTAGGCCGATGGCCGCCGTCGTGCCTATCGCTCAGTACATGCAGTGGAGGGAAAAGCGGCAAGCGTTTTTTGCCATGATTGACGAGGCGAGAGAGAGAAACAAAGATGTCGCCCCAGAGGTGGTTGAGGCTGAAGTGGAAGAGGCTGTCCGCCAGGTGAGGGATCAAAGGAGGAAGGCGGCTCGCTTGCGGCCGACCTCCCCATGAAAGTCGTCCTGGATGCCAATCTCTTCGTCAGCGCTGCCATCGAGGCACAGGGTAATCCCGCCCGCATCCTGAACGCCTGGCGCAACGATCTCTTTGATCTCCTGCTCAGTGAAGAGATAATTAGGGAGATCAAGGACGTGCTAGGTCGGCCCCGTATCCGGAAGCGGCACAGATGGTCTGAGGAGCAGATCGTCCGCTTTCTGGATGCCTTGAGAGAGTTAGCTACAATGACTCCTGGTCGCCTGCAGGTCGAGGCGGTCAGTGATGACCCCGACGACAACATATACCTTGCCTGCGGTATTGAGGGCGAGGCTGACTACATCGTCTCGGGCGATGCACATCTCAGACGGGTCGCTCTCTATCAGGGCATCCCCATTGTCAGCCCAATACAATTCCTGGCTGTTCTGGCTGATGTGGAACCCCACGTATGAGAGCAGACGGCCTGGAACCAAAGCGTAGGAACCCGCACCGTCCCGTCGCCTAGCGTCTGCCACTTGTCGCTTACTGCTTACTGCTTACTGCTTCCCGCTCTCCATGCCCGCTCGATCTCCTGCAGGCGCGGCTCGCTCAGGCCGAAGTAGTGGCCGATCTCATGGAGGACGGTCTGACGCACGGTGCGCACCAGGTCGTCCCAGGTGCGGCAGCGGGCCTCGATGGGCCGGCGGAAGATGGTGATCTTGTCGGGCAGGACATTGCCGTACCAGGAGCCGCGCTCCTTGAGCGGGATGCCCTGGTACAGGCCTAAGAGGGTCGCCGGGGGCCGCAACCCCGCAGCGCTGAGTTGTTCCCGGCTGGGGCGATCTTCAATGACGATCTCCACATTCTGGATGCGGGAGCGCAACTCGTCAGGCAGGTCATTCAGCGCCTCCCGCACCAGACGTTCGTACACGGCGCGTCTCATGGTGTGGATTATAGCAGAGACGACGAGCGAGGACAACGGGGAGAGGGCAGAGGGGATAGGGTACAGGGTAGAGGGTTCAGGGCTGTCGTGATGGCCTGATACCGTGACGCCCGGACGCCTGGATGCCTTGACGCCTTGACGCCGTGACACCTTGACACCTTGACGCCGTGACACTTGAGACGATGACACCTAACTGACTACTGGTATCTGGCTACTGCCTACTCCAAAATGGCCGACCTCACCATTAGCTGGGAACAGGCTCGTCGCTTCACACTGGCCAACCAGCACCTGATGGCGCGGGCTAGCGAGGGGAGCATGGTGCGCGTCATCGGTGACCTGTGCGGCTTGCAATCCCAGGTCAAGCTGGCCCCTGAGCACATGCTCTGGGCGCGCGTCGAGGGCTTTCGGCGCGAAGACCTGGCCCGTGCTCTCTTTGAGGACAAGAGCCTGGTGCGCCTCTGGCTCATGCGGGCCACCATCCACATCATCCCCACGGCCGACCTGGCCATGTTCTACCAGGCCATGCGCCGCGCCTGGGAAGACCGCTGGATTCGCTGGCTGGACGACCACATGCCCCGCGCTAGACGACAGGCGCTCTATCCCCTGATTCTGGAGCTTCTCAGCGAGCCAGGGACGCGCCAGGAACTGCAAGAGCGGGCCCGTACCCGCCGGGGGCCTGGCTGGGATGATATCGCCCACGTTGTTGGCGCCTGGGGCGGTATTCTGAAGGAGATGGCTGGGCGGGGTATGGTGGTGCATGGGCCGGAGGCCGGAGCTGAGGTGCGCTTCTGTCGGCTGGACCGCTGGCTGCCCCATGTTCGCCTGGACGCTATGAGCGAGGGTGAAGCCCTGGCCGCCCTGCTCCTGCGCCATCTGGCGGGCTATGGCCCCGCTACCGCCCAGGACTTCACCTACTGG
>DAOUCN010000234.1:0-1626 GCA_034431995.1 Chloroflexota bacterium | reverse complement strand
GGGCGGTACTGCGTGGACCTGCTGTCGTTTGTGGACAGCGACACAGAGCGGGCCTTTGAGCCGCACCTGGCTCCCTACTGCCGCCGCGTACGTCTTGTGGTGCGGAGGCCCCCCTATGGTCGTTACCGGCCGTTGCATGACAGGAGCTGGTATATCGAGGAGTTCCATACGCCGGAGATGCATGAGGCGCTGTTGGAGATGCTCGGCGGGGAGGAGTACCACATTGTCCAGATCGAGTACACGCAGATGGCGCAGTACCATCCGGGCACGCGCCGCAGCGTGACCCTGCTGATCGAACATAACGTGCACTTCCAGGCGTTCTATCGCCAGCGCATCCAGGGGCGTCGTCTGCCGGCGTTGCGTGACCTGGTGGACTACCTTAAGCTCGTCCGCTATGAAGTCGAGAGTTGTCGGCGCTTCGATGGCATCGTGACCATGAGCGCGGCCGATGCAGAATACCTGGCCCGCTATGTACCCGAGTGCAGCTCGAAGATCGTGGACCTGCCTAACGGCGTGGACACGTCCTACTACGTGTCTGCCGAGACCGCGGCCGACGGGGCGGACCTTCTGTTCATCGGCAGCTATCGCCACACGCCGAACCAGGCCGGCCTGCGCTTCTTCGTGCGCGAGATCCTACCTCTGGTGCAGAGAGATGCGCCCGATGCTCATCTGTGGGTGGTTGGTGATGGGCCTTTCGCTCAGATGGATGAGCTTGTCGGTCAGACGGCCGTGACAGCGACCGGATTCGTCGAGGATACGCGCCCCTATTTGGCGCGCGCTGCTGTGTTTGTCGTTCCGATTCTCTGGGGGTCGGGCACGCGGGTGAAGATTCTAGAAGCCTTGGCGGCTGGCGTTCCGGTGGTGTCTACGACGGTAGGTTGCGAAGGCATTGCCGTGACGCCCGGCGAAGACATCCTGGTCGCGGACAGGGCAGGGGACTTCGCGGCAGCGATCGTGCGTATCCTGCACGATCGGGAGCTTGCCGAGAGGCTCAGGCGCAACGGCCGCCGCCTGGCCGAGGAGCGCTACGATTGGCGAGCGGTGGCAGACAAGCAAGACGATGTCTATCGCAGGTTGTGGCAGCGAAAGACCGCATCCTGACCGTGTGCGCGTTGGTGAGCATCTGGCTGGCGGCTGCGGCTCTGACGCCCCGTCTGTTCCTGCATTTCGATGAGGCCTACAACCTGAACCTGATCAAAGTGCTGGCGGAGGAGGGTGTCTACGCCTCGCGCCTGGCCGATGGCTACCGGCTCTTCGATCCCGCCGTCACCAGCGGGCCGACGGTCGTTGTGCCATTTGCCCTGGGCCTGCGTCTCGCCAGCTTTAGTCTGGCGGCAGTGCGGGCAATGGCCTTCGTTGCGTTTGCCCTCTCACTGCTTCTGGCCTACTGGTCGGCGCGGGAGCTTTTCGGCAAGCGGGTCGCCCTCGGCTTTCTGGTTGTTCTGGCTTCAACGCCGTCTGTTCTCACGCTGGGCTTGAGCGTTCTTGGCGATGTACCGGCCATTGGGCTAGGGCTGGCGTCCGCGGCGCTGCTGAGTGTAGCCGAGCGCGAGGCCAGCCCCAGAGAGCGCGCAGCCTGGTTTGCGCTCAGCGGCCTCGCCCTCTCCCTGGCGATTCTGGCCAAGG
>DAOUCN010000233.1:0-22076 GCA_034431995.1 Chloroflexota bacterium | reverse complement strand
GAGTGAACCAGATGGGCGAACTGGAAGCTGTCTGGGGCTCCTTCGGTGCTGGCCGCGGACAAAGCGCGGCGCCCCATGGCGTGGCGGCCGATGCCGCCGGCAACCTGTACCTGGCTGACACGGGCAATCACCGCCTGGTCAAGGTCTCCCCAGCAGGGGAAACCTTGGCTGTCTTTGGCAGCTATGGCAATGGAGCGGGGCAGTTCAACATGCCCACCGATGTGGCGGTGGATGCGACCGGCAGCGTCTATGTCCTGGACAGCGGCAACGACCGCGTCCAGGACTGCTGGCAGACCGCCGCCCCCACCCGGCCGCGAGCTTACGCCCTGCGCGTCAATGCCGGCGGTCCTACCTACAACGATGGCCTGGGCAACGTCTGGGTGGCAGACCAGGCCTACTCCGAGGGAGGCTGGGGGTATGTGGGAGGCGCAACCGCCAGCACGGACGTTCTCGTCGCCAATACTGCCGACCCACAGCTCTATCAGACTGAGCGCTTCGGCATGTCCGGCTATCGCTTCACCGTGCCCAACGGCAGCTACATGGTCGAACTGCACTTCGCAGAGACGTACCACGATATGGCCCAGGTGCGCCTGTTCAACGTGGTCGTGGCAGGCACCAGCGTGCTTCGCAACTTCGACATCCTCGCCGCTGCCGGCGGCAAAAACATCGCCCTTGTGCTCACATTCCCAGCCCAGGTAAATGACGGCGTGCTGGTCATAGACTTCATTCCGGTGCGCGCCCAGCCGAAGATCAATGCGATACGACTATGGGCCAGTCCATAATCTCCATTGAGGAAGCTCGGGCGCTGTACAGCGGAAGCGACAGCGCCCATGACTTCGACCACGTCCTGCGCGTCCTGGCCCTGGCCGAGCGCATCGCCCTTGCCGAAGGCGCGAAGCTGGAGATGGTGCAGGCCGCTGTGCTTCTCCATGATATTGGTCGCGCAGAGGAGGCCCGCACCGGCGAAGACCATGCGGCCATCTCGGCCCGCCGGGCACGTGCCCTGCTCCTGGAACGGGGCGCGAGGCAGGACTGGGCAGAAGGCGTTGCCCAGGCCATCGCCAGTCATCGCTTTCGCACCGGCGGCCCACCGCCCAGCCTGGAGGCCAAAGTCCTCTACGATGCCGACAAGCTGGACGCCATCGGCGCCATCGGCGTGGCCCGGGCCTATGCCGTGGGCGGGCGGAGCGGCCAGCGGCTCTGGAGCGCGGTGCAGCCGGACGACGCCCTCGACCCGGCCGACCCCACCGCCCTGGCCGCCGATCATACGCCGGTGCGGGAATACGTGGTCAAGCTGGCACGCTTGAAGCGCACGCTGCACACAGCCGAGGCCCGCCGCATCGCTGCCAGCCGCCACCGCTTCATGGCCGCCTTCTTCGCCCGCCTGGCGCGGGAAGTGCGGGGGGAAGCATAGTGCCACAGGTCTTTCAGACCCAGGCCGCGATCACCGCGTCGCCCCGTATCATGCCGGGCGTTACCATGGTGCGCCTGACCGCACCGGAGATCGCCAGTCGGGCTCGCCCGGGCCAGTTCGTGCTCGCGCGCTGTGGCGAGGGCGACGACCCCTACCTGCGCCGCCCCCTGCCACTCTTCGAAATCGGCGACAGGGAGATCGCCCTTCTGGTGCGGGCCGATGAGCCTGGCCGCCGCTGGCTGGCCCGTCAGCCTCTCGGTCAGGCCATTGACGTGCTCGGTCCCTTGGGCAAAGGCTTCACCCTTTCCTCCGTCACCCGCCACCTCCTTCTCGTGGCCGAAGGCATGGGCATTGCAGCCCTGGGGCCCCTGGCGGCTCTCGCTGGCGATGGCCTGGCAGTCACTCTTCTGGCGGGTGCCCCCACCGCGGCCACAGCCCTACCCGCCGACCTGCTGCCACCAGCGGTTGAGTACCGTCTGGCCACTGCCGACGGCAGCCTGGGTGCGCGGGGCAACGTGGCCGCGCTGCTGCCAGATGTCATCCCCTGGGCAGACCAGGTCTGCGCTGCCGGCCCGCCTGCCCTGTATCGTGCATTGGCAGAAGCCATCGCCCGGTTCAGGCTGGCCGCCGAGGAGGACTTCGCCCAGGTCTGGCTCCTGGGGCCGGTGGCCTGCGGCTTGGGTACGTGCCTTGCCTGCGCCGTGCCCACGCGTCGCGGCCTTGCCTTGAGTTGCCGGGAGGGGCCGGTGTTCCGGCTGGCGGAGGTAGATACGGGGTGACGAACCCTATCGAATGGGCGAGGGAGACCTGGGCGATCACGAGGATCGCCCCCACGACGCGGATATAGAATGGCAGGCCTGATAGAATTGGCTCCAGCGCGACACAAGGGGCTGACCCTGCGCAACCCGGTCATCGCCGGGGCTGGCACCATCGGCTATGGCCGTGAAGTTGCCAGGATCCTGCCGCTGGCCCGCTTCGGCGCTGTGGTGACCAACACCACAACGCTCCGCCCGCGCGCAGGGAGTCCGCAGCCGCGCCTGGTCGAGACGCCAGCCGCACTGCTTATGTCAACCGGGGTGCAGAACCCCGGCCTTCGCCCTGTGCTGCGCCGCAACGCCGCAGCCTGGGCTCGCCTCGACGTTCCCGTCATCCTGAGCATTGCCGGTGAGGATGTCGAGAGCCTGCTGCGCTGCGCCGAGCTGGCAGATAATGCCGATTCCCTGGCGGGGCTGGAGCTGGAGCCAGATCTCCTCGGCGAAGACACGGATCTGGTGACTGTGGTGGATGCTCTGCGGGGTGCGACAGACCTCCCGCTCCTGGTGCGTGTGCCCGTTGCCCCGCCTCCTGCCGTGGCCAACGTCATAACCGACCTGGCGGCAGTAGGCGCCGACGCAGTCGTCATTGGCAGTCCATGGCCTGGTCTGGAGATGGACGTGGTGGCGGGCCGTCCGCTTCTTAGCGGCAGCCTGATGGGCCCCGCCATTCGTCCCCTGGCCCTGCGCCTGGTCTATGATGTGGTGCACATCCTCGGCCCCGACCGTCCGCCCATCATCGCCGCCGGAGGCATCGCCACTGCCGAGCATGTGGCCGTCTTCCTGGCTGCGGGCGCCGTGGCCGTCCAGGTGGATACGGCCATGTACGTCAATCTCGCAGCGGTGCTACGGGCAGCGAGCAATGAGCAGCGAGCAGTCAGGAGCGAGCAATCAGCGGGGTAATGACGTGGCTCGCAGCGCCTCGTGCCAGTGCACGGGGGCACACATGCCCTCAGCAGTGACCCCTGCACATAGGCTCCGCGAGCCGTCGGGGTGACGCTTGCCGCCCTCGCTGCTCTCTGCCCGCTGCTCCACACTCGCTGCTTCCTGCTGCCTGCTTGCTGCCTACTGCTCCTTGTCCCCCGTTGCGTCGCCGATAACGGCATCCACGCGCCGCGTCGCTCGCCGGAACAACGACCGGAACGGAGCCAGGCGCAGCCGCAGCCACATGAAGAACCTGAACCAGACGGGCCGCCGCGGGCGCAGCCCTGGCGTCCAGCGCACCACCGACGCTGCCCACGTCAGCCCAGCGCCAAAGGCCACCAGCACGATATTGGCATTGGCTCGCACACGCCCGCTCTCGATGGCTTCGCACAGGGCGATGGGGATGGACGCCGCTGAGGTATTGCCGTAGCGCTCAAGATTGACAAACATCTTGTCGCCTGGCAGCCTCAGGTTCTTAGCCACCGACTCGATGATACGCAAGTTTGCCTGGTGAGGAATGACCAGATCGATCTGGTCGAGGGTAAGGCCGGCCTTGCCGATCGCCTGCTGCGTCGCATGGGCCATGGTGCGGGTGGCGAAGCGATAGATCTCGTGCCCATTCATGTATACCTTGGGCACGCCCCCATTGCGTGACTCAGGCGTGACCGGCTCCCGAAAGCCGCTCCCGGGAAAGATGAGCAGTTCCGCACCGGAGCCGTCAGCACCCAGCACGGTCGAGAGTACGCCGCACGGCACGCTGGTTGCCCGCAACACCACGGCCCCCGCCCCATCGCCGAAGAGCACACAGGTGGAGCGATCGGTCCAGTCCACGATGCGGGAGAGCGCCTCCGTGCCGATCACCAGAGCAGTTTGGTAAGAGCCGGCGATGATGCCATCGGCGGCGATGCCCAGGCCATAGGCGAAGCCCGAACAGCCTGCCGCCAGATCAAAGGCACCTGCCCGCCGGGCACCGAGAGCATCCTGCACGAGGCAGGCGGTCGCCGGAAAGAGGTAGTCCGGCGTGGCCGTGGCGACGATCACCAGATCAAGCTCCGTGGGATCGCAGTCCGCCACCTCCAGAGCCTTCTCAGCGGCCCGGATGGCCATGGTGGACGCGGATTCCCTGCTCGCGGCCACCCGCCGCTCCTTGATGCCGGTGCGGCTGGTGATCCATTCGTCCGACGTGTCCACCATCCGTGCCAGGTCCTCATTCGTCAGTATCTTGGCCGGCACGTACCGTCCCCAGCCGACGATCTGCGCGTACCGACGCGTCTCCTTCATCCAAAGCCTCCCCACGCGCAGCCTGCAAGACAGGAGGGGCGAAGCGCATGACGGCCACGGTCATGGAGCAAACGGTTGGCAACCCCTGCCAAGCGCCCCTGCGCGCCATCGTATGCTTCGCCCCCGCGAGATCCGTACAGGAACGTTCGCTATCCCTCGTCCGGGCCTACCGCGTAGCCGATCACGCCAACGAGCCCCGGCCCGGCGTGCACGGTCAGTGACAACGCCAGCTCGGACATGAACATCTCACGTACCTTGAGGCGAGCCTTGAGCACGTCGGCTACCTGGCGCGCCTCTGCCTCTGCCCGGGTGTGCATGATGGCCAGACGCACCGGATCACTCGTGCCCAGGTTCTCTTCGACGATCTCAATGAGCCGCTCGATGGACTTGCTGCGCGTGCGCACGCGTCCGTAGGGAGAGAGGGCACCATCCTTGACCGTCAGGATAGCCTTCACGTTCAGCAGCGACGCGAATGTGCTCTGGAAAGAGCTTACGCGCCCGCCCATCTCCAGATACTTGAGCGTGTCCAGGCAGAGATAGTGATGCATGCGTCCAATCATGCCGCGCACCATGCGCAGAATCTCTTCCTTGCTCTTCCCCTGCTCCGCCGCACGGGCCGCCGCCAGCACCTGGAAGCCCGTGCCCATGGAGATGGCCAGCGAATCCACCACCTCCACGTCCGCCTCGGGCACCATGTCCTTGGCCACAATGGCAGACTGCACCGTTCCACTGTGGGCAGAGGTGATGTTGATGGAGATGATGGACGATGCCTCTTTGGCCAGCTCCCTGAAATGGGTGGCAAAGGCTCCGGCAGGTGGCTGGGAGGTCTTGGGGAAGACCCCGGCATCTATGCGCCGGAAGAACTCCTCCTTCGTCAGGCCGTGACCCTCATCGAATGTCTCCTTGCCGAACTGAATGGCGATGGGAGCAACCCGAATGTCATACTTCTTGAGCAACTCCGGTGGTATGTCGGCCGTGGAGTCTGTCACGAACTTGATCGGCTTCATCTCCTCCTCCTTTTTTCAATCTCAAATCTCCAATCTGAAATCTCCAATCCCTCGTGCGTGTTCCGCGTGCACCTGCGCTGCATCCTTCGCCCTCTACCCTCCCTCCCACCTGCGAAACACGATCGTTGCGTTGTGCCCCCCTAGTCCCATGCTGTTGGACATGGCCACCCGCACGTCTGCCTTGCGCGCCACGTTGGGAACGTAGTCAAGATCACACTCTGGGTCAGGATACTGATAGTTGATGGTGGGTGGAATCCAGCCATGGTGCAGCGCCAGAATGGTCAGAATCGCTTCGATGGCGCCCGCTGCGCCCATGCAGTGGCCCATCATGGACTTGGTGGAACTCACCGCCAGCTTGTACGCATGGTCGCCGAACACGCCCTTGATGGCTGCCGTCTCGTTCTTGTCGTTGAGCACAGTCCCCGTGCCATGGGCGTTGATGTAGCCCACATCTTCCGGCCGTAGGCCAGCGCGCCTGAGGGCTCGCTTCATGGCTCGGCCGATGCCCTCGCCCTCTCGCGCCGGCGCGGCCATGTGAATGCCATCCGCCGATCCTGCGTAGCTGAGCACTTCGGCATAGATGCGTGCGCCGCGGGCCAGGGCGTGCTCCAGGTCCTCCACAATCACGATGCCGCAGCCCTCCCCGATGACAAAGCCATCGCGCGTGGCGTCGAAGGGACGGCAGGCATGTTCCGGGTCGTCGTTGCGCCGCGAGAAGACGCGCATGGCGCTGAAACCCGCCATGCCAAAAGGCACCACTGCGGCTTCGCTGCCCCCTGCAATCATGGCCACCGCGTCACCGCGCCGCACCATCTCCGCCGCCTCGCCGATACAACTCGTGCCGGTGGCGCAGGCGGTCACGATGCACATATTTGGTCCTTTCGCCTGATAGGTGATCGCCAGTTGGCCACTGGCGGCATCGGCCAGCGCTACCGGAATGGCGAAGGGACTCACGCGATTCGGTCCCCGCGTCATTAGCACACCAAACTGGTCCAGCATCCACGAGATGCCGCCAATCCCCGACCCCAGGACAACGCCTACGTCGTCGCTATTCTCCTCGGTGATCTGCAGACCGCTATCCCGCAGCGCCTGGGCGGTGCATGCCACGGCGAACTGCGTGTAGCGGTCCATGCGGCGAGCTTCCTTGTACTCCATGAAATCGCTGGGGTTGAAGCCTTTGACCTCGCCGGCGATCTGGCACTCAAACGGCGAGGGATCAAAGGCTGTGATACGGGCGATGCCCGACTTGCCTGCCAGGGCATGTGCCCACGTCGTGGCAACGTCATTGCCCAGGGGATTGATCGTGCCCATGCCGGTCACAACCACCCGGCGCCATCCATTCAGCCTCGACTCCATAGGCGAACTCCTGGCTCGTGATCAGCGCGTACGCCCGTACCTGCCAGGTGTCATCTCCCGCGCCAGCGCGGGACGAAAGGGAAATGAGCACTCCAATGACTTCCCAAGCGGGGTATGCCAGAATGACGGACAGCCAATCTGCTGAACGAGCATGCGCGCTACGAGTGCGGACCTACTCCCACTTCTTGAACACAACGCAGGCATTGTGGCCGCCGAAACCAAAAGCATTGGAAAGGGCCACACGCACGTTCGCCCGCCGGGCAGTGTTGGGAACGTAGTCCAGGTCGCAGGCGGGATCTGGATGATGATAATTGATCGTGGGGTGAATGATGCCATGACAGAGGGTGAGGACGCAGGCCACGGCCTCGATACAGCCAGCGGCGCCGATCATGTGACCCGTCATGGACTTCGTGGAACTGACAGCCACCTTGTAGGCGTGGGCTCCGAAAACCGTCTTGATGGCATCGGTCTCACTCTTGTCGTTGAGCGGTGTAGAGGTGCCATGGGCATTGATGTAGTCAACGTCTTCGGGGCGAAGACCGGCTTTGCGCAGAGCGATCTGCATGGCTAGCGCTGCCCCCTCACCACCCTCGGCTGGGGCCGTAATGTGAAAAGCATCCGACGTGGCGCTGTAGCCGGCAACCTCGGCGTAGATGCGTGCCCCGCGTCGCCGAGCGTGCTGGAGGCTCTCCAGGATGAGCACGGCCGCTCCTTCACCAAAGACGAAGCCATCGGGGGTCGCGTCGAAAGGCCGCGACGCCCCCGGTGGATCCTCGTTGCGCTTGGACAGCGCCCCCGCGTTGGCGAGACTGGCAATGGCAAAGGCCACCAGGGCCGCTTCCGCGCCACCCGATACCATGACATCGGCGTCGCCCCGCTTGATCGTCTCCATGGCCTCGCCAATGGCTGCATTACCCGTCGCGCAGGCCGAGACCACACAGTAGTTGGGGCCGCGGAAGCCGTAGTTGATGCCAATCTGGGCAGCAGCAGCGTTGGCCATCACCATAGGAACAGCGATCGGGCTCATGCGGGCCGGCCCCCGCTGGTCAAAAGCGTGAATCGCATCCAGAATCGTCAGGATGCCCCCGATTCCCGTACCGATGATGACCCCTACCCGATTGCGGTCCACCTTACCCGCAGAGATGCCCGCATCACGCACAGCCTCCCCGGTGGCGGCCAGGGCAAGCTGGGTGAAGCGATCGGTACGGCGAACGTCGCGATGGTCAAGGTAGTTGCGCGGGTCGAAGCCTTTGACTTCGCAGGCCATGCGCACGTCCAGGTTTGAGGCATCAAACTGCGTGATGGGGCCAGCGCCGGAACGTCCCTCGATCAGACCCTGCCACGTGGTGGGTACATCCAGCCCCAGTGGTGTGATTGCTCCCAGCCCGGTGACGACAACGCGACGGCCTGCAGGCACGCCACACCTCCTTGTGATCAGTCACTTGCATAAACACCGGCAGACTACAAACGATACGACATCAATACGCATGATGTGAACAACACCCACCGGCGATGGCTACGCGCCTACGGCGTTCTTGATGACCTCAATGCGAAACAGGCGGCCCGCAGGCGTCAACTCGATCGCCACAACATCTATCCGCGAATCGAGGGGCAAGGGCTCCCCCTCGTGGGCCTGACGGTAGCTCATGGCCAGCTCCACCAGCCGCAGCTTCTTGGCGGCAGTGATGGATTCCTCAGGTGTGCCATACGTGCGGCCGCGTCGAGTACGCACCTCAACGAAGGCCAGACAGCCGCCCTCCTCGGCCACGATGTCAATTTCCCCCAGGAGCGGCACCCGATAGTTGCGCTCGCGGATCAGATAGCCGTGCTGCTGCAGGTATTCGGCAGCTAGCCGCTCACCTAGATTGCCCAGCCCCCGCCGCGCATCGCTCATGTCGTCCTCGCGCCGCAACCACGCGTCTCTCGGCCAGCCAGCGCGCGCACTGGTGCATAGCTGAACCGGTGGATCGGGCACGGCTGGAGAGCTTGCAGCGCCTGACGGTGCATGGCCGTGCCATAGCCCTTGTGACGGGCAAAACTATAGCCGGGATAGAGGGCGTCGAGTTCGACCATGGCCATATCCCGGCTGACCTTCGCGACAATGGACGCAGCCGCAATAGATAGACAACAAGCGTCTCCCCGCACGATCGCCTTCTGAGGCAGCCGTACATCGGGGAGACGCAAAGCGTCTATCAATATGAAATCAGGCACCAGGTTCAGATCGGCGAGGGCCAGCGCCATCGCTTGCCGCGTCGCAGCCACAATACCCAGGCGGTCAATCTCGGCCGCGGACACGCCCCCCACACCGACCGCCACCGCTTCGCGGCGAATCACATCGCACAGGAACGATCGCTGCCGGGGTGTCAGTCGCTTGGAGTCCCGCACGCCCCGCAGGCGAGCAAGAACGCCCGCCTCGCCCGGGAGTATCACCGCTGCTGCCACCACGTCCCCCGCCCAGGCTCCCCGGCCCACCTCGTCCAGCCCGGCTATCAGACGATAGCCCTGCTCACGGAGGGCCAGCTCTTCGTCCATACTGGGGAAGGGACGCCCCATCTACTCCTGCTGCTCCTCGCTGTCGGTCGCAGCCTCTGTAGTCTCCTCTTCAGGCTCGGCAGCGACAGCCTCACCCAGCCCCTTGGCCGCCAGCCGCTGCTCGCGAATGCGCGCCGCCCGCCCCGTGCGCCCACGCAAGTAGTAGAGCTGACCCCGCCTCACGTGTCCGTGACGCAGGACCTCGATCTTGTCCACTCGCGGCGAATGGAGAAGGAACGTGCGCTCGACACCGACCCCATGGGAGATGCGGCGCACAGTGAAGTTGGTCTTGAGGTCACCCTTGCGCAGGCGCATGACCACGCCCTCAAAGACCTGGATGCGCTCTCGGTTTCCTTCTACGACCTTGGCGTGCACGCGCACAGTATCGCCGGGCCGCAACTGGGGCACATCGCTCTTGCGAGCAGCTTCCTCAACCGAACGAATCAGATCAGCCATACCAATCCAACCCTCAACAAGGAAAGCGGGCAGCAAGCCCCACCCCGTGTAATACCCCGCAGAGCGGGGGCCCTGCAGGTTCATCAGGGCTGGGGTATTATAGCACACCCTACACCAGCGCGCAACTGCGACGCAAAGTCCTACGTGTACCAGATGTCGGTCTGAGGCGTGCTGAGATACTGGCAGTCCTGCGCGGTGACCAACACGTCCTCTTCCAGCCCGACGAAGCCCGCCTCCGTCGGCACTCCAAGCTCTAGCGTATAGACGTTTCCCGCCTCCACAACACCCAGCGGCGTGTCGCCGTAGCGCTCCCATCGCGGGCCGAGAATGGTCGCGCCGTCGTGAGCCGTCCGCCCCAGTTGATGGCCCAGAGCGTGCTGGTATTCTGGGTATCCAGCACTCACAATGTACCGCCGGGCAGCGTCGTCCACCTGCCATCCCACTGCCCCTGGCCGCAGCGCCACAGCCCCAGCTTCGATGGCCCCACGCACAGCGGCAAAGGCACGGAGCACACCCCTGGGCGCTCCACATTCGCCCCGACGGCGCAGATACCAGACGCGCTGCAAATCAGAGCAGAAGCCTTCTCTGAGCACACCGAAATCCAGATGGACGATGTGCCCGCGCTCAATGCGCCGGTCAGACGGAGCCGCATGGCCTACAACGCTCTCCGGCCCCGTGTTGACCACTGGGCAGTGGTCCAGGTCCCAGGCGGGCTGAAGGCCCCGTTCGCTCATCCAGCCATGCAGCAAGGAAGCGATCTCCCTCTCGCTCCGCCCAGGGTGTAGCTCACAGGTCAGGGCTGCCAGCAGCTCCTCCGTCACCCCAACGGCGGCTCGAATCAATGTCACCTCGCTGGGAGACTTGCGCCCGCGCAGGCGCGAGACAATGTCATCGGCAGACGCCAGCCGGTTCACAAAGGGCGTGTCGGCGAGTAGGTTCTGCAAGACCATATACATGCCGTGGGTCATGCCATCGGCTGCGTGGTTGCTGGGCGAGTAGTTGATGGCGATCTGGCGGGGATTGATACGGGTCAGGACACGGCGCAGGTCGGGGCCGATGCTCTCGTGATAGCCAATGACCTCGGAGAATAGGCCGCTGCGGCGAAACCCCTCGGCATCGAAATGGCCTACGATGGCGATCGCCCCGCCGTTGCGGGCGAAGATCAGCGCCGACTGCCACACTACCCCTGTCGGCGACACCAGCTTGAAGCTCGGATCGGCGAGCTCAGTGGTCTCGCGCACAAAGATGAGCCAGACATCCTTGTCTAGCTCCCGCAGGATGGAGACGGCCTGACTGATTTTCTCACGTAAGGTGTCCACAGGCTCACCGTTTCAGGCGAATGGCGAACAGGATGGCCACGAGCAAGCCGGCGATGAAGCCTGCCAGGAATGGCTGGACCATCCAGAAAAACACGAAGGACACGCGCCACAGCGCCCAGACGATAACCAGAGCCAGGACTGCCTTGACGATGAACTCAAGCGCTGCATCCATATCCACCACTCCCTCTCCGCTGCCCTACTCGCTCCTCGCGTCTCTCGCGCCTTTCGCGCTTTTCGCGTTTCTCGCGCCTTTCGCGCCTTTCGCGTCTCTCGCGCCTTTCGCGCCTCTCGCGTCTCTCGCGCCTTTCGCGTCTCTCGCGCCTTTCGCGGGTCTCGCGCCTTTCGCGTCTCTCGCGTCTTTCGCGATCGCCTTTCGCGTCCCTCGCGCCTTTCGCGCTTTTCGCGTCTCTCGCGCCTTTCGCGATCGCCTTTCGCGGTCGCCTTTCGCGATCTACTTCGTTTCCACCGCGACGAACTGCCCCTCGCGCACCTGTGAGATGTAGATGACCTGGTTCACCAGGTCTCCCTTCTGGTCATATGCGATGGATAGATTCGTGATGGGGGCCGTGAACTGGAGCTTCTTGATCGCCGCGGCCACCGCGTCAGCGCTGAAGCTTCCCGCCGCCTTCACCGCCCGCGCCCACACGTCCAGCGCCAACGCGCCGGGCACCGAGTCCGGTCCCGGATTGCGATTGAATAGCTCCCGATACTCCTTGATGAACTCCTTCGCATCGGCCCGCTCCAGACCACGAATAGAAGGAACGAAAGAACTGACATATATCCCTTCACTGGCCGAGCCGGTGGTGAGGATCACCTCGTACTGGAACACTGCATCGCCGAACAACCACTCATTGATCATGCCCAGTTGCTTCTTGTTGAGGAGCATGACCTCGGCGGCAGGGTAGTCAATGGCCCCGAAAACCAGGTCTGGATTCGCAGCCTTCACCCTGGTCAGGACATCGGCATAGTCATCCCGGCCACTCCGGGCAAGGACAGTAAGGACAGGTGCGACGCCCAGGTTGTTGGCAGCCTTGGTAAACTCCCCGGCCAGTCCCTTGGCATAGTCTGTCTCGTCGTGGATGATAACGATGTGCCGCTTGCCCAGCTTCTCAATGGCGAAACGGGCAAGCTGTGGCCCTTGCGCTTCGTCGGTGGGGTTGACCCGGAAGACATAGGGCAGGCCCTGCTTCGTGAGATCAGGGTTGGAGCTGGTGGGGGTGATCATGATGACTTTGGCCTTGCTGTAGACCGCCGAGGCCGGGATGCTCTGGCCGCTGTTGTAGTGTCCCACTACAGCCTTGACGCCCTCGGCGATCAGCTCGGCAGCCACATCGAGCGCGACCGCGTCGTCGGCCTCATCGTCCATGGCGACCACTTCGATCTTGTAACCCAGCAGGCCACCTTGTCTGTTGATGCGCTCGGCCTGTAGGCGCGCCCCTTTCTCCACCGAATCGCCGCCATCGGCCAGGTCGCCGCTCAGGGGCGCAGCCACACCCACCTTGACCACGCCCTTATAGCGCGGCCCGCGAATACTACACCCGGCGATGAGAACTCCTGCCAGCAGCATGAGAACCACAGAGGACACTGAGAGCACTGAGTATCGGTTCATCGTTTCTTCCACGCCTCAATCGCCTGGCGGCAGCATACGAAGGCAATCTCATCCGGCAGAGAATACTTGTGAAACCAGCGCAAGCCAGAGGCATCGCTCCCTGCCATCTCGCCGCCGCCCACCACTTCGCCAGTGTAGAAGACATTCAGCGTTGCCTCGCCGCTCGTCTCATACACGTCCATGAAGATGCCAACAAAGCCGGTCAGCCGGATGTCGAGACCTGTCTCTTCTCGTACCTCACGCACGGCTCCTGCCTCGGGGTGCTCGCCCTCGGCGAGAAAGCCGCCGGGTATGTCCCACCAGCCCTTGTACGGCTCGATGGCCCGCTGGATGAGGAGCAGCCTGTCGTCCCGCACGACCAGCACACCGGCGCACGGCTTGGACGTCTGCCAGAAGACAAAGCCGCAGCTCTGGCAGACCGGCTGCTCTGGCTCGCCGTCCGTGCCGTGGGGGCGTCCCCAGGCCAGGCTTCCCCCGCAGCGCGGGCAGAAGTTATACCCTTTCCGCATGGAGCTTCTCGAAGGCCTTGGCCGTTTCCCGCAGGGCGGTGGTCTGCTCGCGCAGGTTCTCCGACAGGCCGTCTGTCCTAAACGTCGCCTGCATAATAGCCGAGGACTTGATCTTCAGGATCTGGCTCAGGATCTCGGCCAGGCTGGCCTGGGCGTGAGCCAACTGCGCTTGCCAGCGCTGCAAGGCCTCCGTGACCGTGTTCAGGTTCGCCAGCTCTTCCTGCTTCGCTTCCAGCGTGGCCCGGTACTGTCCCTTCAGGTAATCGCTGGGCGCAGAAGCCTCAAGCCGGCCCAGACGGCCAATCTCGGCCACCAGGCCAGAGCGGTCAATTGCCGACAGCGACGCCTGCACGTCCTGGGCCTGGAGGGCAATATCGTACACCGCTCCTATCAAATCGTCCACGTCGGCCGTCAGCCGCCTGAGCGTCTCTCGCAGACTGGGCGACGATCGTGCCACCGCTTCGTCAATCTGGCGCTGCGTGCCAACCGCCTGCTGCAGGGCCTGACGATACGCTCCCGTCAGCGCACTCAGATCGATCTTGCGCGGCGGATGGAGTTCGGCCTGCACGACGCGCCGGTTCTCCGCTTCGTCGGCCAGGCTGGACGCCACAATGGCCAGATAGCCCACGATGCCGATGAGCAGAAACGGCGTCCAGACGAAGAAGCCGATAATGATCGCCAGCGCCAGGACGAGGGCACCCAGCGGCTGCGTCAGGGCATTGACGAGCACGATTTTTAGTTCAGGACTCTTGAGTAGATCTCGCATCAGAAATAGGTGCTCAACAACTTATACAGTCTCTTGATCGTCTCCGTCGTGCCCGGCAAAGCCTTGCCCAACGTCGCGTCGGCAATGTCGTTCAGGACGCGCATGTCGGCGTCGGAGCCATAGGCGATGCAGAACACCTTGACCTGCAAGCCCGTCTTCTCGCCGTCTCTCTGCACGGCGCGCAGGTAGTCAACGACAGCCGACTTGGAGCCGCCCATGGTCTCTTTGCCGTCGGTCATGAGCACCACGGCATTGATGCTATTCTTGTCGTTCTTACGCACAAGCTCTTCGACTGCTGTACGCGTCACCAGGTAGAGGGCGGTGTTGCCGCCGGCAGCCATGCGATTGATCTCGTCCTCTAGCCGTTGCCGCTGCCGGACATCCAGGCGAGCCAACGGCACAGTTCTCTCTACTGACGTGGAGAACTTGTACAGCCCCACCTGATCGGTATCGGCAATGGACGCGACAAACTCCAGCAGCCCCTGCCTGGCCTTCTCGATCTTGTCGCCAGACATGGAGCCAGAGACGTCGGCCACGAGATAGATGTTGGCCGGCTTTTTGGTCAGCGTCCAGGCATTGCGCACGGCGGCCAGTATCTTCGCATCGGGCACAGCCAGCAGCGTCTTCGGCTGGGCTGGGTCGGCACCATTGCCCACCGACACGGGCGAGCCGTCCAAGCCCACGTCCAGGTTGCCAGGGCGGAAGCCCGCCGCTAGCACGACACGCTGCTGCTCTGGCGCTAGCAGGTAATCCAGCAGGAGCTTTGCCGCCTGCTTCTGCTCGGCTGCCACCCACCCTGCATCGAGAACAACATAGGGATGATCAGCCCAGAAGGTCCCTTCTTTGGGATAGACCGCCACCAGCCGCTGGGTTGGCTTGCCCAGGTTGAACTGGATCAACGCCTGCTCTTCCATCACCGCCGCACTGAGGGCGCTCTGTCCTCTCTGGCGCATGAAATCCAGCAACGCTGCGTCCGATTCGCCGTACTGGACGATGCCCTTCTCGATAGAACTCACGTAGGCACGGACAGAGGCATTTGCCAGGTCGGCATCCGTCAGCCCACGCACCTTGCCTGCGGCAGCGAAGAACTCGGCTAGGATAGCGAGACGGCCACTGTCCGTATCAGGCGAGGCATGGGCAAAGCGGAAGGCCCCCCACTCCGGATGCTTGAAGGCGCCCCAGCCTTGCGGGTCGAGGGTGGCCTTGATGATCTCGCTCCAGCCGATCTGTTGGTCGGGATAGCCCATGGCCCGCGCCATGTTCTCCCACATGCCGATGACGATAGGCGAGACAAAGAGCGGCCGCGGATTCGGCGCTAGGTTGGTCTCGTTGCCAGTGCGGGCTTTCCACTCGGCATTGATCTGCGTCAGCCACGTGCTGGACGCCGGACAGATCGCCACCGGCTGCTCGCCCCCCGCCAGCACCGCGTCAATCAGCTCGCCGGACTCCATAAACGTGACCGTCGCCTGAACGGGCCTGTTGTCCACCCTCGGCCGCGTCTTGTTGAAGCGTTCAACCAGAGTGGTTAACACGCTCTGCTTCTCCGGGCTGGCCAGGAGGGTCAGGCTGATGGTCTCGCTCTTGGCCCGCGCCGAGGTGTCGCCGCGGGCGATGGTCACCACGATCATCGCCACAATGAAGCAAACGACGACCAGGAACAGGGCTGTCATCGAGAGTATAGGCAGGAGATTGCTTTGAGTGTCGCTGGCGTATCTACGGCGAGACATGGGCTATTCCTCTACCGCCTGGCCACGCGGTTGAAGAACTGCTGCAAGGTAATCCACACCGAGCGGTCGGGCAGCCGCGCTGCCGTGCCGCGGGGCAACTGGGCGCGCAGGCCCGTGTCCTGGAACTGCGAGAACGGGCTATCCGAACCGAGGAGGGGGATGTCCGGGTTGCCAGGGCGGAAGCCGAGTTTGAGGGCCGCCCTCTGCTGCGGCTCGGAGACCAGGTACTTCTGGAAGAGCAAGGCTGCATCCTTCTCCAGCGCCGTGCTCTTTTCGCTGACGTAGATGGCATAGGGATAGTCCAGCCAGAGCACGACCGACGGGTAGAAGATGTCCAGCTTGCCCCAGCGGTTCTGGGCATGCTGGATGCTCTGAATGAAGGCCGCTTCTTCCACCAGCGCCGCGTCGGTCTTGGATGGGCCAAAGAGGATGATCTCGTTGACCGTGTTGGCCGAGCTGCCGGTGCCGAAGTCTACCACAGTGTTCAGGATGTCGCGCACGAACTTCTGGTAGCCTTCGTCTACGACATCGGCGTTAGTGAGGTCGCGCACTTTCTTGTGGTAGAAATAGCTGGCCTGCACCAGGCTGATCAGGCCCGAGGTGGCGCTGTTGGGGTCAGCAATCGTGAACTTGGCATAGCCCCAATTGGGGTCGCCACCGATGTCGGCCCAGCCGCGCGGCTGTGTGACCAGGCTGTAGATGGTATCCCAGTCCACCTGGGGATACTTCTGCAGGAACGTCTGCGCCCGGTCATCCCACAGAATCCACACCAGGAAGGTGCTCACCAGCACACGGCGTTGGTACTCACCGCTGGTCAGGAACACATCGCGGCCGGTCTTAGCCCGCAGCTCCTCGTTGGTGGAATAGAGGAGAGCTGTACTCTCGGGAATCCACACCGTGGGCACAAGGTCGCCGCGACCGATCTTGGTCATGGCCTCCACGCCGTCCATGGAGGAAAGCCTGACCTTGATCTTGTGTCCCTCGACCTTGTTCTGTTCCCGATTGAACTCCTCTGTGGCCGCGTTCAGCCAACGGTCCAGAGTCGAGGCGTGGACGACCGTGACCTGCACGTCGGGCTTGCGCACAAGCAACCCACTGCCCGTGCGGAAAAGGACTTGCCAGACCACGACGCCCACAGCTATCAGCAATACAATGAGGAAAATGGCGACCCGTTGTCTCATGCTGCCACCGCTTTGCTGGGAGACTCTTCGTGCAGACGAGTCTCAGGCTGACATAGGCTTGGGCGGTCCGGGCGCGACCGAACCGCCCAAGCTGAAGAAGAAGTGGATGGCTCTATCCCCTCACCCTTCCCCTCTCTCCACGGGAGAGGGAGCGCATTGTCCCCTCTCCCACAGGAAGAGGGTCAGGGTGAGGGCCCCCCATTCCCCTCTCCCACAAGAAGAGGATCGGGGTGAGGGCGACGGTGCTACACGCTTTCCCGCAGCTTCTGCAACTCCTCTTCGACCCGGGAGTCGTAGGTGAGCTTGGCTAGTTTCTCCCGCACGGGATCCTTGGCCAGCTCCACGCGCGCCTGGGCCGTCTTGAGCTGCAGGGTCGCCTTGTCTTCCATGCGCTCGAACATGGACAGAATGTCGTCCAGGTCGGCAGCGCCCTGGGCCACCTGGCCGATCTTGCGCACGGCGGCAGCCTGGGCCTCGGTGGCGACGACGGCGGCCTTGCGGGCCTTCAGCTTGTGGATGAGCAGGCGCAGCTTGCTCAGCTCATCCCGCAGCTTGGCGACCTGAACATCCAGAGCGTCGGCCTGCTGCTTGTACTGGTTGGCCACGTCCTGGTGCTGGAGTTGCATCTCCAGAGCCTGGCGGGCGGCGTCCTCATACTCGGCCGCCTCTTTCTCGTCGCCCTTGGCCTGCTCGTCCTTGGCCCTCTTCATGGCCAGGCGGGCAGAGTGGGCGAAGTCATCAGCCTGCTTCTGCTCCCAAACGGCCTTCTGCCGAATGAGGCCAGCCTCCCCGGCCACCTCGGCTGCCCTGTTCAGGGAGTCATTGAGCAGGTCCTCAAGCTGCTTGATGGCCAGCTCGACCTGCTGCTTGGGGTCTTGCAGGCTGCGGATGACAGCCAGCACCTTCGCCTGCAACGTGTCGAAGAACTCCTTGCCAATGCCCATTGCTTTCTCTCCTTCCCGTGATTGGCGGCCCAAGGCCGGGCCGTCTTCCACCTGCTTATACGCACCAGGCGTCAGGGGGTTTCACTCGTGCGGCATGCACCCACGAAACACGCAACACGCAAAGCATGAGGCGTGAGACGTGATGCGTGAAGCGTCACCGGCTAGCCGCGAAACCAGGCCACCGTGCGTTCAAGCCCCTCTCGCAGGCCAACGGTCGGCTGCCACCCCAGCGCGCCCTTCGCCTCATCGGACTTCAAGTATATCTTGAAGACCTCGCCCAGTTTGGCGGGGCCATGGACAGCAGGCAGCTTGTATCCAGTGGCCCTCTTCAGCTCCTCGAAGATGGTGTTGATGTTGGTGCCAATGCCGGAGCCAATGTTGTAGATGCCGTTATCCCCGCGCTCAACAGCCAGGACATTGGAACGAGCCACATCGCCGACGTAGACGAAGTCGCGCTCTTGCTCGCCGTTGCCATTGATGATTGCCTGCTCACCCTTGAGCATCTTGCCCGTGATGATGGCCACCACTCGCGCCTCGCCCAGGGGGTCCTGGCGCGGGCCATAAACATTGGGATAGCGCAGGATGACGTAAGGCAGCTTGTAGTTCAGCCAATAGAGGTGCAGGTAGTGCTCCACATGGTGCTTGCTCGCCCCATAGGGGTCCAAGGGATTGATAGGATGGTTCTCGTCTACGGGCAGGTACTGAGGCTCGCCGTAGACTGCGCCTCCGGTCGAGGCATAGATGACGCGCTTGACGCCGTGCTTGCGGCAGATCTCCAAGAGGTTGAGCGAGCCCAGGACATTGACATCGGCGTAAAGGATCGGCTTTTCCATGGACTCGCGCACGTTGGCCCTGGCCGCCTGGTGCGAGACGATCGCCGGCTTTTCCTTGATAAAGACCTCTTCCAGCCCATCCGAGCGAATATCTATCTGATAGAAGCGCGCTTTCGGATTCAGGTTCTCCTTGCGTCCGGTGGAAAGGTCATCCACGACCACGACCTGATGGCCCGCATTGACAAAGGCATCCACAACATGCGATCCGATGAAGCCCGCGCCGCCTGTAACCACGACCTTCATCGCTTCGCACCCTCCTGCGCCATCTTAGTCATAGGTATCCTTCTCTCGTCAGCCTGCATCATGGACTACCACCTGCTTGGCATGTTCGCGCACCCTATACAGCACGCGGTAGTCTCCGCGCACCGCCATGCGCCAGCAATCCGTCTTGCCACGTATCTTGCGGCACCCTCTGGGCCGTGGATCTGCCGCCAGGCTCCTGATGGCCTGTGCCAGGTCACGCTGCACGTCGGCCGGCAAGCGACGCAACCTCTTGCCTGCCCGTGTCTCCACGAGGACCTCATACACCTGTCAGGATCCCTTCCTTGATCATTTCCGCTTCGATCTGGGCGAAGGGTTGCCATCGCGTGTTCGGGTCTGCGTCAATCTCATCTATGAGCCTTGAGTCCTCAACATCCTGAAGACGCTCCCTCAGTTCCCTGATGGTCTACAGGAGAGCCGTGTACTTCTTGAGCGGAACAACGACCAGCCCATCCGCGCTCAGAGCCTCAAAGAGCGCCTTTGCGTCTGTCATCTGCGCTAGCCTTTGCGTTGCCATTGCGCACCCCCTCACCCGATATCTCGTTCCCCCTACTCCGTTCCCCATTCCTCCCCGATATACCGCTCCGCCTGCATGGCCGCCATCGCGCCGTCGGCGGCAGCGGTCACGATCTGCCGCAGTGTGCCGGGACGGACGTCGCCCACGGCGTAGACGCCCGGCACGTTCGTCTCCATCTTGCTGTTAGTGGGCACGTAGCCGCTCTCGTCCAGGGCCACCACGCCCTTGAGGAACGCCGTGTTGGGCAGCAGACCGACGTAGACAAACACGCCGTCCACCACGAGCTCGCTGCGCTGGCCCGTCTTCACGTTGCGCAGGGCCAGCTTCTCGACGGCATCCTGGCCGATGACCCGCTCCACCACCGTATCCCAGATGAACTCCATCTTGGGGTTGTTGAAGGCGCGCTCCTGGAGCACCTTGGCCGCCCGCAACTGGTTCCTCCGATGGATGACCGTCACCTTGCTGCAGATACGGGTGAGGTACAGCCCCTCATCAATGGCCGAATCACCGCCGCCGATCACGGCCACAGGCCGATCGCGGTAGAACGCGCCATCGCACACGGCGCAATACGACACGCCCCGGCCTGCGAGCTCCTCCTCGCCTGGAACATGCAGCTTGGCATGGTCAGCGCCCGTAGCGATGATCAGCGTTTTGCCCTCATACTGCGACCCGTCCTCGGCGTGGACCCGCCTCACCTTGCCGTCAATCTCGATCCCGGTCACCATGCCGTACAACACCTGCAGACCGTATCTCTCGGCATGGCGCTTGAAGGCTTCCGCCAGCTCCAGCCCTCCCATGGACTCGATGCCCGGATAGTTCTCCACCAGGTTGGTCAGTGCAATCTGGCCTCCAGGCACGCCACGCTCGAGCAGGATGGTGTTCAAGCGGGCGCGGCAGGCATAGAGACCCGCCGCCAGCCCCGCCGGGCCGCCACCAATGATAATCAGGTCATGCATCTCCGAACAACCGCCTCCTCATGTCGCTGGGATTATACACGGAAAGGGCAACAGCGTCAACCGATGTCGCGGCATTTGCCGCCGTTCCCGTCCGTGTGCTATAATAGGGCCAACCACGATGGAGCGAGGCATCCCGTGTTTGGTCGGCAGAAGAGGGGCATTGAGCAAGGACTGACGCGCACGCGCCAGTCCTTCTTTGGCCGCATCGGCGGCTTGTTTGGCCGGGGTGAGGCGGGCCCGGAGGTCTGGGAGAGCCTTGAGGAGTTGCTCATCCAGGCCGATGTGGGCGTGCAAACAACCATCGAGATGGTCGAGAGGGTGCGGGCGCGGGCGACGAAAGAAAAGATGCGCGATGCGGCCAGCATCCAGCAGGCCCTACAACAGGAGCTGCTTGCCATCCTGAGCGCGCCTGAGCGCACGACTCAGCCTGTGCCCAGGCCATCTGGCCTAGAGATCATCCTGGTCGTGGGCGTCAATGGCGTGGGCAAGACCACCAGCATCGCCAAGCTGGCCCGCTACTACCAGGGACAGGGCAGAACGCCCATCCTGGCCGCCGCCGATACCTTCCGCGCCGCCGCCGGCGAGCAGATCACCATCTGGGGGCAGCGAGCGGGCGCTCCCGTCATTGGCGGCACGCAGTCGGGCGGCGACCCGGGCGCGGTCGTCTTCGACGCCATCCAGGCCGCCCAGGCGCGCCAGGCCGATGTGCTCATCGTGGATACTGCCGGTCGCCTGCACACCAAGTTCAACCTGATGGAAGAGCTCAAGAAGATCAAGCGCGTGTGCGAGAAGCAGGTGCCCGGCTCACCCCATCAGGTGCTGTTGGTCATTGACGCCACCACCGGTCAGAACGCCCTGGCCCAGGCCCGCCAGTTCACCGCTGCCGTGGAGGTCACGGGCATCATCCTGGCCAAGCTGGACGGCACGGCCAAAGGCGGCATTGCCTTCGCCATTACGAAAGAGCTCGGCCTGCCCATCCGTTTCGTGGGCGTGGGCGAAAAGCTCGACGACCTGGCCGAGTTCGATGCTCAAGAGTTCGTCCAGGCGCTGTTTGAGTAGAAACCACAGAGAACACAGAGGACACAGAGAGCAGGCGCAACATCTCTGTGCTCTCTGCGTACTCTGCGGTTTGTGCGTTGCCCGCAGAGGGTGTCTATACTACACCGGATGCAGCCCCGGGAACTCCAGCCCCGTCGTCTCTGGCCAGCCGAGCATCACGTTCATGGCCTGCACCCCGTTGCCGGCCGCCCCCTTCATCAGGTTGTCCAGGGCGGCCATCACCACCAGGCGGCGAGAACGGGGATCGCGCTCGAAGCCGACGTCGCAGTAGTTCGAGCCGGCCAGAATCTTCGGCTCCGGATAGCGATAGACGCCCGCGCGGTCCTTGACGATGCGCATGAACGGCTCTGCTCCGTAGACCTCCCGGTACGCCTGCCAGATGACCTTCTCCTCCAGGTCTTCCTTCAGCGTGCAGTGGGCCGTGGCCAGCACCCCCCGCACCAGCTCCACCGATGTGGCCGAGAAGTGCACCACGGGCTTGACGCCGCCGAAGGTCAGCTCCTGTACTATCTCCGCCGTGTGCCGGTGGCCGGTAGGCTGGAAGGAGCGCACCACGCCTGCCCGCTCCGGATGGTGCGACGATAGCCCCGGCTCGTTGCCTGCCGCCGACGAG